>JAIDCZ010000031.1:0-80982 GCA_029055565.1 Clostridiales bacterium
CCAATGCCGAGCCGACCGCCGAACAGCCTACGGTCGAACCTAAAACCGAACCGACCGAAAAACCGGCGGAACAGCCTACGCCCGCGTCGGCAGAACAGCCGGTAGCCGCAACGGAAACGGCAACCGAGCCTACGGCAGAGGTAGCCGCAACGGAAACCGCCGAAGCTACCGAAACGCCTAAGGCAAAGCCTACCGCCGCAAAAAAGAGCAGTAAGCAAGGCGCGTCCAAAACGACCGGAAAATCCACCAAAACCAAGAAGTAAGCAAGATACTTCCAAACAATAAAAAATTTAACAACACAAAAAGGAGATAACCAACATGTCTTTCAAAAAGGAACTTTCTAAGGAAATCAAGTCACTCGAGGAAGAAATAAAACAGCTTGAAATCAAGCGTTCCAGATCGCAAGCGTCGATTATCGATTCGCTCATAACCAAGCAAGACCCCGACGAGCAAGACGTTCAGTTCTTCCGCACATATTCCGCGGAAATCGAGCTTAAGCGCGAACAGCTTGCCAAGCTTAACCGCAAACTCGAAACGTTGTAAAACAAAAATAACCGCCGATTGGCGGTTTTTTTGTTTTAGGGGATAAGTGTCGGATTACTCACTACGTTCGTCCCTTATGTAAGAAGTTTGTGCGGCTACGCCTAGATTTCTCCGCTTCGTTCGCTTCGCTCACTTTGGTCGAAATGATGGGGTGTTTGGCTTAGCTTTTTATAGAAAAGCATTGCCTACACTCCCATCACCCCGAGCGCAGTCGAGGGGTCTAGGCGATAGCCGAACAATCAATTTTAATAAAATTTTTTCCTTAATTCTTATCTCTTATCTATTCTATTATGTTCCGCCGCTTATATTGCGGGCGATAGAATTTTGGCGCGAGTTTTTTCGTCGAACTCGTTTAGTCCCTTGCACAGCTCCGATAGCTTGGTCGCGTTTTCCTCTACGGTAAGGTTGTACGCCGAGCGCACGTAGTCGTACCCGAATACGTCCTCGGGTCGGCTTAGCATTGCCGTGCCCATATAGCTTTTTTCAAAGGTGAGGCACAGATAGGTTTTGTTTTGTAATGACGTTACCACGCCGTCAAAGCCTTTTAGATTTAGCGATTGCTTAAGCTGATACGACCGCGTGGGTTGCGTTCCTACGACGGACATTAGATCTATTTCTCTGCGCGGCGCTCGTCCCTCGTCGGACAGCGAATCGAAGTCGTAGCCGTCGCGGCGCAACGCGCATAGGTAGGGGAAGGCTTCCAGCGACACGAAGGTTGACTTTTTGTTGACGAATTTTCCGTATACCAGCTTTTTGGAGTTGATAGCTTTTTCGCGCATGTTCCACAGCTTCATAAAGCTTACGCCGCTCATTTGCCATGCCGAAAAACCGTCTTCCACCCAGAACGGAAGTATGCCGTACTCGTTTACGCAGTCTATTATATCGTCTACGGTGAATATTCTTTCCATATCGTTATTCTATATTATGCGACGGTTTTTGTCAAACGAAAAAAACGGAAAGGTGGCGTCGAGGTATTAGTAATAGAAATGAGATTGATTGGGTGTAACGCAAAATTAACCACATTGTAAACACACAACAATAAAGTTTTCTTGCATACTTATTTTTTAAAAGAAGTATGTCAAACATTAAAAAGGTTTGTCGAAAGCGATGTTGTGTGTTGTTTGGTTGTTGACAAACTTTACAGTTAGTAGTACAATTAGCGTAAATTTATGACTGACGATATGCACAAGCTTTATTTGCAATACAAATCGGTGGCAATGTACAGCGCGGTGGCAAACGCAATGCGTCCGCTTGCCGAGCTGATTATTGCCGCCGAACCCGAACGCCGCGTACGATGCGCGGCGGAGGTTTTTCGTGCCGTTGCGGATGGCGATTGCGACGGCACCGGCGAATGGCTGAAAAAGCTCGTGCTTGCAGACGACAATCCGTTCAGTCGCGCGGCGGCGCGTGGCGAGCGCATTTCGCCAAAAATAAAAGCGCAAGTGCAAAACGAACTGCTTACCTTTAAACAGCTGTCGCTCGTCAAGCCGAGTGACTACGACGGCGGCGCGCCGTTTTTTCCGCAGTTCGGGTTCGGCGGATTTTCGGTCACCTACGACGGACTGCTGCAAGCGTATGCGTGCGGCGGTTGCGGCGTGCTTAGCGGTGGGGACAGCTTTACTTACCGCGACGGCATGTTCAAGCCGACTGCGGCGCGTAGCGAGCGACTGTCCGACCTAAAGGGTTACGTCGAGGAAAAATACGAGATAGCAAAAAACACCAAAAGCTTTGTGGACGGCTTGCCGGCGTTCCATACGCTGTTGTACGGCGAGCGCGGCATGGGCAAGTCCGCTACCGTGCGCGCGGTGGCCGGCGAGTTTTGCGGCAAACTGAAGCTTATAGAAATAGCCGATATTTCCGAGCTGGCCGAGCTGGTAAAGAAAATACGCGGACTCAAGCAAAAGTTTATTATATTTGCCGACGCGGTGGACGTAGACGTTTGGCAAGCCAACCGCGCCGCTATAGACCGAGTGCTGGACGCCGCACCCGACAACTATTTGGTGTACTGCACGATAGACCGCGACAAAGGCGGCCGCGACGATTTGTCGTACAGTCAAGCCGAGCTTGCGCTGTTCGATAGGTTTGGGCTTGTGGTCACGTACCTCAGTCCGGACAGCGACGGATTTGTTGATATACTAAAGCAAATACTTAGGTCGCGAGCAATAAAGTGGCGGGACGAATACGGCTCGGTTGCCGAGCTTGCCGCGCGAAAAAAAGGCGGGCGCAGTCCGCGTGCCGCCAAGCAGATAGCCGACCTAATAGAATGTACTTATGCGCAAAAGAGGTGTGACTGATGGGCGAAGTGTTTTTGGACGCGTTTATCGACACGCTTAAGGTACTGCCGTTTTTGCTGATAATGAACTTTATTATCGAGATTTTGGAATACAAGTCCAACGTAAAAGTTCAAAAGGCATTGAGCGGCGGGTTTGCACCGCTAATCGGCACGGCTGTGGGTATAGTGCCGCAATGCGGATTTTCGGTAGTCGCTACCGAGCTGTACGCCAAACGCAAAATCGCGCTTGGTACTCTGCTCGCAGTTTACGTCGCAACCAGCGACGAGGCTCTGCCCATAATGCTGTCCAGCTACGCCGGCGTTACCAAAATTCTGCCGGTAATAATAATCAAAATAATATTTGCGCTCGCCGTGGGATATGTTGCGTTTGCCGTACAAACGCTTATGCAAAAGCGTAGTAAACCGGTTGCGGAAAACGCCGCAGTAGCCGTTCATTCCGATGAACATGAGAACGCTCACGAACACGAGCATGAACACGACCATGACCATGAGCACGGCGACGAGCATGGCGAGGAAAAACTGCATATACACGGCTGTCACCACCACAGCATTGACGAGGACGAGTGGGACGGAAAAAACGCGACCAAAAAGCAAAAGGCAAAGCGCGTGTTCGACTTGTATATTAAGCACCCGCTGTTGCATACCGCGACGGTTATATTCTTTATATTTATAGTCAACGTTATATTCGGCGTGGCGGTGTATTACGTGGGCGAAAAGCGAATTGCGGAATTTATCGGTTCTACCGGATACTTCCAGCCGTTGCTTGCTGGGTTGGTGGGGCTTATACCCAACTGCGCCGCATCGGTAGTCGTTACCGAGCTGTACGTGGTGGGCGGGCTCAGCCTCGGCGGCGCCGTAGCGGGTTTGTGCGTGAGCGCGGGCATAGGCTACGCCGTGCTTGCCAAGCAAAACAAATCGATAAAGAACACGGTGCTCGTTATATCAATTATGTACGTCGCTTCCGTCGCGCTCGGTATGATTATCAACGCAATACCGCAAAGCATATTTTTTTGAACAATATATAAAGTCGTTGACAAAGACGGCATAATATGATATTATACAACACAAGACAACGGCGTCGCATAAATTGCGGCGCCGTTGTGCGTTTTAGTAAAATATCCGAGGACGACGTCGTTAAAAATTTGGGTGACTTATGAAACGTTGCAAGTTAGTTAAATCAAATATAATTAAAGCGTTGTTATCAGTTGGTGCGGTTGTAGCAACAATGCTGTGCTTGTGTGCTTGCGACGGTAGCGATCGTAAACCGAAGCAAAAGCTCGATACGCCGCAAAATCTGTGCATGAAAATAATATCGAATAGAGCTAATTTTGTGTGGAATGAGGTGTTGCTGTCCGACTATTACACCGTAGATATAAACGGAAAGCAATATAAGGTTACAGACGCATGTATAGATATACTGGAAGTTGGGGCATCTGACTCCGACTTTGTAGTAAAGGTCCAGGCAAATTGCTCTAATTCCGATTACCTAAATTCCGAGTGGTCAACTGAATACAAGATAACTGTCGGCGGATATAGTCTGAATTTGCTGTCGGACGGTAGCGGATACGAGGTTGTGGGCGGAAAAGACGCTACCGGTAATCTGTTTGTTTTGCCGACGTATAAAGGTACGCCTATTGTTAAAATAGGTGATAGTGCATTTGCAAACAATACTGCGCTTACCGGCATTATATTGCCGGCAAGCGTTAAGGCAATAGGCAAGCGTGCATTTGCAAACAATACTGCGCTTGCGGACGTTATTTGGCCGGACATAGTTGAAGAAATAGGCAGTTATGCATTTGAAAACGATACTGCGCTTATGAATATTACATTGCCCGAGTACCTAAAAAATATAGGAGGTTCAGCCTTTCAAGGATGTTCTAACTTGACGAGTCTACATATACCGCGGCAAGTGGAACGTTTTATTACTAACAGTATATTCAGAAAGTGCGAAAACTTGGTCGAGCTTACCGTCGATCCCGAAAATTATTATTATCGAAGCGACGGAAATTGTATAATACAGCGGTCGAACAATCGGGTTGTAGCCGGCTGTGCGGGAAGTGTAATACCGAACGACGTCGACGCCATTGCTTCATCTGCATTCAGTTATGTTTACGGACTGAAAAGTATAACCATTCCGTATAATATAAAGGAAATAGACAGTATAACGTTTCATGCGTGCAAGGATTTGGAGCAAGTGGTTATTTCGGCGGGAGTGGAAAGTGTTAATACTAATGCGTTTATGGATTGCGGTAGCCTTAAAAAAATAACGGTGGAAGACGGCAATCCCATATATAGGGACGAAAACAACTGTTTGATACATGACCGTACGCTTGTGCTCGGATGTGCGGGGAGCATTATTCCGTCGTCCGTGACGGTTATAGGAGAGGGTGCCTTTCTGAAAGTCAATCTCGAAAAGCTGACTATTCCGTCAAGCGTGGTGAGGCTTGAGAAAAATGCGTTTGCGTCTACCGATCTCGGTGATATAGTAATTCCGTCTGCCGTGCAAACTATCGGCGACTATGCATTTCACAAAAGCAAGGTAAGGTCTGTAATTATAGAAAACGGTGTAAAAAGTATAGGTAGCTATGCGTTTGGTGAATGCCAAAATCTGGAAACGGTGTATGTGCCTACAAGCGTCACGTCTATAGGCGAGTACGCGTTTGTTCCATATAGCGACTCGTATTCTGGTGGCACTGCAACTGTTGAAGAGCGCACTTGCGCGCCTACCGTGTGCGGAGAAAACGTTAATGTAGATAACAACGTGACTTTACGTTCTACGTCCGCTTATTACCACAGCGAAAACTGCGAGCTGGAAGTGGAAAATAATTATCCGTACGTCGTTGCGTATTATATTCCAAAGACAATTAAGAGCAGCGGATTGTTGGGGTCTGTCGAGCAAGAAAACTCAGCTATAAAATATATTTTCGACGCGGCAAGGGAGTATAAAGCGTTTTCGCCGTGCCGAATGGGCTATACTTTCGGCGGTTGGGCGTTAGAGCGCGGCGGCACGGTAGCTATTACCAAACAGAACACGGTTGACGATTTGGAAACGTTCATAGGGGATGGCGAGGAATACGTCAAGGTTTACGCCATTTGGAACAAAAACGATTAGTAACTATATAGCCGTGCGGATATAATCCGCACGGCTATATTTAAAAAAAGCTTGATTTTATCGGCGTTTAATGATATTATAGGTATATGGCTACATTGTACAGAAAGTATAGGTCGCAAAGGTTTGAGGACGTTATAGGGCAAGACCCGATCGTCACCACGCTGACCAATCAGATTAAGCTTAACCGTATCGGGCACGCGTATTTGTTCACCGGCAGTCGCGGCGTCGGCAAAACGTCGTGTGCGCGTATTTTTGCGCGTGCAGTCAACTGCTTGCATCCGGTAAACGGCAGTCCGTGCGGGGAGTGCGAGGCATGCAAAAAGCTTGCCGCCGACAACGTAGATATTATAGAAATGGACGCCGCGTCCAACAACGGTGTGGATGACGCGCGCGATATTAGGGAAAAGGTAAAATACCTTCCGGTTGCGTGCAAGTACAAGGTGTACATTATAGACGAGGTGCATATGCTGACGGGCGGTGCGTTTAACGCGCTGTTAAAGACGATAGAGGAGCCGCCCGAACACGTTATATTTATACTCGCAACCACCGAGCCGCAAAAGCTGCCGCAGACCATTCTGTCGCGGTGTATACGGTTCGACTTTAGGCTCGTTCCCACCGATATTCTTGCCAAGCACATAGCGCGTATTTACGACGCGGAGGGCATTAAGTATACGTACGAGGCCGCCGAGGAAATTGCACGGCTGGGCGAGGGCAGCGTGCGCGACGCGTTGTCAGTCGCCGATACGCTCGCTTCCGCGGCCGAGCAGATTACGCCCGAGGTCGTGCTTGCGCTTACTGGCGCGGGCGACAACGCCGCCATAGCCGGACTGTTTGATAACACCGCTTCGCGCGATCTTACCGGCGTGCTTACCGTAATAGACAAGCTGGTAAAAAGCGGCAAGTCCATGTCGGCGGTGTGCCGTCAGCTGATAGACTACACCCGCAACGTGTTGGTGTGCAAGTCGGTGGGCAAGGACAAGGCGGTCGCCGTCGGACTGATAAACGCCGACAAGGCCACCGTGCAGAGCATAGCGCAGTCGGCCGACAAGTACGCTATGTCTGAGATTTCGCGCATACTCACCGAGCTGGGCAACGCCGAAAACGGACTTAAATATTCGGTCAACCCCCGCGTGTTTTTGGAAACTGCACTCATCAAAACGGTGTGCGGCGGGCAAAGAGAGGACGATATTTTGCGCAGACTTACTGCGCTGGAAAACTCCGTGGGGCTTCCCACGGAGCAAAAAAAAAATAACCAAGTAGCGAGCGCCGTTCAACCGCCCAAGCCTACGGAGCAAACGGCAAAGCCTATAACGCCGGCCGCGCAAAAGCCGGAGCAGTCTACCGCGCCCATAGTGCCGACGCAGCCTAAAGCTACGTGCGGCGTGCCCGATTACGAACCCGAGCCGCCGCCCGATATATACGACGCGCCTCCGCCTCCCGAGCCGGCGCCTATGCGTTCCGCACAAACCCCGCGGGCTAACAATACGCCGTCCGGCAAGGCGACCGTTTCCGCGGCCGACGAGGGCGAGTTTTGGCATTTAAAGGCTACTGCCGAGCAAGGACTGGAGCTGCAAGGCAACGTAGTGCGCATCTTGCGCAAGTCGGACGCGCCCGCTTCGGCGCGAGTTATGCGATTGCTACTGCACGGCGTTACCGTGCGCGAACGTGACGAATATATTGCGTTCGTTTCGCCCGACGACGTGTTTTTGGCGATGGGCGACCCGAGCGTAAAAAGCGTGCTTAACGGCGCGCTCGACGCGCTGGGCGTAAAAAAACGCGCACACATAGAGCGCACCGAGGACGATTTGTACCAGCAAGATATAGCGCGGGCAAAAGTTTTGTTTACGCGTGATGGAGTTATAATAGCCGAATAACCGAGGTAAAATTTTATGCAACACGGAATGGTAAGAGTAGGCGCGTATACGCCCGAAATAAAGGTGGGCAATCCCGACTACAACGGCAAGGCGATAGTCAAGATGATAAAGCGCGTGGTGGGTGCGGGCGTGGAGATTGCTGTGTTTCCCGAGCTGTGCGTTTGCGGCTACACTTGCGGCGATTTGTTTTTTACCAACGAGCTTTTGGAAAAAACGGAAAAGGCGGTCAAGGCCGTAGCTTCGGCCGTGCCTGCGTCTATGGTAGTAGTAGTCGGCGCGCCGGTAAGGCAGGGCGACAAGCTGTATAACTGTGCTATAGTCATGTCCGACGGCAAGATTTTGGGCATAGTGCCCAAGACCGAACTGCCGGATTACGGCGAGTTTTACGAAAAGCGGTATTTTACGCCCGCCTTTGACGGAGTGGAAACGAGCGTCGTTTACGGCGTGCCCATGGGCAACGTTTTGTTTGCGTGCAAGGACTATCCGGACCTCGTGCTGGGCTGTGAAATTTGCGAGGATATGTGGGCGGATATTCCGCCGTCGGTGCATATGTGCCGCTCGGGCGCGACCGTAATTGCCAATCTTTCGGCTTCCGACGAGGTGGTGGGCAAGGCCGAGTACCGCGAGCTGTTGATAAAAAGCGCGTCGGGCAGACAGCACTGCGCGTATATTTACGCGGGCGCTGGCGCGGGCGAATCGTCCACCGATATGGTGTTTTCCGGTCACAACGTAATAGCCGAAAACGGCGGCATACTGGACGACAGCGATCCGTTTGACGGCGATAACGCGATGTGCGATATAGATATAGAGCGGCTTATTTACGACCGCCGCAAAATTGGCGTAAAGCCGACGGACAAAAAGTATACGACGGTTACCTTTGCGCTTAGCGACAAAATGCGCGGCGAACGCATATGTCGCCAAATTTCGCGCTATCCGTTTTTGCCCACCGACGAGTTTGAGTACCGCGCCGAGTTGATTATTGCAATGCAAGCGGCGGGACTGAAAAAGCGCTTTGCTTCGACCAATGCGAGCTCGCTGGTGGTAGGCGTGTCGGGCGGACTGGATTCTGCGCTCGCGTTGCTCGTTTGCAACAACGCCGTCGGCAAGGACAAGATTACGGCGGTTACTATGCCGTGCTTCGGTACGACTGCGCGCACCAAGGGCAATGCCGAAAAGCTGTGCGCCGCGCTGGGCGTTAAGATTAAAGTAATAGATATTAAGGACACGGTAAACCGCCACCTTGTGGATATAGAGCATACCAAGACGGACGTGGTGTACGAAAACGCGCAAGCGCGTGTGCGCACCATGACGCTGTTCGATATTGCCAATCAAGAGAACGGCTTGGTAGTAGGTACCGGCGATATGAGCGAGCTTGCGCTCGGCTGGTGCACGTACAACGGCGATCACATGTCGTCGTACGGCGTGAACGCCGGCGTGCCCAAAACACTGGTAAAGCACCTCGTAGCGTACGAGGCGGAGCGGCTGGGCGGCGACGCTAGGGCGGTGCTTCAAGATATACTGAACACCGACATCTCGCCAGAGCTTTTGCCGGCCGACGGCGACGGCAAGATTGCGCAAAAGACGGAGGACATTCTGGGCAAGTACGACCTTTTGGACTTCGTTATGTACTACTATTGCCGTTACGGCTTTACCCGCAAAAAGATAGAATTCTTGCTTAAAACGGCGTTCTACGACGTGGCCGAGGATCAAATTCAAAAGGCTATAGACACATTCTTTAAGCGGTTCTTTGCGGCGCAGTTCAAGCGTTCGTGCAGTCCCGACGGCGTAAAAATCGGTTCGGTATCATTCTCGCCGCGCGCAGACTTTAGACTGCCGAGCGACGTTGAATAGTGAATAGATAATAGAGAATAGTGAATAGTGGCGGACTGCGGCTTCGCCGCCATAATTTAATTAAATAAAATTTTTTTCCTACATTCTTATCTATTCAATCTTATCTCTTATCTATTCTATTAGGCGCTTGCGCCGCTCTATAATTCCGCATTCCGAATTAGCTAAGGTACTTGATTTTACGTTACTAATGGTGTATAATATACAAAAACATCTTGCTTAGGCTATAAGGAGAAAAGGCGTTGAAAATAGCAGAACGCGCAAAACAGATTTCGCCGTCGTTGACCTTGGAAATTACGGCGCGAGCGAAAAAAATGAAAGCGGACGGTATGCGCGTGGTTTCGTTTGCGGCGGGCGAGCCGGACTTCGTTACGCCCGAGTACATAGTAGACGCGGGGCGTGAGGCCTTGGATAAGGGCTTTACCAAGTATACGCCGGCGGCGGGTATGCCCGCGCTGAAAAACGCGATTTGCCAAAAGCTGAAAAACGACAACGCGCTCGACTACGAGCCGTCCAATATAGTGGTGAGCAACGGTGCCAAGCATTCTCTGTTTAACGCGTTTATGGCAATACTCAACGTGGGCGACGAGGTGATTATTCCCTCGCCGTACTGGCTGAGCTATCCCGAAATAGTAAAGATGGCGGGCGGCGTGCCGGTGTTCGTTCAGACCAAGGCGGAAAACGGCTTTAAGATAACGCCCGCCGAGCTTGCGACCGCAATCACGCCCAAGACCAAGGCGTTTATACTGAACAACCCCAACAATCCTACCGGCGCGGTGTACACGCGTAGTGAGATTAACGCGCTTGCGAGCGAGATAGAAAAGCACGAAATTTTTGTCGTGTCCGACGAGATTTACGAAAAGCTTACCTACGAGCGCCGCCACCATTCCATAGCGGCGTACTCCGATATTCTTAAGGAACGCACTATCGTAATAAACGGACTGAGCAAGACGTACGCTATGACAGGCTGGCGTGTCGGCTACGCGGCGGCGGAGGAGCATATTGCCTACGCCATGTCGAGCATGCAAAGCCACAGCACGTCCAACGCCAACTCCATAGCGCAGTACGCGTCGGTTGCGGCGCTTACCGACAAGCTTCACGGCGAGGCGTTTTTGGAGGGAATGAAGGCTACCTTCGACGCGCGGCGCGCGCTTATGATGCTTAGGCTTCGGCGGCTGGGCGTGGACTTTATCGAGCCGAAGGGCGCGTTTTACGTAATGATGTCCATAAGCAAGTTTATAGGCAAGCATTTGGACGGACAGCGCATACGTTCGGCGTTCGACTTTGCGTCCGTACTGCTCGACCAAGCGCTGGTTGCCGTTATTCCGTGCGAAAGCTTTGGCGCACCCGACTACGTGCGGCTGTCGTACGCCGCGTCCGAGATAGATATTGAGCGCGGTCTGGACGCCATAGGCGGATTTATTTCCCAATTAAAAGACAAATAACCATAAAAGGAGTGTATACATTATGATTTCTGTTATCTACGGTGCAAAAGGAACGGGCAAGACCGGTCGCGTCATGGACGCCGCCAACGCCGCCGCCGACAAGGCTACGGGTCAAGTAATTTTCATTACCGACAACAATCAGTCGCTCGGACTTAACGCCAATATTCGGTTCGTCAACGTTGCGGATTACGGCGTGCGCAATACGTACGAGCTTAGCGGATTTTTAAAGGGCATGCTCGCTACCAACTTTGATATTCAGTACGTGTTTATCGACGGCCTTAACAGACTGCTCAACGTCGATCCCGAAACGCTTAAGCCCATTTTCGACACTATGGAAAAGTTTACCGACACCGAGTTTACCGCTACTGTGTCCGGCGAAAAACTGCCCAACTTCTTTAACAAGTTCAATATAATCAATGCTTAATTACACTTCCACCCGCGACGCGACCGTCCGTGTGGACGGCGCGACAGCGGTGCTTAACGGCTTTGCGCCGGACGGCGGCTTGTACGTGCCGTGCGAGCTGCCCGCGCTTAGCTATGCGGATATGCTCGACCTCGACTACGCCGCGCGCGTTACCAAAACGCTAAAGGCGTTTTTCGACTTTGACGTAAGCGGCATAGCCAAGCAAGCGTTTGGAGCCGAGAATGACCCCGCGCCCACCGTCAAGGTGGACGATAACGCGTTCGTTAGCGAGCTGTGGCATGGCAAAAGCCATTCGTCCAAGGACTTGGCGTTGGCAATGCTGCCCGAGCTGATTAGGCGCGCCAAGGCGCAAAAGAATATAACGTCGACTACGCTTATACCCATAGCCACTGCCGGCGATATAGGCACGGCGGCGGCCAATGCGTTTATAGGCGCCGACGACGCGCGGCTTTGCGTGTTCTACCCGCTGACCGGAATGAACGAGCTACAGCTGGCCGAGCTTAAATGCCTCGACCAAAGCAACGTGACCGTCGTGGGCGTAGACTCCGACTACGATACGTTGCAAGCGGCGGTAAAGGCCGCGCTTACCGACGGCGACTTGATTGCCGCGCTGGGCGAGAATAATATAGCGCTGTCGTCGGCCAATTCCGTCAACATAGGCACGGTGGTGCCGCAAATAGCGTACTACTATTCGGCGTACTGCGACCTCGTAAATTCTGGCGAGATTGCGGCGGGCGACAAGGTTGACTTCGTAATGTCGGTGGGCAACTTCGGCGGCATGATAGCCGGCTACTATGCGTCCAAAATGGGCCTGCCCATAAACAAGCTGGCAATAGCGGCCACCAATTTTACCGCGTTGATAGACTTTATCAATTCGGGCGGGTACGACATAAACAGTATGAGCAATCGGCCGGACGCGCCGCTACTCGGCAATTTGGAACGGCTTATATTCGGCCTTAGCGGCAACGACGCGGCGCTTACTGCGGCGCGAATGGCCGAGCTTGAGAACAGCGGTAGATTTGCGGTTACCGACGACGAGATACACGAGCTTCGCAACGTGCTTGCCGGCGCCACGGCCGACATGGACGACGCGTACGATATGATATTCGATCTGTTTGAGGAATACGGCTACCTTGCCGACACGCATACCGCGGCGGCGTATTCTGTGGCGGTGGATAGAGAGTTCGTGCACCCCACGGTAGTTCTTTCCATAGCCAGTCCGTACAGATTGGCCAAGCATGTAATGACCGCGCTCGGCGAAAAGGTTCCCACGGACGGCGTAAAGCTTATGCAACGAATGGAGGACGTTACCGCTCTTCCCGCGCCCGAGGACTTGATAGCCGTGTATTCGGCCAAGCAGATAAATAACGACGTTATACCGCCGCAAGATATAATCGAGTTCTTGACCGAGCGGTATTGCAAAAACTAAATTCAATAATATAAACGAGCATTATGTACGAACAGAACTTACAGCAAAATACCGAAAAGCGCAAGCGCGTGTTTTCCGCAATCAAACCCACCGGCAATCCCACGCTGGGCAACTACCTCGGCGCTATGAAGTACTGGGGTGCTATGGGCGAAAACTGCGACGCGCTGTTTGCCGTTGCCGACTTGCACGCCATAACGGTAGCAATCGAGCCTAAGGAGCTTAGGGAAAACAGCAAGCGCCTTTTTGCTCTACTTATTGCCGTGGGCATCGATCCCGAGCGCGATATACTGTTTATGCAATCGCACGTTACCGCGCACGCTGAACTGAGCTGGCTACTCAACAACTACACGATGTTCGGTGAGGCCAGCCGCATGACGCAGTTTAAGGACAAGAGCAAAAAGAATCCCGACAACATTAACGTCGGACTGTTCGACTATCCGGTGCTTATGGCGGCGGACATACTGCTGTACCAAGCGGATATAGTGCCGGTAGGCGATGATCAGCTTCAGCACGTCGAGCTTTGCCGCACGATTGCCAATAGGTTTAACAACCGTTACAGTCCCACATTTACCGTGCCGGTCGGCAAGATACCGACCTACGGCGCGCGCATACACTCGCTTTCCGACCCCGCCGCAAAAATGGGCAAAAGCGAGGGCGAGGGCGACGGATCTATTTTTATCCTCGATACGCCCGACGCGATTATGCGCAAGTTTAAGCGCGCGGTTACCGACTGCGGCAACGAGATTAAGGCGAGCGAGGACAAAGCCGGCATAACTAATCTACTGACCATTTACGCGTCCGTCAACGATATTACTATCGAGCAAGCTGAGCGCGAGTTTGCAAACTGCTCGTACGCCGACTTTAAACAACGCGTGGGCGAGGCGACGGTAGAGGCTCTGCGCCCCATACGCGAAAAGTACGAAAAACTGCGCGCCGACGATAACGCGCTTTGCGAGCTTATGAAGTCCGGCGCACAAAAAGCGGCGTATATTGCGCGCAAAACGCTGGACAAGGTCTACAAAAAAATAGGGTTCGTGCGAGTGTAATGTACGGCTACGTAGTTCCCGACAAATCGACGCTTAGGGCAAGCGACTTCGTGCTGTACCGATCGTTCTATTGCGGAATGTGCTGTCAGACCGGCGTGCTGTACGGCAATCTGCCGCGGTTCACCACCAACTACGACTTTGCGTTTTTTTCGGCGCTGTTGCACGACTACGCCGCGCAAAACGTGGTTATAGAGGAGCATGGGTGCATACTCAATCCCAAACGGAAAGCCATACTTCAGCCCAATCCGTTGCTCGAAAAAATGGTTGCCGCAAATATTTTGCTGTCCTACCAAAAGGCGGACGACGGCGTGATTGACGGCGACGGCGTTAAGTATAGGGTGGTACGGCGGGCGTTGAAAAAGCCGTTTCGCGCGGCAAAAAAGGCGTACCCGCAAATTTACGAAGCTATAGAAAAAGCGTATGCGGCACAGCGCAAAGTGGAACAATCAAACGTGCCGAGCATAGACCGCGCGGCCGATCCGTTTGCGGCGTTGCTCAAAAAACTTCCCGAGCTGATTTTGGGCGTGCAAACAGATGACAATCTAAAAGGTTTGTGTTATAATATCGGCAAGTTCGTTTACCTTGCCGACGCACTGGACGATATAACCGAGGACAGCAAGCACAAACGGTACAATCCGTTTTTGGTGGCGTACGGCGGGTTTAAGGACAGAAAAAGCTTTATTGCCGAGCACAAGGCAGAACTTGAATTTTGCTTTAACGGCGTATGCGCTCGGGCGCGGGAATGCTTTTGCGCAATGAAGTTTACGCAAAGCTACGCGCTTATCCGCAATATAGTTTTCGACGGACTGTCGAGCAAGGTGAAGGAATTACTTAATTCGGAAAAGAAGCTTAAAAGTCCGCGCGTCTAAAGGAGTTGACTATGAAAGATCCTTACAAGGTTTTGGGACTGGACAAATCGGCCGATCCCGAACTTATAAAAGCCAAATATCAAGAGCTTCACGATCTGTACGGCGAGCAACGCTTCCGTTCGGGCGAGGAGGGCAACGAGGGCGCGCGCAAGCTGCAAGAGCTTGAGGAAGCGTGGACCTTGATTTCCGCAGACTTGAGTCGCGACAACGTTAGCGGTGGCGCGCCGGTGGACTTTGCCACGGTGGACGATCTTATCCGCCAGGGCAAGTACGACGAGGCGCAAGACATGCTGGACTGCATTCAAAACCGCAACGGCGAATGGCACTACATGCAAGCTATTATATTCTACAAGCGCGAGTGGCTGACCGATTCCAAAACTCAGCTGGAAATGGCGCTGCGCGAGGACCCCGACAACGCCAAGTACAAGTCGTCGCTGGACAAGCTTAACCTTGCTATGGGTGGCGGTCAAGGCGGGACTAACGGTCAAGCCCAACAAATCCCCAATCCCAACAACTACGGCGGCCAGTACAACAACCAACCTCCGTACAACGATTACGGCGGCACGCAGCCACAGGATATGTCCAACTGCCTATCCACTTGTTGCTGTGCGTACTGCCTAACCGATTGCCTTTGCAATGCAATGCGTTGCTGCTAATGAAGGTTCAGACCAAAAAATTAACGACGGCGGCGGTATGTACCGCGCTTGCCGTAATAGCGTGCGCCGCCACGGCGTATCTTCCGCTTAGCTTTATGCCGTTATTATTAGCGGCATTTTGCATATTTTTGGCGTGTAAGCGCGGCAGTATGGTATACGGTTTGCTGTGCGCGGCGGCGTCGATAGGACTTATGTTCCTTATGAGCGGACTTACCGTAAAGTGGCTGATGCTGGTATTGATATTTGCGCCGTACGGCGTGGCTTCGGTACCGCTTAACAAGCTGTCCTACTTTAAGTGGAAAACGGCGCTTATACGCGTGGTGACAGTAATAGCTTTTTTCAATCTAACCATAGGCGTGGTATACCTTATTGCAACCAACGTGCTTACGGTTGGGTTGGATATAAACGTCAACGCGTGGGTGAGCAAGGTGGGCGGCTACGCCGTGCTTGCCGTTATTGCAACGGCGGTGCTCGTTTCGCTCGACTTTATGTTTTACGCGACGGCGGTTACCGTGCTGAAAAAGCTTCCCGCAAGCCTAACCAAAACCGAGCTGATTAAGCAAAAAAAAGCCGAACAAAATTCGGACGGCAGGGCCGAGAATACTCAACCCGAATACGATATATTCGGCTACGAAATTAAAAAAGGCGACGACAAAAAAGACGACGAGTAACGGTAGTTTTCGTAGTGAACTTTACAATATAATAGAGCGCTATACGCAATTTTTAGATTGATATTGACAATAGTACGACGTTGTGCTATACTTACTTTCAAACAGTTTTCGGTGGAATAATGCTCAATAAATTGTATGAAACACTCGGCGGGGCAGGGAGCGTTCCCGTAATCATAATTTCGATTGCGCTTATGCTTATCGTCGGGTTTTTATTTACGCGAATTACAAAACTGTTGAGGCTACCTAACGTAACGGCGTACATACTTGCGGGAATCGTGATAGGACCGTTCTGTCTTGATTTGATTCCGTCTGCGGTGATTGAGGGAACAGACTTTATTTCGGATATTGCTCTTGCGTTTATTGCGTTTGGCGTGGGCGAGTTTTTCAAGTTTTCCACGCTCAAAAAGAACGGCGGCAAGGTTGTGGTTATAACGCTGTTTGAAGCGCTCACTGCTTCGGTCGTTGTTTTTATTTTGACGTTTTTCATTCTGCGGTTGGGATTTGCGTTTTCGCTCGTGCTTGCCGCGCTCGCATCCGCAACAGCGCCCGCTTCCACAATGATGACCATTCGTCAAACCAAGGCAAAGGGCGATTTTGTAAACACTCTGCTCTCGGTCGTGGCGCTTGACGACGTCGTAAGCTTGATAGCGTTTTCGGTAGCGATTTCCGTTGCTCTTGCGTCTATGGACGGAAATCTTTCCGCGGGGGATATTTTATTGCCGATAGCGTACAATATCGTGCTCGTCGGCGTTGGAATTGTATTCGGGTTTTTGCTTAAACTGCTTATGCGTAAGCGCTCGACTGATAACCGTTTGATCGTTTCCGTTGCACTGATATTCGCAATTTGCGGAATAGGTGCGGCGCTTAACGTATCGCCGCTTCTCGGTTGTATGGCGATGGGCACGGTGTACGTAAACGTATCGAACGACGAAAAGCTTTTTAAACAGCTCAACTACTTTTCTCCGCCGATATTGCTGTTGTTTTTCGTGCGGTCTGGATTGAGCTTCCGCTTGGACGTTTTGTTCGATTTCGGCACGGGGCTCGGCGGAATACCGTTGCTTGTAATCGGCATAGCGTACTTTGTCGTGCGCATTGCCGGCAAGTATCTCGGTGCGTTCGTAGGGTGTTTAACCGTCAAAAAGCAACCGAAGGTTCGCAACTACTTAGGAATGGCGCTCGTGCCGCAAGCGGGAGTTTCCATAGGACTTGCGGCATTGGGCGCGCGATTATTAGGCGGGGACGCGGGAAGCATGCTTCAAACGGTAATACTGTCGTCGAGCATTTTGTACGAGCTTATAGGTCCGGCATGCGCCAAACTGTCGCTGTATTTGTCGGGGTCGTACGGACCTAAATCAGAACAAGCCGAAGTCGGCGCAGACGATGTGAGTTTACCAGAGCCGAACGAGGTGGAAACGTTGGAGGCGCGATTGTTGCAAATACAGTCGGAAATAGAAAAAAAGGCGTACGCAAGGTCGGAGGAAGAAGAGGCGTTTATGGATGCCGTGGCGGCCGCGGACGCGTATCCGTATGAAACGGATGAGGACACGATTTCCGGATATATGAAGCGTAAATTTAAAAATAGAAGGTGATTATTATGAACGACTTGTTTGCGGATATTTTGGGCGAATGGTCCAAAGGCGTTAATATAGGATCTGTTTCATTCAAGATAGCTGTTGCCGTAATCTTTGCGGCAGTGCTTGGGTGCGAACGTGCGCGAAACCGTCATGCGGCGGGACTTAGAACGTTTATAGTGGTATCGCTTGCTTCTACCGTCGTGGCGATTGCGGACTTGTTTTTAATCGGCGTATACGGCATTACCATTCCGTTTTTGTCGGCGGCTACGGTTATCGGTATTGCTATAATCAGCTCGAATACTATTTTGTTCAGCTCCAAAAATCAATTAAAGGGCTTGACCACGTCGGCTGGGCTATGGGCGGATTCTATTATTTCGGTCATTCTCGGCTTGGGATTGTACACGGTCGCGTTCTTTTCCTTCGTCGTGCTTATGCTCAGCTTGACTGTGTTTACCAAGCTCGAAAAGATAACGAAACGCAAGTCGAATCACTTTGAAGTTCACCTCGAATTAAAAGGCAGAAACTTGTTGCAAGAGTTTACGGCAACAATTCGTGAGTTCGGACTGAAGATAGATAATATCGAAATCAATCCGGCGTATGCCAATAGCGGTTTGGGCGTGTATACCATTGCGCTAACCGTCGCGGATAAAGAGCTCAAAAAGAAAACTCACAAGGAAATAGTATCGGCCCTTTCCGCATTGGATTGTGTGTCGTACATCGAAGAAATTTAAAAAGGCGACGGCGATTCGGACAAAAAGTAACGCCCATTCGTTATAGGTGGACTATGTACAAAATACTCGTAAGGGAAGACGATGACAGCATCAGGAACGAGCTTACGTCACTACTCGAGCACAACGGTTACGCCGTCGTGTCCGATTTGCCGTGCGACCTTGCGCTACTTGACGTAAACATGCCGCAAGAAAGCGGGTTCGAGCTTTGCGCGAGAATGCGCAAGCAAACGGATATACCAATTATATTTTTAACCGCGCGGGACAGCGCCGAGGACGAGATTATAGGGTTCGGCGTGGGTGCGGACGATTACATACGCAAGCCGTACAATTCCTCGGTATTGCTTATGCGCATTTCGCGATTGCTCAACCGTCGCGCGGACGGTACTACGGAGCAGCGCGGCTTGCGGCTGGATATATCGGATATGCGCGCGTACTACGGCGGCGCGTCGGTAGAACTGACAAAAAACGAAACGCGCATACTCGCGGCAATGTTCAAAAAACCGCTTATAACCCGCGACGAGATTATGGACGAGCTGTGGAACGACAGCTTGTACGTGGACGAAAGCACGCTGTACGTTAATATAAACCGCTTGCGCGAAAAGCTTAAATCCATAGGCGCGACCGACTTTATCCGCACGGTGCGCGGAGTGGGGTACCGACTGTGAGATTGCGCGACTACTTGGCGAGCAAGGCGATAGCGCTGTGCGCCGTCGGCATTGCTATAATACTATGGGGAGTGTTTGCATACTTATGCGGCGCCAACGCGGTACTGCTTTGGGGCAGCGAGGGATTTTTCGTAACGGCGGTTATCGTTCGCTACGCCGCGGGGTACGCCGTTGTGAACGGTAGGCTTAAGCGGTTACAAAAAAGCCGCGACGAGCTTGACAAAAAATACCTATTGGGCGAAATATTGCCCAAGCCGCGCGACGGCGTGGAGCGCGAGTATTACGACGTTATGAGCACTGTGTCGCGTTCGGCGATAGGCGAAGCGGAAAGGACGGAGCGAGAAAAGGAAGAGTACTGCGAGTTTGTGGAGCAGTGGATACACGAGCTTAAAACGCCGCTTACCGCGTGCTCGCTAATTTGCGACAACGGTGGCGAGCCTACCAAGATTAAACGCGAGCTTAAGCGTGCGGATAATATTGCCGACACCGCGCTGTACTACGCGCGACTGCGCAGTATTCAAAACGATACCGTTATTTGCACTACCGATATTCGCAAAACACTGGACGACGCGGTAAAGAGCCAGCGCGAACTGCTGATTGCCGCCAAGATAAGCGTGGAGATCAACGGCGGCTTTACCGTGCATACAGACGGCAAGGCGGTCGGGTTCGTGGTAAAGCAGCTGCTTGTAAACTGCGCCAAATATTGTGCCGGCTGTCATATTACGATGACTGCGGAAAACGGCACGCTCAAAGTTTCCGACAACGGCGTGGGCATAGACTCGTCCGAGCTTCCGCTTATTATGCGCCGCGGCTACACCGGCGCGGAGGGTAGGCGTATAGGCAGTACCGGAATGGGCCTATACGTTTCGTCCGAAATTTGCAAGCGGCTGGATATAGACTTTTCCGCGCAGTCGGAATTGGGCAAGGGTACCGCGTTTACTATGGTATTTCCCAATCTTACAAAATCGTAAGGTTGCGTTAAGATAGCGTAATGGAATTACGCGTATAGCCGTGATATACTTAGGTTACAAAACAAGGAGGTACCGCAACCGCGGGACGACATGGAAAAAATTTTGGAAGTAAAAAACGTAACCAAGTATTACGGCGGCGGGCAAGCGATTACCAAGGCGCTCGACGGCATTTCGCTGGACGTGGAAAAGGGCGAGTTCGTTGCCATTATGGGTGCGTCCGGTTCGGGCAAAAGCACGCTACTCAACGTTATTGCCACGATTGACAAGGTAAGCTCGGGCGATATTATTCTGGACGGGCAAAACGTTTGCAACTGCAAGGACGCGGCGCTTGCCAAGTTTAGGCGCGACAAGCTGGGCTTTATTTTTCAAGACTACAATTTGCTCGATACCCTTACGATTGAGGAAAATATAGTTTTGCCGCTCAACCTTGCAAGAGTGCCCAAGGCCGAATCCGACAAGCTGTTGAACGATATTGCGACAAAGCTGGGCGTGGTCGAAAAGCTTAAGCAGTTCCCTTACGAGCTTTCGGGCGGGCAACGCCAACGCGCGGCGTGTGCGCGTGCGCTAATCACGTCGCCGGCGCTCGTGCTGGCCGACGAGCCTACCGGCGCGCTGGACAGCAAAAATTCCAAACTGCTGATGGACGCGTTTACTATGATAAACGCCGAGCTCGGCGCGACCATACTTATGGTAACGCACGATTCGGTAGTAGGCAGTTACGCAAGCCGCGTGCTGTTCCTTAAGGACGGAAAAATTTGGAGCGAGCTCGTGCGCGGCAACAAGTCGCGGCAAGACATGTATTCCGAAATCCTTGCCGTAACGTCGGCGCTTGGAGGTGACGGAGATGTTCGCTAAGCTCGCATTCCGTAACGTAAAGCGACAGCTGGGCAACTATCTTATATACTTTATAACGGTGTCGCTTACGATTGCTTTGATGTTCGCATTCAACAGTGTGATATTTGAAAAAGAACTTTTGGCGCGTGCGGATGTTTTGGAAAACATGCGCACCGTGCTTATAATGATAACCGTAGCTATTTCGCTAATCGTCGCGTTCGTGCTCGGCTACGCAACGTCGTTTATGCTAAAGCTACGCAAGCGCGAGTTTGGCACGTATCTTACGCTCGGCATGACTCGTGGCAATATGGCCCTCGTGTTTTTGGTGGAATCGGTATTGCTGTGCGTTGTATCGCTCGCTACCGGCGTGCTTTTGGGTCTTGGGTTATACCAAGGGCTGATGGCGATTATCGTAAATATCATAGATATAAATTTCAGCTTTGCTTCGTATTCGCTTAACGGCTTACTGCTCACCGTAGGACTGGTGCTCGGCGTATTCGCGCTGTCCTTTGCGGTGTCGGCAATATACCTCAGTCGGGTAAGTATATATAATCTTTTGAACGGCGCAAAAAAGACCGAAAAGGCTGTGCGTTACCCTATTATGTGGTGCGTAATCGCCGTCGCCGCGCTGGTGGGTATAATAGTAAGTATAATCGTATTCGCCAAAACGGCGGTTGCGTTGGTCGCGGGAAGCAACAGTATAAAGCTACCGGCGTTGATAGTAGCTATGCTTGCGGTATTTGCGGTGTGCGTAGTGGTGTTGCACGTAGGGCTTTCCCGCGGCGTTATAGGTTTGCTTATGCGTACCCAAAAGTTTAAAAGCCGCGGCGCGAATATCTTTACGCTTAGGCAGCTTTCGGGTAAATTAAGCGCAAGCTCGGTGCTTATCGGTATGCTGGCGTTTTTGCTGACGCTTGCGGTTATAGGCACCAACGTTTCCTTTACTATGCAAATACAAACCAACGCCATACTCGATACGAACTATCCGTTTGACGTGCAAGCGTCGATTAGACGTAGCCTCCCCATCGAAACAGAGCAAGATTCTATCACCTTCGACCAAGCGGAAAAAATTGTGCAAAAGTATTCGCCGATAAAGAAAAGAGTGGACTTTACCGTATACACGACCAATAGGCACGACGTAGTTGATTTTGCCAACGCGCACGGCGCCGGCTACTGGGCGGATAAAGACATGTATATAGAGGAAAGTGCGTTTAACGGCATTTACGGCGAAATAGGTTACAAGCCGGTAAAGTTAGGCGACGGCTTTATGATAGTTTCGTATGAGCGCGGCGAAAAAGTAGATTTTTCTGCGGCTGGGCTTACCCTCGGCGGTAAACGGCTGGACTATAAGGGTTTTCGCAAATGCTCGCTGCCCGTTCATGGCGTATCCGATTTTTTGGTAGTAGTGCCCGACGGCGCTACGGACGGAATGAAAGAGTACAGCGACGGCACGGTGTTCTCGCTTAAAAATAAACGGTACGATGCAATAGCACTGCACGAGGAGCTGATGGTATCGCACGAAACGAGCGGTGCGGGTGATTCGATAATATATTACACAACGACAGACTACGGACTACGCGAGTACGCGCGCTTGACGATGAATATGGACAACGCCGTATGGATAGTTACGGCGCTGTACGTAGCGGTAGTGTTTATGTTCTTGGCAATGGCCATGCTTGCGCTCAAAACGTTGTCGGGCGTATCAGACGACAAACAGCGGTATATCACGCTGTCGCGTATAGGTGCAAGTCGGAGGGATATGTCACGCACGTTGTTTATGCAAATATTTACGTTTTTTGCTTTGCCGTTTGCCTTTCCGTTTATACTCGGTTTGCCTATGGGAATAGTTTGCTCCTCGCTGACCTCGGCGGCCGGACTGTCTATGGCGGCGACGCAGACTGCGGTGGCGGCGGGAATAATTGCGGTTGTCATGCTTGCGGTATACGCGCTGTACTTTACTGCGACCTACCTTGTATCAAAGCGCGCAGTCGTGCCGGTAAATTGATTACTTCCATAAATTATTTGACAAACGGTAACGTATTTGGTACTATGTGCATGTGTGTGGTTTATTGTGACCGCATGCATGCATACTTTTTTAGGAGAAAATCATTATGAACAAAGTTAAAGTCATTACCGATTCTTGCGCAGATCCTTGCAAAGAATTACGCGAAAAATACAATTTCGACTACGCTCTTATGAGCCTTGTGTGGGACGGCAAGGAAGTGCCGGCCTCTTGCGATCAGGACATATTCACGTTTAAAGATATGTACGACGCAATGCGCGCCGGCAAGCGCATAATAACCCAGCAGGTTTCCGGCCCCGAATTCGAACGCGTGTTTACGCTGTACTTAGAGCAAGGCTACGACATAGTGTACGTTGCGTGTTCGACGGCGCTGTCCGGTTCGTACAACCTCGGTATGCAGGAAGCAAAGCTCTTAATGGAAAAATATCCCAATCAAAAGATAATTTGCGTCGACCCCAAAAACTCGGTGTGCGGCGAATTGATTGTGGCTATCGAGGCGGCCAAGCTTGCCGCGCTCGGCGCGAGCGTAGAGGAGGTTGCGGCGCATGCCGAGGCTATTTCGCCCAAAGCAATGCAGTTTGCCGCTATCGGAGATTTGTCGTACTTAAAACGCGCCGGTAGGGTAAAGGCTACCGCAGCGTTCTTCGGCAATCTGTTCGGCATCAAGCCCATTCTTATCAGCAATAAGATAGGCGAAAACGAGGCCGTCAAAAAGGTTAAGGGGCGTAAAAATTCGCTTGACGAAATCGTCAACATGCTTGCGGCTTCGCTTACCGACGAGGAATTCCCCGCGTCCGAGCAAACGGTTTTCGTCGCGCACGCCGACTGCGTGAACGACGCAAACTATCTTGCCGAGCAAGTCAAGGCAAAGATAAATCCCAAAGAAGTTTACATCAACGAAATAGGCCCGACTATCGGTGCGTCGGTTGGCCCCGAAACGGTTGCGCTTTACGCGTTCGGCGATCAGTACGCTACTATAGATAAATAATATAGGTGAGTTAATGGCTGCTATTAACAAGCTGGACGGCTACGCATTTGCCGATATGGTCAAGAGCGGAGCTGTAAACTTAAGAAACAACGCACAAACGGTAAACGAGCTTAACGTTTTTCCCATTCCCGACGGCGACACCGGCGAGAATATGGCGCGAACCATAGAGGGCGGAATAAACGCGCTCGCGGCGGTGAACAGCGGCGATATTTCCGCAGTGGCGGCAGAGCTTGCCCATGGCATGCTTTTGTCGGCGCGCGGCAACAGCGGCGTTATACTTTCGCAGTTTTTCGAGGGTGTTAGGCGCGGACTCGAGGGCGTAAAGCAAGCGGGAATAAAGGAGCTTAAAGCGGCGTTTGCCGCCGGAGTAAAGCAAGCGTACGCGGCGGTGGTTCAGCCCACCGAGGGCACTATCCTTACCGTTATGCGCGAGGCTGCCGAGGGCGCGAGCAAGGTGGGCGACGACCAAACGCCCGACAAATACTTTGCCGTGTTTATTGACGAAACGTACGCGGCGCTCGACCGTACGCCCGAGCTGTTGCCCGTGCTCAAGGAGTCGGGCGTTATAGACAGCGGCGGCGCCGGATTCGTGTACATAGTGGAGGGCATGAACCGCGCGTTGCTCGGCACTGCCGACAGCGCGTCAGTCGGTCATGCGCACGCGGAGGTTGCGGCAACTACCGGCGCGGATAACTTTGACGAAAACAGCGAAATGAAGTTCGGCTACTGCACCGAGGTTATTGTGCAGTTGACCAATAATAAGACTGACGCGGTCGGTTACGACGTAAAAACGCTTATATCGTATTTGGAATCTATCGGCGGCGACTCGATAGTCGCGTTCAAAACCGGCACGCGCATAAAGGTGCACGTGCACACCTTCGAGCCGAACAAGGTGCTGGGCTACTGCCTTACCGTGGGCGAGCTCGTGGCGGTCAAGGTGGAGAACATGTCCGTTCAGCATACCGAGGTCGTGGTGCGCAATCGGTTCGTGCGGCAGACGCCCAAAAGGACTGAACGGAAGTACGCGTGCGTTGCGGTGGCCGACGGCGACGGAATTATAGAACAGTTCAAGTCGCTGGGCGCAGACTACGTAGTGGACGGCAAGCAGACTATGAATCCGTCCGCGCAAGACTTTATCGCCGCGTTCGACGAGGTCAATGCGCAAGTGATATTCGTTCTGCCCAACAACGCGAATATAATCCTTACCGCCAAGCAAGCGGCGGAGCTGTACGACAAATCGCAAGTGGTGGTTATCGGCAGTAAAACGCTTGCAGAGGGGTATTCGGCGCTTTCTATGCACGACTATTCCGCGGACGACGTGGAAAAGATTAAGGCGGCGTTTGAGGAGGCTGTCAGCACGGTGGAAACCGGACTGGTTACCTACGCCGTGCGCGACAGTCACGTCGGCGGTATGAATGTTAAAAAGGGCGACTTTTTGGGGTTCGCCGGCAAGGAGCTGCTTGCGTGCAACGGCAGTATGATAGGCGCCGCTTGCGATCTTATAGACAAAATAGACAAGACCGATAAGGCGGTTATCATAGCAATGCGCGGCAAGGGCGCGACCGACGAGGACGTTGCCAAGGTGGCGGCGCACGTGCGCAAAACCACCGACTTGGAGTTCTACGACTTTGACGGCGGTCAAGACGTGTATTCGTTTATATTTGTAGTAGAATAATTCAGAATTCAGAATTAAGAATGCAGAATTAAGAATTGGGATGATTTTTTAGAGTGATTACCTTCCCTTGGGGGAAGGTGGGCGCGAAGCGCTCGGATGAGGGCAAATAAACTAAAAATCAACATTTTTGCCTATTCACTATTACCTATTACTTGTTTCAAGGAGATACATTATGCTCGGAAACTTTACGTACTGCAATCCGACCAAGCTGTACTTCGGCAAGGACGCGCTGGACGGACTTAACGAGGAACTGCCCAAGTACGGCAAAAACGTTTTACTTGTGTACGGCGGCGGGTCGATCAAAAAGAACGGTATCTACGACAAAGTTGTTGCCATACTCAAGGCCAACGGCAAAAATATTTTCGAGGACGCGGGCGTAATGCCCAATCCCACTTCGGACAAGCTGAACGAGGGTGTAGAGCGTGCAAAAAAAGCCAAGGCCGATTTTATACTCGCCGTCGGCGGCGGGTCGGTTTGCGACTACGCCAAGGCTGTGTCGGTATCGGTGCACTGCAACGACGATCCGTGGGAAAAGTATTTTATTCGATTCGAGGAGCCGTCTTGCAATATTATTCCGGTCGGGTGCGTGCTGACCATGGTCGGCACCGGCAGTGAAATGAACGGCGGCTCGGTTATAACCAACCATTCGCAAAAGCTGAAAATAGGGCACGTGTTCGGCGAGAACGTGTTTCCCAAGTTCTCCGTACTCAATCCCGAATTCACCTACACCTTGCCCAAGTACCAAATGGTGTCGGGCATATACGACATAATGTCGCATATACTGGAGCAGTATTTTTCGGGCGAGGACGACAATACCAGCGATTATATAATGGAAGGGCTGTTGCGCTCGCTCGTGCACAGCGCGAATATAGCGGTAAAGAACCCCAACGACTACGAGGCGCGAAGCAATATTATGTGGATTGCCACGTGGGCGCTGAACACCCTCGTCGCCAAGGGCAAGACCACCGACTGGGAGGTGCATATGCTCGGCCAAGCGGTGGGCGCGCACACCGACGCCACGCACGGCATGACGCTTGCGGCAGTATCCATGCCGTACTATAGATATATCATGCCGTACGGACTGAAAAAGTTTGCGCGGTACGCGGTAAACGTTTGGGGCGTCAACCCCGACGGCAAGACCGAACAGCAGACCGCCGAGCAAGGCCTTGCCGCAATGGAAAGCTGGATGAAGAGTGTAGGCCTCGTTATGAACATAACCGAGCTTGGCGCGACCGAGCAAATGCTGGACGGCATAACCGAAAGCACGCTCATAATGGACGGCGGCTACAAGGTGCTGAACAAGACCGAAATCCGTAGCATATACCAACAAAGTCTGTAAAATTTTTCCAAAAAATAAAAATTTTCTTAAATTTATTTTTTAGGTAACTCTTGACAAGAATAAAAGCATATGTTAGTATTATTCCAATGACGACGGCGTCGCAATTGTTTTGCGACGCCGTTTGCGTTAAAATTGTTTTTATGAAGGAATAAAACATGACAACACAAACACTATCACTGAAATCACGCATAAGCGCGATAATCACCGCGTTGGTGTTGTTGCTGACTGCGCTTTGGACGGCGCGTCCTACCTTTGCTTCGGCTGACGGTTGGAACGAGGAAGAATTTTTTATCGACCCCGACCACGTTTGCACCGCTAGTTGTTACAGGAACATATACTATCTAACTGACAATTCGAGTGCCGAGTACTATGTAGAAACTTTTTTGCGTGGCTGGGTTAATAAATATGCTCAGCAGCATATCGTGTTTAATGAGTTTAGGTATTATGATTTGGCTGCGATGGACGGAACGTCATGGCGTTTGGGTACTGTTGAGCCACGCTTTGGTTATCCGCCATTAGAATTACAATTTTACCCTATACAAAACGCTTTGGTAATTTATGAGATAAATGATATGATGCCCTTTCAGTTTTCGGACATCATGTCGTATCGGCCAACTTCTGAATTGTACGACTACTTCATGACATTGAAAAACAATAATTGTAGGATTATGTTTATATGCAATACCGACGAAATGCATTTTAATGATAGAGATGAAAACAATAGGTTTTTGGACCTTGTGGACGTGCATGTAAATACGGACATTTATTCGTTTTTTACCGAAACCGTTTTGGCTTCTTTTACGAGTGGTGTGATAAGTAATTCAACTATAATACTTGATAGAAGCATGTCAGCATATGCTATATCTGGAGATAGTATATATTGTACATATACAGAAAATGAATATAAAAGAGTATACGACAAATATGGCGAGGTTGATTGCGAAAAGTATGGGAGTAGATATGGTTTTTTAGACGGTATGCTTATCCCACACATAAGAAAAACGCTCGACCTACCGATTTCTGGCGCATATCCTACTAACATAAATCTTTTGCAATGTGAAAATATAAAAGTATTGTGCTATCTCGGCGAACAAATTTTCTATGATTTAACAAAAAATACTATGTATTATTGGGCGCTTGAACCCGATAGATTTATGGAGAAATGCGAGAACGACTTCTATTACTTTATCGGTTCCACGCGCTACGGAGATGATTCCTATGATTTGCGTAGAATATTGATCGAATTAGAGGATGAATTTGACTTGCAGGATAAGATTAACAAATATATGTTTGTGGATCATAGCACTTGTTGTACTATGGAAGATGAAAGAAATATGCATATTGCCGGCATGGATAATCAAGCCATGGTAAGCTTTATTGCACCCATAGTAGCTTACTTTTTGTTTGACGATATATACACCGTAGATTGGTATGCAATAAGAAACTGGGGCGGTCGATGTGATATTACAATAAAACCCACAAGCGATGAAAGTTGGCTTTTGCCTTTGTCCGATCAAGATGACACAATCGGTGAAAGTGATAGGAGGGATTATTATTTTGAAGGCTAAACACAACAGTATAAAACTAATACTCACGTTTTCAGTAGTTACATTGCTTGCCGTGTTGTGCATAGCGGTTGTTGTTGCGTGCGGACAATCGGACGGTGCGCCGCAAAAGTTACCCACACCGGACTGGCCATATAGAGACGACAGCTCGATTGCTTGGAATAATGACTCGCGGTATACAAACTTTACAGTAAGCGTCGACGGCGTAGAATACCAAACTACCGAGAATTCATTTGACATAGCGTTTGCTATAGAGAAAGGCAAAACGATTGAAGTAAAGGTAAAGGCACTGGGGGACGGCAAATATTATTCCGACTCCGATTGGTCAAGGTTGTTGACGATAGCGCCGATTTCCTTAACAATGGAATTGATAACTAACAAAAACGAATACAAAATTAAAAAATGCAACAAGGCGTCGGGTGATATAATTTTGCCGCAAATGTACAACGAGCTTCCCGTTACGGAAGTCGGTAGCAGTGCATTTCAAGGTTGCAACGATATAACAAGCGTAACAATTCCGGTTGGAGTTAAGATAATAGACTCTTTTGCATTTAGAGAGTGTGCTTACCTCGAAAGAGTGATAATCGGCGATACTGTTGAAAAAATAAGGGAACAAGCGTTTCCGCAGTGCGAAAAGTTAAAGACGGTAAACATACCTAAATCCGTATCAACTATAGGCTCAATGTTGTTTAGGCAATCGGGAGTATCCGATTTAACGGTAGACGCCGACAATCCGTATTACTATGCCGAGGGCAATTGTCTGATACGCAAGGAAGATAATGCAGTTATCTTTGCTAACGAAAACAGCACAATCCCGTCGGATGTGGATACAATAGCGCAAGACGCAATATACTCTGACAAGATTGAGAAGTTAACAATACCCGACGGCGTAAAAAAGCTTACCCAATATTTTATATGTGGCTCTAACTTGAAACATGTTCAAATACCGGAAAGCGTGACTGAAATAGAAACAAACGCATTTCGTTACTCCGAAAATATAGACAAGTTTATTGTAGATCAATGCAATCTCATATACAAGAACGACTGTGGGCATATTATACGCAAAAGCGACAACGTGCTTATGTTCGGTTGCCGCGGCAATATAGTTATCCCAGACTACGTTACCGGCATAGCCGCAAGTGCGTTTAGCGGTAAAGATACGCAATCGGCTTTGCGTATACCAAAAAGCGTTACTTGGATAGGAGCTCAATGCTTCGATGGCTGTAAATACTTAGAGTACGTGTATCTACCGGATACGATTATCGAGCTTGGGTACAGCGCAATTTCCTATGTTTATGACAGTGAAGGCAAATACGCATCGGGCACGCGCAGTATTACTATCCCGGAAGGGTGCGTATGTTTAGGTTCAATGGGAACGCGTACGTATTCTGCGCCCGCTTGCGAAATAGATTACGACGACGGATATGCGTATGTACATTCGATTTCTTATACGATAGGCGGCTTGTTGGGTGTTAACTATAATTTACAAGTAGTCATAAATTGGGAGGAACATGTCGACAACCTTCCGTATAGATACGGCTATACACTCGGTGGATTTTCTGCAACTCCCAATGGTGAACCAATCACTACGGCGGAAGAGATAGAACAAATTGCATTCATGGAAAACACTACAGTCAAAGCGAAAGTTTACCCTATATGGATTGCTAATGAATAACCGCTTGAATTTCAACTAAAACGCACCCGTGCGGCATTGTGCTTACGGGTGCGTTTTTTGTTTTGCGGTTTGTTTGCTTATTAGTCTTTGCCGAATACGCCGTCCAAAAACTCGGTGGCTTCCGCAAAGCGTTGAGCGATTTTGTCCGAGGTGTGCGCGTCCGAGCCGAGTACCGGTCGCACTCCGCCGGCCGCCTTGTAGGCGCGCAAAAAGTCCTCGCGCGGGGTGCAAGGCGGGTAGTGGGCGTTGGTGTTCGCTTCTATCCGCACTCTGCGAGCTACGGCGGTTTTTATTATATCGTCCATAACGTCTTTGTACTCGGCGTACTGCATGGGCGTGTGGATATACCGCTCCAAAAACCCAATATGCCCGATCGTGCTGAAGTCGTAGTCGGCGTCCAGCGACTGCCTAATAGCTTGCAAATACGTTAGGTAGGGCGGCACGCCCTCGGGCGCGGGTACCGGATGGTCCCAGTTGTGTACGCTGTTAATAACGTATTCAAGCGGTAAGGATTTTATCAGCTTTGCCGTTTCGCTTGCGTGCCGTATATCGAACCCCACCTCCAAGCCTATATATATAGTAAGATCGGGATTGTCGTCGCGCACGCGCTGCCATTCGTCGAAGTATTTGTCGAAGTCTATTATATATCCGTCCCAGTAGCCTACGTCCACGTGGTCGGTTACGATAAAGCCTTTTAGGCCTTTTGCCCGCACTCTGTCCGCTATTACTTGCGGCTCGTCGGCGCCGCAACCGCGCGCGTCGGGGGAGAACGGACTGTGTATATGGCAGTCGATATCGGTTAGGTCTGTCGTGTTGGGAATAAGCTTCATATAATTAGTATAGCACCGTACCTAAACGGTGTCAAGCCGCACGATTTGCGTAATATTATATTATACTAATTTCGATTTTTGTATTGACAATCGTCGGCGAATGTTGTATTATATTACGTATCAACTGAAAGTGTGCGTAAGCACTATAGTTGGAGGATAATGATGAGAAAAAGGATAAGCGTATTTTTTATTGCTTTGGTTTTGGCGTTGACGGCCGGACTTGCTGTTGCTTGCTCGGACGTCAAGGTTGACAAAGGCGAAAAAACGTTCAGCGTAACGTACTATTACAATTACGGCGGTGCGCCCAACGGCGGTGTTTACCGCACCGACAAGGTGAAGGCTAACGTCGCGGCAAGCAAGCCGTCCAACCCCACGCGTGGCGGCGGCTATACCTTCGATTACTGGACTACCGACGCGGCGGGCAACAGCTCGTACAAGTTTGAGACGCCCGTCGGCGCCGATCTCAATCTGTACGCGCAGTGGCGAGAGCTTTTACCCGACGTTAAGCTTACCGGCATACAAGCGACGGTTACCAAGCAGTACGTGGTTGGCGATACGTTTAACAAAACGGATATAACCGTCGTCGCCAAGTATTCGGACGGCAACGAAGTGCCGGTTACCGATTTTACGTACACCGCGCCCGATATGACAACGGCCGGCGACAAGACGATAACCGTTTCGCACGGCGGCATGGATACCACCGTAACGATAACCGTAGCCGACCCCGACCGCGCTTTGACCGGCATTACGGCAACGCTCAAGGATTCCGCCAAAAGGTACTTCGTGGGCGGCACGTTTGACAAAGCCGACGTAACGGTTACTGCCGCTTATTCGGACGACACCAACGAGGAAGTAACTGCGTTCCAAATAGTTACCGCGCCCGATATGACTACGGCCGGCGACAAGGTAATAACGGTATCTTACGGCGGCAAGACGGCGCAAGTCACCATTACCGTGGAAACGGTCGTTGTCAGCCGTATAGCAATCACTACCCAGCCTACCAAGCTCGTTTACACCGTAGGCGAGGCGCTCGATCTTACCGGTATGGTAGTTACGGCGTACTATAATAACGGCACTTCCGCCGTTGTTGCGGTTGCGGACTGCGAAGTAACAGGCTACAGCCCTACCGGCGTACGCGAGCAGACGCTTACCGTAACCTTCGGCGGCAAAAAAGCCACGTTTAAGGTGACGGTTAAACAAGCCGCGGTACAGCAGTTTGACGTAAACTTCAACGCGAATATCGCGGCTAAGTTTGCGGACCAAATAACAGATATGCCCGAAACCGTCAAGGTCGACAAAAACTCGACGGTTATCAAACCGGACGCGCCCACGCTAAAAGGCTTTACGTTCGACGGCGACTGGTACAAGGACTCGGCGTGCACTGCCGCTTGGGACTTTGAAAACGACGTAGTTACCGCCGGCGTAACGCTTTACGCCAAGTGGACGGCAAAGACCTACACCGTTTCGTACGTGCTTAACGACGGCACCAACGGCAACAATCCCTCGTCTATCACGGCGGACGGCAACGACGTAACGCTTGCGCCCGCTACGCGCGACTACTACACCTTTATAGGCTGGTTCACCGCGCAGACCGGCGGCACCAAGGTGGAAAAGCTCGGCTACGATTCGATTCCCGCAAACGCCGCGGCAACCGAAATAAAGCTGTACGCGCGCTTTACTGCCAATACTTACGACATTACTTACGACCTCGGCACGAGCGACGAATACACCGCCACGCTCGTTGCAACCGCGCCCAAAAAGTACACATACGGCACGACTACGACGTTGCCCGACGTGGACGACGTTACCGTAACCACCAAGGCGGGTATCGAAGTACCGTACGTGTTTATGCACTGGTACGTACAAGGCGACGAAACCAAAACCGAGGTGGATAATACTGCCGGCATGAACGGCAACAAAACGTTCGTCGCGCTCATCGAGCAAAAGACCACGTACAAGTTTACGTTCGACTACAACCACGACCACAAGGAAGGCGGCAACGTTACCGGTCGCGAATTTTCGCGCAATATCGTGGAGGGCGAAAAGGCTATCTACCGCGACCTTACCACGCAGTGCAATCGTCCCGGCTACACGTTTGGCGGCTGGTACGAGGACAACGACACGTTCACCAAGGAATACGATTTTGACACGCCCGTAACGGCGCCCAAAACCATTTACGCCAAGTGGACGGAAATCAACTATACTATAGTTTACAGCGGTGCCGGCGTTACCACCACCGATCCCACTACCTACAAGGTGACGGACACGGCCACCACGCTTAATACCAAACCCACGCTTGCCGAAGGCTATTACTTTGACGGCTGGTTCTTCGACTCCGCGTACGGCGAGGCGGCGACCACGCTTGACGAGAACATGATAGACTACGCGGTTGACGTTGACGGCGTAATGACGATTACCGTTTACGCAAAATCGGGCAACGAGTACACCGTTAAGTTTAACGCCAACGTGCCTCAAGGCGCTACCGGTTTGACCGGCAAGCCCGCAGACGCTACCGTCGTTTACGGCAACGCAATAACCGCGCCCACCGCAAACCCCAACCTTGCGGACTACGCATTCTCCGGCTGGTTTACTGCGGCTACTTGCGACTGCGAGGAAGTTTGCACGCACGCTTGGGATTTCGAGAACTTGCTCAACAACACTACGGCTACGTTCGACGAGGCCCATACGTTCAACCTTTACGCGCGCTGGTACAAAAAGGCGGCCAGCGGCAGATACCTCGTCGGCGGCTTTAACGGCTGGGGCGACTTCGAGCATAACGACGCGTCTAAGTATTTGACCGCCGTAACCGGAACGGACAAAGACGGCAAGGCTACGGAATGGAAGGTAGAGCACGTTAAGCTTGCGCTTGCAACCGAGCAAGACGATACGTATAGCTTGTTCAAGTTTATCGACTACAACAAGTCGACCAACAAAGTAACTTGGCTCGAGCCTTACGACGTGAACGCCACCGTGCGTCCCGCCGCGGCAATGTCTATCGAGCTTACCAGAAACGGCGAGGATAAACCCGAAAACTACAAGGTTAAGGACTACAACGTCGGCGAAAACGATTTGTGGACTATCGAGTTCGGCACTAACGAAAAAGGCGAAAATTACATCACGCTCACGCTGGAAGGCTTTATCGGCTGGCGCGATATCGACAGCGACAAGAGCGGCGAGGAATACGCGCCGGACGACAGCTTTGAGCTTGAGAACGGACAGTGGTACCTTACCGGTAACTTTACCGGCTGGTTCAATCAAACCAACGAGTGGTCCACCAAGAACGAAGCAAAGGCGTACAATCGTGGTACTACGTACATGTTCACCAACGTGTACCTCAAAAAGTACGACGAGTTCAAGATTATGGGTACGGCCGGTTGGTACGGTTTGAAAAACACCAACTTCACCGCGCTCGGCACGCCTATTGACCTTATGGTCGGCGGCAACGATAATAATATCAAGCTGAACACGATTGAAAACGGCTACTACAACATAGTGTTTAGTTGCCCCGCAAACGGCAATTATACGCTTACTATCAACAAGTACGTTCATGTCGATATTTCGCTCAAAGCGGGCAGCAATATCTACGTGGGCGATAGGCTCAATAACGACGAATCCACCAAAGAACTGTTTACCGTTGTACCCGACGGCGGCACCGCCACTACCGAATACACCGTAGTGCAAAGCACCGCCGCGGCCGGCGAGAACGTGTTTACTATAATCTACAAGGGCGGAGTGTTCAAGTTTACGTACACTGCCAAAACGCCGCAAATCACGAGCATAAGCGTTAAGACCGCTCCCACCAAAAAGTGGTACTTTGTGGGCGACGCGCTCAGCACTACCGGACTTGAAGTCAATCTCGTTTACGACAAGACCAGCTTGAATACGACAACGACCGACGCATCGCTGTTCGACTTTGAATACGAGTTTGTCGGCCGTACCTCTGGCGAGCTACGCTTGGGCAATACGGTAACCGTTACCGTCAAGCTTAAAGCCGACCCCACTATAACGGCGACGTTCTCCGTAACAGTGCTCAACAAGGTCACTTCGATCGAGGTCACCAAAAATCCCACGACTATGCCGCAATACGTAGGCGACAAGCTTAACACCGCCGGCATGGAAGTTACCGTTTACTTTAACGGCGGAAAAACGCTTTCCGCAAAGGCGTCGGGTACTCCTACGACGACCCCCGCAAACGGCGCTACGCTTACTGCGGACGATGACAAAATTACGGTAAGCTACAAACAGTATCAACCCGACGGTTGCACGCTTACCATGCCTACTTGCAAGACGGAAATAGCGCTCGACCTTGCGGAACCGCAAATCACTTCCGTGGACGTAGCCGGAAATCTCGACACGAGCACCTATAAGGTAGGACAAAAGTTCTCGGCGGCCGGTCTTTCGTTTACCGCAACCAAAGAGAACGGCAATACCGTTTCGCTTACCGCGGCCGATATGACGTTCACTATTTCCGACGAGTACGCCAACGCCGAAAATAAGTTTATCAAGGCGGGCACCGGAATTGCCGTTGCAATATCGTACGGCACGGCAACCATTACCGGCAAAACCTCGGTAACGGTTAATGCGGAAAACGTGCTCACGTCTATAACCGTAAATACAGACGGCTTGGAAAAGCCGCACGCCGCTGGATTCGTAGCGGGCGACGCGCTTAGCGTTGACGGCATCGTGGTAACGCCGGTGTACAACGAGGGTATCGGCGACGACGTAGCGGTAGTGACCGGCAATGCTGTCAGCAACTACACCGTTACTCCCGCGATCGACACAGAGCTTACCGTAGGCGAAAAGACGATTACCGTCAAGTACAACAATATGACCGCGACGTTTACCATTACGGTAGTGGCGCGCGAGATTACCGGCATTAAGGTAAGCGGTACTGCGGCACAGCAATACCTTTCCAGTAAGTTCAATGCAAGCGGACTCACCTTTAAGGCGCAGTTCAACGACGATACCGAAGAGGAAGTTCCCGCAAGCAACGTAACGTTTGAGTGCAAAGAGTCTATGAGCGGCTCGGGCACCTTCACCGTTGCCGGCGACTTTACCATGACAGCCAAGTACGAGGGACGTACTTGCACGTTCGCTATCAACGTAGAAAACAATTCGCGTTATACAGTTTCGTTCAACGTGAATATTGCCGGCACCGGCAAGGTTCCCGCCGGTATGCCCGCGGATACTACGGCCGTTCACAACACCAAGCTTACGGCGCCCGAAGCCAATCCTACGCTCAAGGGCTACACGTTTGACGGCTGGTACAAGGAAGCCGCGTGCACTACCGTTTGGGATTTCGACGTCGACACGGTAATGGACAATACCACTATTTACGCTAAGTGGACTTCCAAGACCTACACTATCATTTACTACGTGGACGGCAAGCTCGACGGCACGCCCGCTACGTACGAAGCAACCGACAACTTGTTCCCCGAGCTTGAGCTTGCAACTCCGAGCAAAGAAGGCTACGAGTTTAGCGGCTGGTGCAAACAGAGCGGTCTTACCGATACGCCTATCCACCACATGACGTACGCGCGTCTGCCCGAAAACGATGGCGACGGCAGTGTTCCGCAAACTATCAATCTGTACGCCAAGTTCGCCGTCAATAAGTACGCAGTCAAGTTCATAGTGGACGGCGACGAGGTAGAGGATTACGAGCAGAGCGTTGACTATAACGGCAACGCCGTTAAGCCGGCTACAGACCCGACCATAAATCACTACAAGTTTGCTTTCTGGTCGATAGGCGAGCGCGAGGATACTACCGCGACGGAGTTTGCATTTGCGACCACCGCCATCACGGCAGACGTTACGCTTTACGCGCATTGGACTGCAATCAACTACGCCATAGACTACAAGCTCAACGGCGGCACCAACAATGCGGCCAACCCCGCTACGTACAGCATTGCCGACCCTTCGCCCAAGGCGCTTGCAAATCCCACCGCCGCGCCCGCGGGACAGAGATTTAAGGAATGGCAGTACAACGGCACGAAGGTGACCGGACTTACGCACGGCATGCTTCCGACCGCCGAAACCGGTAAGATCGTTATTACCGCGGTGTTTGAAACGGTTACGTACTATACCGTATCGTTCGACTTGAACTACGATGTTGCGGCCGGTGTTGATAAGATAACGACCGTACAAGTAGAAAAGGGCAATCCGGTTGCCGAACCGGCCGATCCCGAGCGTCAATATTGGACGTTCAAGTGGTGGTACGTCGACGGTGACGCCACGGAATCTGAGTATACTTTTGGTGACGAAGTAGTCGGCGACTTAACGCTTAAAGCCAAGTGGGAACGTCAAACCGTTAAGGTGTCCTTCAACTTGAACTACGGCACTCCGGCTACCGTAATAGAGACGACTGTCAACAGAGGCGAGTGTGCGGTCGTGCCCGAGGCTGAAATTCCCACGCGTGACGGCTACAAGCTGTTAGGCTGGTATACCGAAGCCGCTTGCTCCAACGAGTGGAATTTTGCTACCAAAGTCGTGACCGGTCGTACGCTGTACGCCAAGTGGCAAAAGATTGCCGACGCGCATATCGTAATCGGCGAGGAAAGCCATGAGCTTACCGACAACTCGGCAGAGAACGTAGATCACGCCGTCGAGTACATGTTGGAACGCCTTGAGTTGTCCAAGAATGACAAAGTAACGTTTACCGTTAAGAACGCTACAGCGACTCTTAAAGTAGACGGCGGCGCGCATGGTATTGCGTTGGTCAACGGCTCTACTACCACGCTCAACATTACAGCCGACGGCACGTATTCGTTCTATCTGTACAAGGTTACGACGGCAGAGGAGGTGTGGACTATTTACGCCAGCTACGCCGAGTACGTAGACTACTTCTACCTCGTAGGCACATTGCCCGACAACGACGATTACAAGTGGGCTACTGTCAATCCCGCATATAGGCTTGAAGACGGTACCATGACGTTGCATTTGGTAACCGGTAATGCCTTTAAGCTTGCCCATGCTAACGACGATATGTCAATTAGGTGGGGCGGCGAGGTATTGTCTTATGATAACGTCGTAAGCGGCAAAGACCTCATATCGGTGGACAGTGACCGGAATATAGTAATCACCAAAGGCGGCGACTATACCATATCTTTGGTCGACGGCGAGATAACCATTACCGCTGAAAACCTCGAGGAAACCAAAATCGAAAACTGCTACGTTGCCGGCGATATAAACGGCTGGAATGCCGAAAGCGCCGCGCACAAGTTCGCGGAAAACGGCGAGATTGAAGTTTACTTTACGGCCGGTCAGACGTTTAAGATTGTATACAACGGCGCTTGGCTTGGATACACTTCCATGACTGTCATAGGTGAACAGGTAGAGGACGCAAAAGGTAACGATCATAATATCAAGGTCAAAGAAACCGGTACCTACAAGCTTGTATTCGACGGAAGCAAGCTTACCGTAACCAAGGTAGTAGTCGAAGCGCCCAGTATCGCCGTAGGCAAGTATATCGTTCTCGGCAACAAACAGCTTAAAGACCTTACGGCAGCAGATAAGTTTGAAGAACTTACAGCTACCGATACCAACCAAACCGAGTACTACAAGATTGAGTTTGAGATTACTGCCGACACGCTTGTAAGAGTTTGGAACCAAGCTTCCGCAACTGCGGGTGATTACGTAGCGTTTAGCGAGCTGCATATCAACGGCGTAAAGCAGACAAGTGCGGCTAATCCCACGCTCCCCGCAGGCATATACACCGTTCACTACAAGGTGTACACTGATTGGGTGCGTATGGAGTTCGTCAAGGAAGCCACGGTAGAAAAGACTACCGAGTTGATAGGCACCAAGGTCGTGCTTACCGGCACCGACAACCAGTCGATAACGCTTTACTTGGCGGATGCTAATGGCAAAGGAGTTACTCTCAGCGAATACAAGATGTGGGCTTGGGGTGACGCCGGCAATCTGCTTGCAGATGATTGGAACGCTCGTCCTACCGTTACTGCCAATATGACGGCTCAGGCGGCTTTGGGCGATAAAATCAGCTTCAAGTTCACAAAAGGCAGTGCCGAAAGCAGTAACTTGGAAGGAATTAGAACCGGCAAAACCTACGTCGTTACTATCGGTGCAAACAACCAATTGACGATTAAGGAGTACGTCGGCGCCTAAGTAGATCAACAAACCAACAACAAAAGCCTTATCGAAAGATAGGGCTTTTTGCTTGCCGTCTTTAATTACGCATTCCGCATTATTTCGACAGCGTTGTGGTAAATATAGCAAAATCACCGTTTGCGTGTATGTTATATTCTACGCATGAGCAAAAATGTGAAAGCGGACAAAAAATCGCCGGTGGCGGTGCTTTGCGCGGCGGCACTGCTGGTCGTTACTATCGGCGGAAAAATATACGGCATATCACCGTTCGGCACGGCAACGTTTTGCGCGCTGGCCGGCAACTTTTTTATCGGGTTTATCGCGCCGGTATATTTGCTGTGCGAGTTTTTGTTTTCCTTTCAAGTATGGCGGCTGTACGCGTGCGGCGCCGTAATATTCGTTATGGCGGTGCGGTGGGTCGTTTCGCTACGGTTTGCTAAGTTCAACAAGGGCGTGTGCAAAACGCTGTTTTCGATGTTTGCTATAATTATACACGCCGTGCTTTCCGCGCTGTTTACGCCTATAGCCGACGCCGTTATTGCCGGATTTATCGGGTGCCTGTTCTACTACTTTGCGGCAAACGTTTCGGGGTGCGCAAAAAAGGCGTTTTCCTCCAAGCTCGGCGTAGTGGAGTGCGCGTCCGTTTGCGTTATATTCCTCGTGGCGGGACTGGCGTTTGGGCGGGCGCGGTACGGCGCGTTTATAATCGGGCTTGCGCCCGCAATGCTCGTCGTGCTGTTGTTGTCGCTCGTCGGTAGTCGCGCCGTGCTTGCGTGCGGCGCTATGCTTGCCGTCGGCTTGGGTTATACCTCCGCTACGCTGGTGCCGGCGTTTATGACGTGCGTTATCACCATACCGGCGTTTTCGCGGCTTAATAGATTCGTGTACGTGCCTACTGCTATAGGGGTGTTTGCGGCTACTTCCGTACTGTTTTTCGTCGACCCGATTTTAGTCGGGTGGAGCTCGCTAATGCTTGCGGCGGGCGGACTGCTGTTTTGCATACTTCCGCGCCGCGCAGTAAAAAAGGTGCGCGACTACTTCGATTACGAAGGCTCGGCGCACATTGCGCTAAGGCACTACGTCAACCGTTGCAAGTACGACGCCGGCAACCGCATGCTGGCGGTCGCTTCGGTGTTCGACGAAACGGCGCGGCTTATGACGGTTATGGGTTCGCCGCGCCCCGATTACGCCGCGCTGGGGTATTCGCTTAGCAACCGCATTTGTCCGTACTGTCCCAAACACGGCGAGTGCAACCAAGGCGTGCGCGATGCGGCGTTCACTCTGCTTGCCGAGCGCGCCACTGCTGGGCGGGCGATACTTACCGACCTACCCGACTTTTTCACTTCGTCGTGCGTGCAAGCGGGCGAGGTGATTAGCGCGTCCGCGGCAATAACCGACGGCGCGCGCGAGCGGCTTAAGGAAAAGGAGAGCGAGGACAAGGCCAAGGCCATAGTCACCGAACGCTTAACCGCCGTCAAGGACGTGCTGGAGGAGCTGGGCAAGGCGGAGGCTACGCCCGTCGGGTTCGACGCCTCGGCCGAAAAGCGCGTGGCGTTTGCGCTTAACGATAACGGCGTGGAATGCGCCGACGCGTTCGTAACCCGCGACGCGGTTACCGCCGTGATAAGAACCAACACCGTTTCGCACGAAAAAATCCGCCGCGCAGTCTGCTCGGCAATGAAGCGGCGGTACGAGGTGGTGGCGATAGAAAAAACTCAAGCGTCGGGCTGGAGCGTGGCCATACTCAAGCGCTGCCCCACGTACGAGGCCGTTTACGCTCGCGCCGGCGTTGCTAAGGACGGCGTAAGCGGGGACAGCTACACCTTTAAGCGGATAGGCGACAGATTTTTGGCGGCGCTTCTCGACGGCATGGGCAGTGGGGAAGTAGCCTGCGAAAGCTCGGGCGCGGCCGTCGAGCTTATAGAATGTTTTTACCGCGCGGGGTTCGATTCCGCCTCGGTCATTGCCGGCGTAAACAGATTTTTAAAGCTGCCTACGGCTGAGAACTATTCGGCGGCCGACGTTGCCGTGTGCGACCTCGATACCGCTACGGTGGATATTATCAAGATAGGCGCGCCGCCGTGCTATATCAAAACCACCGACACCGTGCTGAAAATAGAGGGTAGCTCCTTGCCTATAGGCGTGCTGGACGAAATGCGGCCGTATATAGTCAGCAAAAAATTGTATCCAAGCCAAATGCTTATACTCGTGACCGACGGCATTGCAGACTGCTTTGACGGCGATGAACTGCCGGCGTTCATAAACGGCTTGTCGGCGTTCAATCCGGAAAGCGCCGTAACAGACATCGTTACACGTGCGCTTAAGCTTTCCGGCGATAAGCCCAAGGACGACATGACCGCCATTGCGTTTAGATTATATGAAAAGAAAAAATAATGAAAAAAAATTCGGAATTCGGAATTCGGAATTCCGAATTGTAATTTGTTTGACATTTATCGCGTAATGTACTAAAATTATTCCGTAAATTAACATTAGTTATAGGTCGTTTACGGTTTATGGAAAAAGCTAAAATCAGAAACATTGCAATCATTGCGCACGTCGATCACGGCAAGACCTCGCTCGTCAACGAGCTGCTTAAGCAAGGCAACGTGTTTAGGGACAACCAAGCGGTTGTCGACCGCGTTATGGACAGCAACGCGCTCGAGCGTGAGCGCGGTATTACCATACTCAGCAAAAATGCGTCGTGCGTGTACGACGGATTCAAGATAAACATAGTCGACACACCGGGGCACGCCGACTTCGGCGGTGAAGTAGAGCGCGTGCTTAAAATGGTGGACGGCGCGTTGCTCGTCGTGGACGCGTTCGAGGGACCTATGCCGCAAACGCGGTTCGTGCTTGAACGCGCGCTTGCGCTCGGCTTGAAAATAATAGTCGTAGTCAATAAGATCGATAGGCCGGACGCGCGACTGAAAGAAGTAGTGGACGAGATTTTGGAGCTTTTTCTCGACCTCGACGCGAGCGAGGATCAGCTTAACAGTCCGTTCGTGTTCGCTTCTGCGCGCGAGGGCGTTGCGTCCAAAAACATTACCGAGCGCGGCAGAAACATGCAACCGCTGTTCCAGACGATTATCGAGCATATTCCCGCGCCGGCGGGCGACGAAAACGCGCCGTTCAAAATGCTCGTATCGTCCGCCGAGCACAACGATTACGTGGGCAAGCTTGCCGTAGGCAAGGTGGGCAGCGGAAGCGTGTCGGTGGGCGACAGCGTAGTGCTTACCAACTACCACGACGATACCAAGTCGGTCAAGAGCAAGGTCGTAAGTATTTTTACCTACGAGGGCATAAAGCGCGTCAATACGGAAACAGCGTCGATAGGCGATATTATTTGCGTGTCCGGTATAGAGGGCGTTATGATAGGCGACACCGTGTGCGCCGAATCCGACCTTACGCCCATTGAGTTCGTCAAGATAGCCGAGCCGAGCGTGGAAATGACCTTTATGGTAAACGATTCGCCGCTGGCCGGCAAGGAAGGCAAGTACGTAACCAGTAGGCACTTGCGCGACAGACTGTACAAGGAAGCGGTTAAGGATTTGTCCTTGCGAGTATCGGACGGCGCAACGGCGGATAGCTTCGTGGTGTGCGGCCGTGGCGAAATGCACCTTTCCATACTTATAGAAACTATGCGCCGCGCCGGCTACGAGTTTGCAGTCAGCATGCCCAAGGTGCTTATAAAGACGATTAACGGCGTTAAGCACGAGCCTATAGACCGCGTGTTCATTGACGTTCCAGAGGCATGCGTGGGCACTATTATGAGTAAAATGGGCACGCGCAAAGGCGAGCTTATAGACATGACTCCGCACGGCAGTCGCATAAAAATGAACTTTAAAGTCCCCGCGCGCGGTATGTTCGGTTACCAGAGCGAGCTTATGACCGACACCAAGGGCGAGGGAGTTATGAGCAGCGTGTTTGACGGCTACGAGCCGTACAAGGGCGAAATCAACCGCCGCGACTTCGGTTCGCTTGTTGCGCACGAAGCTGGCGACAGTATAGTTTACGGACTGTTCAACGCGCAAGAGCGCGGCACGCTGTTTATCGGCGCGGGCGTGCCGGTGTACGCCGGCATGGTAGTGGGTATGAACCCGCGCGGCGACGATATAGTGGTAAACGTGTGCAAGCGCAAGCATTTGACCAATACGCGTAGCAGTAGCAGTGATGAGGCGCTTAGGCTAATCACTCCGATGCGCATGACTCTTGAGGACTGCATAGAGTTTTTGGCCGACGACGAAATATTGGAAGTCACGCCCAAGTCGCTGCGCATACGCAAGCGTTTGCTCGACGCCACCGCGCGTATGAGAGAAAGAGCCAAAATGCTTGGGTTAGGCAAGCATGCTAACGAATAATAAAAAGGATAACATGGCAAAGGAACTTAAAGCAAAGGTCTTTCCGCGGATATGGGCAAAGACCACCAAAGGCGACAAAATTACGCGCAGTTACATGTACGAGCTGGGCGACGTGTTTGACGAGAACAAGCTGTTTGAATACGTTTGCGATATTACGCGCGCGCTGGATATTCCCACGCCCATAATATTGACCAGTCATAAGTATAACTTCGTGCACTTTAATATTGCCAAGTTTTTGCCGCGCGAGTTTGTGGACGACGTGGACTTTGACTTTTTTACTATCGAAAACTCGTCGGGAACGATTAAGCCTTTGCCGCGATACTTCAACGAAAACGGTTGACGCTTATGCGTTAGCCGCTTTTTCGTTTGATTTTGACAAAATTCCAACAGGCGTGCGTTGACAAACGCCGGTAATAATTGTATACTGGTATAGTAATACTATAAAGGAAGGTATTAAAATGAAAAAGAGATTAGTAACCGTTCTTTCGCTCGTTTTGGCGTTTGTGCTGTGCTTTTCGCTGGTCGCGTGCGGCGGAGAGGATAACGGCGGCAACGGCGGGGAGTCCGGCAAGAAGGATCCCGTGCAGTCCGACAAGACGATAACCGTATCGCTAAGCGACGCGCTTGACGCGGTGAACGGAGTTATTACGGCGCGAGGCTTTACCGGCACGGCATCGTACACGGTGTCTACCAAGAATACCGAAGCGCTTACGGCCGACGTTGCCATAGATAAGCGCGGTAGCAAGCTTAAGTTCACTTCCGCCGATAACGAGTGCATAGTGGATCTTGCTACCGGCTATGCGTATTACAAGTACGGCGATTACTACGCGTACGACAACGAGTTTTACGCCAATGCGTACGGATACGTTCAGTACTTGGTTGCCGCGCTTAACGGTCAAGCACCCGACAAGGAATTTACCGTCGCTTACGACGAAAAGACCAATGAGTTGCAGTTTACCGAAAACGCGGCCGACGACGTAAATAAGTATATCGAGCCTATCCAAAACGCGTACAAAAAGAATAAAACGATTGGCAGTTTGCTCAACGAGTATTGCAATATGCTTTTCGGCAAGAGCTTTGACGACATGTACGGTACGGTTGAGGAGTTCGTTAAGAACCCCGAAAATACCGTCGACAGCGTGCTCGGCTTGCTTAAGGAAAAGGGGATGGACGTGGAAGCTATACTTGCCGACTTGGGCGTAGAACTTGACGAGCAAATGGTTGCCTCCGCTAAGGCGCGCCCGCTCAACAAGCTGGTTGCCGGTGCGTACAAATTTATCATGCAAAGCTTGGGCGATATGATTCCCGCCGAGCTTGACGAAGCGGAAGGCGAGGGCAACGGCGCCGGTGAAGCGGATTTGCCCGACCAAGGCGCGGGCGACGGCATGGCCGCGCTCGGCATGGGCTTGCTTAACGCGATGTTGTTTGATGAGGTTACCGACGCCGATATAGCCGAGGGCATGAAGGGTATTGCCGGCTTGATGGGCTTGGCAAAGGATTTTCAAGTAAAGGTGCTTGTAGACATGGCGCTTGCGGACAACGCCCAAGCCGCCGACCTTTACACGGTGATAAAAAGCGGCGTTAAGCTGACCGAAGCTACCACTACGCTTACGCTCACATTTGGCGACGACGAAAAAGTTACCGGCATTAAGCTGGATAATCTCGTAGCGCACAACTACAAGGGCAATGCTGCCGAGGGTTCGTACCTTGCAGACAACGATTACCGCGCTACCGTGCAAATCGTTATAGACGAGTACAAAACGGCTACCGAGGATTTCGTAATCGCTTGCGACCCCGCCGAAAGCTACGTAACGTCGATTGCGGCGCTCACGTACTACGTTGACGGCGACGTATCGGTGTACTTTGAAACGGGCGGTAAAACTGTGAACGTGGCAAGCTTCTATCTTAAAAAAGAAACGCCGGACGGCATGGTACAACAGATATTCCCCGAATCAGACGGCGCATTCAAGTTCGATCAAGCGACGAGCTCGTTCGTGTTTGACAAGGAACTCGTAAATTCGGCGTTCGGCGACGCGGCGGTTTCCAATTTAATCAATGCCGGAATTTCGCCTTTCGGCACTACGCTTACTGCGTTCGTGTTTTTTGACGGCGACGACGACAACGCGTACGGAATTACCTTGGTGTACGTCAACGACGACTGGAACGCGATTGCGGCGTATGCGCGCGACGCGGCTACGGAGTTCATACTCGGATTCGTAGGCGGTGCCGGTTCGGGCGCGCCCGATATTTCGGCGCCCGAAGTTGCGTAACGGAATAATCCAAACCGACTTAAAAACCGTCGCAAGGCATCGCCTACGGCGGTTTTTATTTGCTTGGAATTTGTGGGTTGCCAAAATAATTGACATAGCGTGGTAAAAATGCTAAAATGCGGTTATGTCGTTTTTGCAATTCAACAACGTTGAATATTCGTACGTCGGCGGCGACGACGAGCTGATTCAAGCGCTTAAGTCGGTATCGTTTTCGATAGAGCGCGGGGAGTTCGTTGCGCTGGTCGGTTGCAACGGTTCGGGCAAGTCTACGCTTGCGCGGCTGTGCAACGGCTTGCTTACGCCCGACAGTGGCGAGGTGTTGGTTGACGGCAAGTCCACCAAGGAGAAGTCGGCGCTGTTTGATATTCGCAAAAAAATCGGCGTAGTGTTTCAAAATCCGGATAACCAAATGGTTACGACGATAGTCGAGGACGACGTGGCGTTCGGACCGGAAAACTTGGGCTTGCCGCCCGAACAGATACGCGAGCGCGTGGACTGGGCGTTACGAAGCGTGGGCATGAGCGAGCACGCGACGAGCGGGCCGTTCCGCTTGTCCGGCGGGCAAAAACAGCGCGTCGCCATTGCGGGCGTGCTGGCTATCAAGCCCGAGCTTATGATACTGGACGAGGCGACGGGCATGCTCGATCCCAACGGAAGGCGCGAGGTTTTGGACGTCGTTAAAAAGCTTAACCGCGACGAGGGCATGGCCGTTATTATGATAACGCACTTTATGGAGGAGGCCGCGGCCGCCGACAGAATTATAGTGCTTAACAATGGTAGCGTAGTTGCGGACGGCGGCAAGGAGCTGTTTTCCACGCCCGAGGTGTTTGAGGCCGCGGGGCTGGATTTGCCGCTTTACGTGCGGCTTGCGCGTAGGCTTAACGACGGCGGAATAGGCGTAGGCTGTCCGCTGACTGCCGACGAGTTTGCGGCGGCGGTTGCGGCAATATCGGCCAAGGGGGGCAAAAAATGATAGAGGTAAAGAATCTTTCGTTTACGTATAGCCCCAAAACGCCGTTCACCACGCAAGCGCTGTTTGACGTTAACCTTAAGATAGAAACCGGCGACTTTTTCGGCATTATAGGCAGTACCGGCGCGGGCAAGTCCACGCTGGTCAGTCACTTTAACGCGCTGACCAAAATACAAAAGCACAGCGGCGCTATTATTATAGACGACATGGATTTGTCGGCCAAAAAGGTTAATCTAAAAAAACTGCGCGCCAAAGTAGGCATGGTCTTTCAGTATCCCGAGCACCAGCTTTTTGCCGATACCGTGCTGAAGGACGTCATGTTCGGGCCAAAAAACTTGGGCGTAAGTAGCGCTGAGGCCGAGCAACGCGCGCGGGACGCCATTGCGCTCGTCGGCTTGGACTGCAAGGAGATTGCCGAGCGTTCGCCCTTCGAGCTGTCCGGTGGGCAAAAGCGGCGTGTCGCGCTTGCCGGCGTTATTGCCATGCATCCGGAAATACTGGTGCTGGACGAGCCGACGGCCGGACTCGACCCCAAGGGAAAGCGCGAGATTATGGATTTGATTTTGCGCATAAAGGCCGACTGTCCGACGGTTGTCATGATTTCGCACAACATGGACGAGATTGCCGAGTACTGCAACAAGATTGCGGTACTAAAGCACGGTCGTGTGATGGGTGTGTTTTCGCCGCGCGAGCTTTTCGGTTCGGAGGAGCTTTTAAGCAACTGCGGCGTGGAGCTTCCGCTCGTTACCGAGCTTGCCGTCAAGCTTAACGCGCTTGGCGTAGGTGTGGATAAGTCGGTGCTTACCGAAACAGAGTTGTATGAGGAAATTAAAAAGGCGGTGACCGAAAATGCGTGACGTCAGTATGGGACAATACTATCCCGCGTCGTCGTTCGTTCACCGCGCCGACCCGAGGTTCAAGCTGGTTATACTTATACTGTACTTGGTTACGGTATTCTTTTGCGACAGCTTTTTTTCGTTCGGATTTATGACTCTGTTTGTGCTGATAACGATATTGCTGTCCCGCGTACCTATACTTAAGGTGCTTAAAAGCCTTAGGTTGATTATAGTAATTTTGGTATTTACGACGGTGCTCATGATGGTGTTTTACAGCGACGCTACCGCCAAGCCGCTTGCCGAGTGGGGGATATTCCATATTTACCTAAACGGTATTTACGCGGCTATAAAGCTGGGCTGGCGGCTTATGCTGTTGGTGCTTATGCCGACGGTGCTTACGCTCACTTCCACGCCTACAGAGCTGTGCGACGGACTGGAAAGCTTGCTTACGCCGCTAAAGGTTTTGCACTTTCCGGTGCACGAGCTTGCGTTGATCATGAGCATTGCGCTTAGGCTTATACCCTCGCTTATAGAGGAAACGGACAAGATAGTCAACGCGCAACGCGCGCGCGGCGCGGCGTTTGAATCGCGCAATCCGTTCAAAAAAATCAAGGCTATGATACCGGTGCTTATCCCGCTGTTCGTGTCCAGCTTCCGCAGAGCGGACGAGCTGGCCGACGCCATGGACAGCCGTTGCTACCGTGGCGCCAAGGGCAGGACGCGTATGAAAAAGCTCAAGGCCAAATTCAGCGACTTTGTTGCGCTGCTGTTTTGGTGCGCAATCACGGTGTGTATACTGTTTTTGAATTACAACTGGTTCGGCTGGGCGTTTATTGCCGCAATCAGCTTGTAGCGGAAGGGCGTGTTGATTATGCGGTATAAAATAACGCTATCCTACGACGGCACCGACTTTTGCGGTTGGCAGCACCAGCCGAGCGGCAACAGCGTGCAAGACGCGGTGGAAGCCGCCGCAGAGCGGCTGTTCGGACAAAAGCCGAGCGTAGTCGGCTCGGGCAGAACGGACGCGGGCGTTCACGCAATAGCGCAAGTCGCGCACTTTGACGTCGATAAAATTTTGCCGACCAAAAACGTGGTGGGCGGGCTTAACGCATATCTGCCGCGCACAGTGCGCGTTACGGCGGCGGAGTATGCGCAAGATAGCTTTGACGCGCGCAAAACGGCCAAGCAAAAAACATATATGTACCTTGCGTACGTCGGCGAACAACTGCCGGTGCTTAACGACCGTGCGTTGTGCCTTAACTTCGAGCCGGATATGCAACGTATGAGCATATGCGCAAGTCAGCTCGTGGGAAAATTCGACTTTTCCACCTTTATGGCCTCGGGCGGCGGCGCAAAAACGTTCACCCGAACTGTGTTCGACGCACGCTTCGAGCGCGACGGTAGGTTTATAAAGTTCTTTATAACGGCCGACGGATTTCTGTACAATATGGTTAGAATTATCACCGCGCAGCTGCTCAAGGCGGGGCGGGGCGAAAAAGTGGATATTCCGTTTTTAATAGAAAAGCGCGACCGTTCTTACGCCAAAGAGCTTGCGCCCGCGTGCGGTCTATATTTATATAGCGTCGATTACGGTGACAAGCAATGAACGATTACTTTTTCGAGTATATGCGCACGCTTCTCGGCGATAGGTACGACGCGTTTTATAAAGCGTATACCGACAAGCCGCGGCACAAGGCGCTTAGGGTAAATACGAATAAGATTACGGTAGACCGATTTAAAAAGATGTTCGGCGGGGAATTAAAGCAAAACCCACTGTGCCATAATTCGTTTTACTGCAATGTTAAGCCGTCGCTCGACCCGCTGTATCACGCCGGACTTTACTATATGCAAGAGCCGTCGGCTTCGGCGGCGGTTGCGGCTTTTGCGCCGTTTATAGGCGAGCGCGTGCTCGACCTTTGCGCCGCGCCCGGGGGCAAGTCCACGCAAGCGGCGGAGTATATGAACGGCGGCGTGCTGTTTTGCAACGACAGCGAGTACAAGCGCACCAAGTCGCTTGCGGAAAACGTGGAGCGGCTGGGTATAGATAACGCCGTAATCACGTGCGGCACGGCAAGCGACTACGTGCGCGCTGGGTTTGCCGAATACTTCGATACGCTGATAGTGGACGCGCCGTGCAGTGGCGGCGGTATGATGCGGTACGAAGAGGTGCCGTATTCCGAGAATATAGTTAAGGGCTGTGCCGAACGCCAACGCACCATACTTGCCGACGCGGTAAAGCTTTTGCAAGGCGGCGGGTACATGCTGTACAGCACTTGCACATTTGCTAAAGAGGAAAACGAGGACAACGTAAATTACTTGCAGTCACTTGGCATGCGTACCGTGGATATACCCTTGCTTGCCGGTACCGAACGCGGCATAGGCCTACCCGACGCGCGGCGAATATACCCGATCGATTTTGACGGCGAGGGGCATTTCTTTTGCGTTCTGCAAAAGACTGTCGGCGGAAAAGCCGAGCTTCCGCCGTTGCGCAAAAAGCGCGGAGTAGCAAAGGCGGTCGGGCTGAAGCTGAACGTTGTGGAAATAGTCGGCAAGCGCACCATACTCGACTTGGGCGGCTTGGATATTCCCGATCTCGACGGACTTAACGTTATATGCGTAGGCACGCCGGTGTTTGACGACGGTGAACCGTCGCATGCGCTTACTCACGCGCTGGGCGAAAATAGCGTGCAAGCATTCGGCGCTGTGGAGCTTGGCGAATATGCAAAGGATTATATATCGGGCGAGCAGATACAGCTAAGCGCGCCAAACGGTTACCGTATTGCCACGGTAAACGGCGTTGCGCTGGGACTCGTAAAGTCGGCGGCCGGCGGCGACGGAGTGAGAGTGCTAAAAAACAAGTATCCAAAGAGATTGAGAATTAAGAATTAAGAATGTGGCCGCATTTGCGGCATTAAGGTTGAGATTCCTCGTTTCACTCGGAATACCTTCGGTGCTTCGTAGGACAAAAGTTTAATTCTTTTTGTCATTCTGAACAAGCGCGTCAGCGCGCAGTGAAGAATCTCAACCTTATTATTTTTATTTTTTCGTTGAATTTTGCTTGACAAAGCTAAGCGGCAGTAATATAATATGTTTAGCAGTTGCACAATGCTAACTTAAGTTGCATACTGCGAACACATAAACGTATACATAGTAAAAAGGAGAGTACATATATGCCGTTAGCACAAGCCCAAGCGGGCGAAACGATGTTGGTTATTAGAGTTGCCGCAGATCCCAAGCTTCGCAAGCATTTGGAAAACCTCGGCATTATGACGGGCGCGGAGCTTACGCCGCTGTCGTACTCGGACGGCAATATGATTGTGCGCGTTCACGATTCGCGCATTGCCATCAACAAGGAGCTTGCGCAAAACATTATAGTAGGTAAACGCCCCAGCTTTGCTTAGAGCGCGTTTGGCGTTCGGCAATAAAAGGGCGTTATTTTTTACCGCATGGTTCGCATCAGCTAACTATAGTGCGCAAAAGCGAACCGAAATATTCAACGAAAAATAAAGGAGATATTATGGAAAAGAAGTTATCGGAATTTAATATCGGCGACGAGGGAATCGTCAAGTCGGTAAGCGGTGAGGGTAGGATACGCCGTAGGCTGTTCGATATGGGCATTACGCCGACTGCAAAAATCGTTATGCGCAAGCTTGCGCCGCTGGGCGATCCCATGGAGGTTACCGTGCGCGGGTACGAGCTTACGTTGCGTAAGACCGAGGCTGAGTGCGTGGTGATGGAAACAATTTAGAATTCAGAATTAAGAATTAAGAATGCAGAATTAAAAATAAGGATATTTTAATTTAATTGCCCGACGTCGGCGTTGCCGACACCTTCCCCCCCCCAAGGGAAGGTATTCAGTGGTTAAGCTTTGCGGCGTGATAACCTTCCCCGTGGGGGAAGGGGGGACCGCTTGCGGTGTCGGGGCGACCTTATTTATTATCAACAACGCCACAGCGCGGCGGAAAAGTGCAGCCGTGCGAGTGTCAAAAATAAAAGGAGATTTATAATGAAGATAGCACTGATAGGAAATCCGAACTGCGGAAAGACTACACTGTTCAACAAGCTAACCGGTAGTACCGCGCATGTGGGCAACTGGCCTGGGGTTACGGTGGAAAAGCGCGAGGGCGTATACAAGGGATTAAAAAGGCGCACTGCCGAAAAAATAGAAATAGTTGATCTCCCCGGCATATACTCGCTTTCGCCGTACACGCCGGAGGAGGTGGTGTCGCGCAACTTTATGATAGACGAGCACCCCGACCTTGTAATCAACATTGTGGACGCCACCAACCTCGAACGCAACCTATACCTAACCACACAGGTATTGGAAGCGGACGTGCCGGTAATGGTAGCGCTCAACATGATGGACATGGTGGAAAAATCTGGCGATCGCATTGACGTGGCTGTTTTGGAGCAAAACCTCGGCGTGCCGGTCATGCCGATAAGCGCGCTTAAGGGTACCGGCGTAGACAAAATGATGGAACGCGCAATATCCGATTGCAAGCCGCGCAAGGGCGTTACGGTATTGACGGACGCGCTCAAAGATGAGGTTGCCGCTACGCTCGATTTTTACGAGAGCGCCGAAGTGTCGTCGCCGCTGTTCCACGCCGTAAAGCTGTTGGAAAACGACGAGATAGAATTGCAGCGCAAGGGCGCAAAGGAATTGCTGGAAAAGATTGCTTCCGATAAAGACTTGGAGGCCGCCGTTGTGGACGAGCGGTACAAGCACATAACGTCCAAGCTTGCCGTAGCCAAGGTAAAGGGCAAGCGCGGCGACGTGACAAAGTCTGACAAGATAGACAAGGTGCTTACACATAGGATTTGGGCGTTGCCTATTTTTGCCGTAATACTGTTTGCAATATTCCACGTAACCTTTTCCGAGGACTTTTTGTACATAGGTGCATGGGCGAGTCTTGGCAACGGTTTGCCCGCACTCGCAGACCTCGGACTTTCCGAGGGAATGAAAACCTTTGTCGGCATATTCTACGACGGCGCGGTGTTCTCGCCGGGCGTGATACTGTTTAATATTTTCGACACACTGTTTTCGACGATTATGGATGCAATAGGCGGCGCAATATCTACCGAATGGCTTTCGGGACTTGTTGCCGACGGCGTGCTTGGCGGACTGTTTGCAGTGCTCGGCTTTTTGCCGCAAATACTTATGCTGTTTATGTGGTTCTCTATTTTGGAGGACAGCGGATACATGGCGCGCGTAGCTTTCGTGCTGGATAGGATTTTCCGTCGGTTCGGACTTTCGGGCAGATCGTTTATGCCGATGATAATGGGCTTTGGATGCAGCGTTCCCGCTATGATTAACACGCGTACGCTTGCCGACGAAAACGAGCGCACCGCGACGATAAGGGTTATACCGTTCTTTTCGTGCGGGGCAAAGCTGCCTATACTCACCGCTATGGCGGGCGGAATTTGCACCTTTTTCGGCGTTGGCAACGCCGACCTCATCACTTACGGCATGTATGCGCTCGGCGTTTGCGTTGCGATAGTTTGCGTGCTTTTGATGCGCAACACCACAATGAAGGGCGATATACCGCCGTTTATTATGGAGCTGCCCGCATACCACCGGCCGCAGTTCAAAAACTTGATGCTGCACTTGTGGGACAAAACCAAGCACTTCGTTAAAAAGGCGTTTACCATTATATTCGCCTCGACAGTAATTATATGGTTGTTCTCGCACCTTAACTGGTCTTGGCATTATCTCCCCGACGAGCAGATGAACGACTCAATTTTGGCGTCGATAGGCAAGTTTATTCAGCCGCTGTTTACGCCGCTCGGCTTCGGTTCGCAGCTTAACGCTTTCGGCTGGGTGTTTGCCGTAGCCGCGCTTACCGGCCTTATAGCCAAGGAAAACGTTATCGCTACGTTCGGCACGTTGGGCGCATGCCTCATTGCAATGGGCGCAAACGTAGGCGGCGTTACTAGCGATATACTGCTTGCCGACGAGGAGGGCATAATATCGTCCGTAGCAATGATAACGGCTACTGGAATTTCCATACCCGCGCTTATATCCTTTATAGCGTTTAACATGCTTACAATTCCGTGCTTCGCGGCGTGCGCTACTGCAAAGGGCGAGCTAAAAAAGGGCACGTTCAAATGGACGTTGCTGTTCTGGGTGGCGACAAGCTATATAACGAGCGCGGCGGTGTATACTATCGGCGCATGGTGGTGGACGCTGTTTATCTGGGCGGCGGCGATTGCCGCGGTGGTAACGCTTATCGTGCTTACCAACAAGGGCAAGATTAAATGGCGCAGACGCAAGGCCGAAAAGGCGGAGGGCGTGCAATGAATGCGGCGGAAATAATATTGCTCGTAGTTATGTGCTTGGCGTTTGCCGCGGCACTCGGCGTAATAATATACAACGTCGTCAAGGGTAAATCTTGCTGTGGCGATTGTGACGGTTGTACCGGCTGTCACAAGACGGAAAAAGGCGGAAGCGTTTGCGACGGTCGTTGCGAGCACTGTGCGGAACGCTTGCAAAACGCCAAAGCAAACGGTGATAAAGAAAGCGATTAGTGCCGTAAAACTATTGACAAAAACAAAAAATTATTGTATTATACTTTTACAAGTTTTAAAATCTGCCGCTACAGCGAATGATTATTTTGTTGCCCGTCACCTTTTGAAAGTTGAATACGACAAGGAGTACGATCATGACCGACAAGACGTTGACTTGTAAGGATTGCGGCAAAGAGTTTGTCTTTACCGCCGGCGAGCAAGAGTTCTATGCCGAAAAGGGATTTGAGCATGAACCGACCCGTTGCCCCGAATGCCGCAAGGCAAACAAGGCAAAGCGTGCCGCTATGCGCAACAACCGTAGGCAAGACTAATACCAAAACATTTAAGTCCGTCAGTTACGACGGACTTTTTGTTTTAAGCCGAAAATACTTGAAAATATAATACGGTTGTGATATAATACTTGCACAAGGTAGGGTATAACATGAAAGGCAAGCTACTTATTATATTCAAGTCAGACCACGGCTACACGCGTCGGTACGTGGAAATACTCGGCAACGCGCTCGGCTGTGACGCTGTGCCGGCCGATAAGTTTCGCGGCGATATGCTGTCCGACTACGACAAGGTTCTGTTTATCGGATCGATTCGCGGCAGTCGCATAAACGGCTTTAACAAGATAGCCGACTACTTGGATATTGCGTACAAAAAGCTGGTGGTTTGCGGCGTAGGTATGCTGCCGAGCGCCGAGGACAGAGCCGACCGCATAAAGGAATCCACAATATCGGTTGCGTACGAAAAGTTTATACCGGTATTCTACGTGCAAGGCGGCTTCGATATGGCTGAGCTGTCCCGCGGCGAACGCATTTCCATAAACATGATGGTGCGCCAAATAAAAATGGCCAGCCTTATCAGCGAGGACGAAACGTTTATTCTCAACACGGTGGCGGAGCCTATCGACGAGGTTAAGCAAGCCAATATCCAGCCGCTTATAGATTACCTCGAAGGTAAAACGGTTGACGAAAGCTTGTACAGCGCGCCCGAAATAACCGACGAGCAAGAGGAAAAGAAGTTCTTTGAGGAAATGGAAAACGCCGCCAAAGCGCCCGAAAACAAAGCCCGCGCGCTAAAGAAAAAACTGAAAAAGTAAAGAGTATCAATAAACAAATAACCACACTATATTTTGTAAATGAAATATAGTGTGGATTTTTTATGTGCAAATAAGCGAGTGATATTGTTTGCGTAGCAAACAGTGATATTTTGCTAACGCAAAGTGATATTATATTTGCCTCAAACTTCGCCAAAGGCGAAATATAACGCTTTGCATATCACTTGCCGCATTTGCGGCAAATATAACTGCGGCGTATGCGTAAATCGCATATGCCGCAATCGAGCGGCTTTTTTGCGTTCAAAAAAATTTGAACTATTTGTCGTAAATATATGCAAATCGTTTGACATATGCGCATGTATAATATATAATGCAATACGGTTTACTAAATGTAAACAAATTGTTTAAGTAAACCAAACATAGTAAACTGTAGGTTTATTTATACCAAACTCGCAAATATAAGAGGATTGATTGATATGAAAGAAGAAAGCACTATTACTATAGGGTCAAAGCTGCGGGATTTGCGGCTGAAAAACGGATTGACGCAAGAGGAGCTTGCCGATCGCGCCGAGCTTAGCAAGGGATTTATAAGTCAGCTGGAAAACGACTTGACTTCGCCGTCCATTGCCACGCTTATCGACATACTCACTTTGCTGGGGTCCAATCTTTCGTCGTTCTTTGCCGACTACGACGAGTCGCAGTTGGTGTTTTCGCCCGACGACTACTTTGAAAAAAAGACGGACGATATAACGGTGCACTGGATAGTGCCCACCGCGCAAAAGAACGCGATGGAGCCGATAATAACGGTGCTCAACAAGGGCGCGGCAACCGACGAGGACTTTCCGCATGAGGGCGAAGAGTTTGGGTACGTACTGCAAGGGCGCATAAAGGTTGTGGTGGGCGACCGCACAGCCGAGGCCGCGGAGGGTGATACTTTTTACTTTTCGGCAGACAAAAAGCATTATATAGTAAACGTTTACGACGGCATAAGCCGCGTGCTGTGGGTGTCCACGCCGCCGACGTTCTAATAGATAAGAAATAAGAGATAAGAGATAAGAATGACGGAAAAAATTTTATTAAGATAAGGGCGGCGAAGCCGCAGTCCGACATTATTCGTTATTCACTATTATCTATTCACTATTTCCGGAGGAAATATTATGGCTACAATCGCAAGAGAAAAGTTCGATAACATTATCGAAATCAAAAACGTCACCAAGGTTTTTGACGGCATTACCGCCGTCGATAACGTAAGCCTTTCGGTGCGCCGCGGGGAGTTCGTTACGCTACTCGGTCCGTCGGGCTGTGGCAAAACCACTTTGCTCCGCATGATAGCCGGCTTCGAGCTGCCTACGTCCGGCACCATTCTTTTGGAAAAGCAGGACGTTACCACCGTGCCGCCGCACTTGCGGCCCATAAACACGGTGTTCCAAAAGTATGCGTTGTTTCCGCACCTTAACGTGTTCAAAAACATTGCGTTCGGGCTTAAGCTGAAAAGGATTCCCACCGGCGAGGTGGACAAAAAGGGTAGGCCTATTTTGCGCAAGTACACCAAGGACGAGATTGCCGAAAAGGTGGAGCGCGTACTAAAGCTCGTCAACCTCGAAGCGTACGGTCACCGCGATATTACCGGCCTTTCGGGCGGTCAGCAACAGCGTATAGCCATTGCGCGCTCTATCGTGTGCGAGCCTAAGGTGTTGCTACTGGACGAGCCGCTCGGCGCGCTCGATCTTAAAATGCGCAAGGAAATGCAGCTCGAGCTTGCCGCTATGCACAAGAACATCGGCATAACGTTTATTTACGTTACGCACGACCAAGAGGAAGCGCTTACCATGTCCGACAAGGTAGTCGTAATGACCGACGGCGCGGTGCAGCAGTACGGTACGCCCAAAAAGATTTACGACGAACCGGCCAACGCGTTCGTTGCCGACTTTATAGGCGAAAGCAACATTCTGTCCGGCGTTATGAAAAAGGACTTTCTCGTCGAGTTTTGCGGCACCAAGTTCAAGTGCATGGACAAGGGCTTCGACAAGGACGAAAAGGTCGACCTCGTGGTTCGTCCCGAGGATATTGCAATTCATCCCGAAAAAGGCGCGCTTGCCGGCGAGGTCGTTTCCACCGTGTTCAAGGGCACTTACTACGAAATGGAAATTGCGGCCAACGATTACCAGTTCACCGTGCAGAACACCACCGAGTACGTGGCGGGGAGCAAGGTGTGGCTTACTATCGAGCCGGATGGCATACACATCATGAAAAAGCTGAAAACGGTGAACGAGCTTGACGGCGAGGTCACCTCCGAGAACACCGTGGAAATTTGCGGCGGCGAATTCGAGTTTGAAAATACGCAAAACTTCGAGCGCGGCGACGAGGTGCGCGTAATCGTTCCCTTCGACAAGGTGGAGCTTACCGACGACGAGGAGGACGGCGTAATAGGTGCCAACGTTACGCAAACGCTGTACAAGGGCAGCTACTACCAAGTTCAGGTATACACCGACGACGACAACGACTTCTTTATCGACACCGTGGACGAGTGGGATATAGGCGACCGCGTGGGTATTAAAATCAATCCCAAGGATATGACGGTAATGCGTAAGCAAACGACAATCGGCGGCGAAGCCGTGGCGAACGAAGGCGATAATACGGCAGAGGAGGACGAAGCGAATGAAGAATAATTCCACCGCTACCGCAGAGTTGCCGCTTGCGAAAAAGCGCAAGATACGCGGCGTTAAGCGTTCGGCGTTTGCATTTCCGTACCTTGCGCTCAGCGTGGTGTTCGTTATAGTACCGCTGTTTATAATGCTTTACTACGCGTTTACCGACGGCGCGACAGGCGATTTTACCGGTGCAAACTTTGCGCACTTTTTCAGCCGTCCCAACATTATGGCGGTTATGGGCAAGTCGTTTTTGGTAGCGTTGCTTACCACCGTGTTTTGCCTTATACTCGCATATCCCTTGGCGCTCGCGCTTGCGTCGTCTGCGCTCAACAAAAAGTTTATTATAGTAATGTTGTTCGTTTTGCCTATGTGGATTAACTCGCTACTGCGCACCTACGCCGTAAAGATAGTGCTGTACATGCTGCACATATCCAACGCGTGGGTGGCCGTTACTATTGGCATGGTCTACGACTTTTTTCCGTTTATGCTACTGCCGCTGTACTCGGTTGTGTCCGGCATGGACAAGTCGCTTATAGAGGCGTCGCAGGACCTTGGTGCGTCGCCGTTAAAGACGCTTATAAAGGTGCGCATTCCGCTGTCGCTGCCGGGGATTATTTCGGGCGTTTTGATGGTGTTTATGCCCACCGTTTCCACCTTTGCCATAACCGACGTTTTGGGCGATACGTCCACGTACATGTTCGGTAACATAATCAACCAGTGGTTCCGCAACAGCGGCGGCTGGAATATCGGCTCGGCGTACTCGTTTATACTGCTTATACTTATCGCCGCAACCGTACTGCTCGCCAACAAGCTGACCAAGGGCAAAACCGAAATAGGAGGTGTGCTGTGAGCAAGAACGTTAAAAACGGCCTTATCTGGGCCTTCGTCGGCGTAATGCTCGCCGTCATGTATATTCCTATCGTCATACTTATAATCTACTCGTTTACCGGCGCCAAGGCTATGGGCGTGTGGAGCGGGTTTTCGTTCGAGCTGTACGCCGATCTTTTTACCAACGAGAGCATTATGAACGCGTTTAAAAACTCGCTCGTGCTCGCGCTGGTGTCGTCGTTGCTTTCCACCGTGCTCGGCACCACGGCCGCCGTCGGCATATTCTATATGCGTAAATGGAAAAAATCGACCGCAAACTTTATAGCGAATATAACTATGGAAAACGCCGAAATCGTTACCGGCGTAACATTTATGATGTTCTTTTTGGCGTTGCGCTTGCCGTACGGCTGGACCACGCTGATTATTGCGCATACCATGATAACCACGCCGTACGTAATACTTTCGGTCACGCCCAAGCTCAGCCAGCTCAACCCCAATCTGTACGAGGCCGGCCTCGACCTCGGCGCGTCGCCGGTGCGGTCTATGCTTACCGTTATAGTGCCGCAGCTTATACCGGGTATGCTTAGCGGATTTGTCATGGCGTTTGCGCTGTCGCTGGACGACTTTATAGTAAGTAAGTTCGTCAACGGCAGTGTGGAAACCATACCGGTGTATCTGTACAACGCCTTAGCTAAACGCGGCGCCGACCCCACGCTTAGAGCGCTGTCGTCCATACTGTTCGTGGCCGTGCTTGCCGTGCTGATTGCGCTTAACGTAATATCGGCAAGGCGCAAGGCTCGTAACATTGTAAAGTAGGTGAAAGAGATGAAAAAGAAAATTTTGGGAATTATTATGGCGGGAGTTTTGGCTACCACCGGCGCGACGGCGCTGGTCGGCTGCTCGCCGCGCAACGAAGTGCTTAAAATTTACAACTGGGGCGACTATATTGACGAGGGCCTCATAGGCGAATTCGAGGATTGGTACAAGATCGAAACGGGCAAGAGCATATCGGTGCAGTACGACACCTTTGAAACTACCGAGGACGTAATTACGCGCATAGAGGTTTTAAAGGCGGACTACGACCTCGTTTGTCCGTCCGACTACATTGCCGAGCGTATGATAAAGGGCGGGCTTGCTCAAAAGGTGGACAAAAATATTTTCGACGTTACCGATGACTTTTTGTACGACGGTCTTGCGGAAATGGTTAAGCCCTTCGACCCGAACAACGACTACTACGTTCCGTACGTGTGGGGGACGTTCGGCATAATGTACGACACCAATCATATAACCGCCGGCTCTGAGGACATGAAGTCTTGGGAGGCCATGTGGTCTAATAAATATAAAAAGCATATCCTTATGAAGGACAGCGTGCGCGACGCGTATTCCGTGGCGCAAATTTACGCCAATAGGGAAATGCTTTCAGATTTGTCGAACGGCTTTACCGACTACAACGCCGAGTACAGAAACGAGCTTATATCCTACTTTACCGGCACGTCCGAAAAGCTGATCAAAACGGCGCAGGACGCTCTGGTTACGCAAAAGCGTTTGCTGTACAAGTACGAGGTGGACGACGGCAAAAACGATATGCTTGCCGGTACTACGGAAGCGCACCTCGGATTGTTTTGGTCGTGCGACACTTGCCTTATTATGCAAGAGGACGGCGGCGACCACTTTTATTACGAAGTGCCCAAAGAGGGCAGCAACGTGTGGGTGGACGGCTGGCTTATACCTAAGTATGCGGGCAACACAACAGCCGCCAACTACTTTTTAAAGTTTATCAACACGTACGAAGACGACGGCGAGCATGACTATGCTATGACCAACTTCGACTATATGGGCGCGTCCATGGCGAGCAAGGCCGTTATGGAAGACGCCAAGGCTGCGCTTATAGAGGACGAGGACGGATTTTTCGAGGATAAAGAGGACTGGTTTAAGGATATGTATATAGACATGCTTTTTCCGTCGGAACAAGTGCTTGCCCGCTGTGGCGTAATGCGCGACTTCGGCAAAAAGTGGGGCACGGAACTGGACAGCATGTGGATTGACGTAAAAACGCTTTAATCATGTATGCATCGCACAATAGTTTGTCGGCCGTCGCGCCGCCATTGGTCATTTAGGTGGGTCTAAACTCCCATCGGTCGGCGCTCGGGCTTCCTACTCTTGTGCGCGTCTACGCGCTTAGAGATACGTTCCTATTAACAAAATTATTAAATTAAATTTCAACCTTATTTTAATTCTTAATTCTGCATTCTGAATTCTGAATTAAAAAATCAATAATTATTATGATTTTTTACGATGCGATAGTAATAGGCGCGGGGCACGCGGGAGTGGAAGCGGCGCTGGCGCTGGCTAAGACGGGTGTTAAAACGCTCGTCCTTTCCATCACGCCCGACAACGTGGGGTATATGGCGTGCAATCCGTCTATAGGCGGGACCGGTAAGGGACACTTGGTGCGCGAACTGGACGCGCTGGGCGGATTTATGGGTATTGCCGCCGACGCGTGCGCTACGCAAATCCGCATGCTCAATTCCACCAAAGGCCTTGCCGTACGTAGCTTGCGCGCGCAAGAGGACAAGTACAAGTATCACACGTTTACCAAGCGCGCGCTCGAGCAAGCCGACGATCTTTCGCTTCGTCAAGACGAGGTTAAAAGCATTACTCACGACGGTACTGACTTTACCGTGGAATGCGTAACCGGTAGCGTTTACGGCTGTCGCGCCGTGGTAGTAGCTACCGGCGTGTACATGGACAGCACTATTATTTGCGGCAAGTCGGTGCAAAAGCGCGGGCCGGTATGCTTTCCGCGAAGTGATTATCTTGCTACTGCACTCACCGCACTCGGCTTTAAGCTTAGGCGGTTCAAAACGGGCACGCCCGCGCGACTGCTCGGCAAGACCATAGATTTTTCGCGACTGGAGGTTCAAGCGGGCGACGACGTTCCGTACACCTTTTCCGCAATGACCAAGCGCCGACCTAAGGACACTACGGTGTGCTACCTCGGCTACACCAACGAAAACACGCATAATATTATTCGCGCCGCGCTGGAGCTTTCGCCGCGCAAGCTCGGCCTAATCACCGGCACCGGCGCGCGGTACTGTCCGTCCATAGAGGACAAGATAGTGCGGTTTGCCGACAAGCCGCGGCATGTGTTCTTTCTTGAGCCGGAGGGCGACGGCACCGACGAGTGGTATATTCAGGGCATATCCACGTCGCTCCCGCCCGACGTTCAGCGCGAAATGTACCGCTCGATTGAGGGACTGGAAAACGTGCAGATAGTGCGTGACGCATACGCCATAGAATACGAGTGCATAGACGCGCGCGAGTTGTATCCGTCGCTAATGTCCAAGCGCATTGCCGGTTTGTTTTTTGCCGGACAAGTGAACGGCACCAGCGGGTACGAGGAAGCGGCGGCGCAAGGCATGCTTGCGGGCATAAACGCTTCGGCGTTTGTGCGCGGCATAGACCCGCTTATACTCGACCGCACCAACAGCTATATCGGCGTAATGACCGACGATCTCGTTACCGTCGGCAGTGACGAGCCGTACCGTATGCTCACCGGCCGCGCGGAGTGTAGGCTGAGCTTGCGCCAAGACAACGCAGACCTTCGGCTGACCGAGCTTGCCGAAAAGTACGGCACGATTTCGCCCGAACGCAAGAGGTTGCTCAACCGCAAAAAAGCGCAAATACTAAAGTGCCAAAAGCTTATCTCCGCCAAGCTTGACGACGATAGGGTGGTAAAGCTGTTTGAGCAAGCGGGCGAGGAAAACCCTTGCCGCGGCATGACCGTGGCCGACGTGCTTAAGCGCCCCAATATAACGCTCGAACTGTTTGAGCAATACTTTGACGAACTGAAAGGCGTTATGCCCGCCGCAAAGCTGGAGGTGTACGCCGGTCTGCGTTACGACAGCTACTTGCGCCGCCAGCAAGCCGAGCTTGCCGAAAAGTCGCGACTGGAAAACATGCGCTTGCCTATCGATATAGACTATATGACCGTAGACGGACTGCGCATGGAAGCGCGGGAAAAGCTGAACAGCATTAAGCCGCTTTCCATAGGTCAGGCCTCGCGCGTCCCCGGAGTTACGCCCGCCGACGTTTGGGTGCTGATAGGGAAATTCAGAATTCAGAATTAAGAATGCAGAATTAAGAATAAGGTTGAGATCCCTCACTGCGTTCGGGATGACAAAAGAGTTGATTTGCTTGACTGTAGACCAAACGACTGCACTTTTGTCCTACGAAGCACCGAAGGTATTCCGAGTGTAACGAGGAATCTCATCCTTTTTTCTTTACATTTTGTTCGTAATACTGTATAATAGCCGTATGGTTAAGACTGCTGGCACAAAACCGTTGTTTCGGGATAAAAAGCGGCGCGTATGGGAGGTTGACTTTCTGCGCGGTGTTGCCGTGCTTGCAATGTGCTTCGACCACTTTATGTTCGACTGCTCGCATCCGTGGTCGTTTTTTTCTAACTTTTTTGACGTGGAAAACGCGTTTGCGCAAAAACTGTACTCCTTTGCGGAGTGGTACTGGAAGTCGTCGTGGAACTACGTAAGCGGGTTTAGGTTTTGGGGCCATGCGGTATTTATATTCTTGTTTCTGTTTATAGTGGGAATGAGTTGTGCGTTTTCGCGCGACAATGCGCGGCGCGGTGCGCTGTGCGGTGTGGCGGCGTTTGTGTTTACCGGCATATCGTTCGTGTGCAAGGCGCTTGGGTTTATGTCGCACGGCGTTATTTTCGGTATACTCGACTGTATTGCTATGAGCATACTTATAGTGACGGCGCTCGACAATCTGACCAAGTGGAACAAGTACGTGAACCTATACGCGCCGCTCGTAGTCGGCGTTATTATTGCGGCGTTTGCAATATCCAAGCAGTCGTGGTTCGGCGTGGTGCACGATACCGAGTTTATAGACGAACACTTTTTGGGTTATATATTCGGCACGAACGCGTTCGGCGACGACTGGTTCGGGTTGTTTCCGTATATCGGGTTCGTGTTTTTGGGTATGTACTGGGGCAAGGCGGCGTACTCTAAGCGCGCGTCGCTGTTGCCGCGGCTGGACGGCAAGTGGAACAAGCCGTTCACCTTCGTCGGCCGGCACGCGCTTATTACCTACTTTATTCATCAAGTGATTATTGCCGGACTGATTATCGTTATTGGGCTTTGTATGGGTTACAGTCTGTGAGGTTAGCTTATGTATATGTACCAAACCATTAAGGACTATTACGAAAAAGATTTGAACGGTCCCGCGCTGTTGTATATGGGCAAAACATTTAGCTATGCGCGGCTGTTCGAGGAAATAGATAGCGCGGCGCGGAGGCTCGCCAATTACGTTAAGGAAGGAGACGTGGCTACTGTGTGTATGCCAAATACGCCGGAATGCGTGTTTTGCTTTTATGCGCTCAACCGATTGGGCGTGGTCGCGCACATGGTGCACCCGCTTGCGCCGCTTAATCAGATAAAAAAGTTTATGGCGGCGGCGCACTCCAAATTGCTGATTACGCTATCTATCAATCTGGAAAAGTACGCGCCGCTTACCGTCGAGTACCCAATAGTGTCCGTGCATCCCGCGCGCACGCTGGGCGCCGTTAAGCGCAAGCTGTTCGATATAGCGGTTAAGCCGTACAAGGGCGATACGACCGGAATAACCGATTACGACGCCGTGCCGCTTGCGCCGCTTCCGCCCGAGCCAACGCGCGACTGCAATAGCGCGGGCGTATATCTGAACAGCGGCGGCACCGGCGGCGAGCCTAAAATTATAGAGCTGTCCGACGACGCGGTGAACAAGCTGGGCAATCGCGGCCTCGAAGCGTTGGGATTGTCCGAGGGGCGCGGCATGTATATGCTGGCCGTCGTTCCTATGTCGCACGGCTACGGTTTGACTATGGGCGTGCACACCACGCTTACCTACGGCGCGGTTAGCGTGCTTATGCCCAAGTTCGACGCCAAGCTAACCGTCAAGCTTATCAAAAAGAACAAGATGCACTTTTTGGTGGGCGTGCCCAATCTGTACCGCGCACTGCTCAAGCAAAAGGGCTTTAACGGCAAGGCTCTGTGCAATCTCTATATAGGCTACGTCGGCGGCGATTGCGTGCCGCAGTCGTTGCTGGACGAGTTCAACGGCCGTATGCAGTCTGTCGGCGCAAGCTGTAGACTGTTCGAGGGCTACGGCCTTACCGAAACGACCAACGTGTGCGTGGTGAATAACTACGACCATAACCGAAAGGGGAGCTTGGGCAAGCCGTTCGTAGGCCTTACGGCGGCGATTGCCGAGCCGAATACGGACAAGCTTTTGCCGGTTGGCGAAAAGGGCGAAATACTGATTGCCGGCGATACGCTTATGCTCGGGTACTTGAACAATCCCGAGGACACGGCCGCCGCGTTCGTCACTATCGACGGCGTAAAGTACGTGCGCACCGGCGACTACGGATATATGGACGAGGACGGATTTTTGTACTTCGTTCAACGGCTGAAAAGAATAATAATCATTTCTGGCATAAACGTGTTCCCGCGCGATATAGAGGCTTCGGCAATGGAGCTGGACGGCGTGACCGGCGCGTGCGCGGTGGAGTACAAGGACAACGGCAAAACCAAAATAGCTTTGTATCTTACCGGAACGGCGTTGCCAGAGCAAAAGATCAAGGACAAGATAGCCTCAGACCTATCGCACTACGCAATGCCGACCATAGTCGAGTTTATAGACAAGATACCGCTTACGCCGATTATGAAGGCGGACGTGCTTGCGCTAACCGATAGGGCGAACAAGATTGCTCGGGGGGAACTTTAAATGCGAGTAACTTTTTTGGGTACTGCCGCCGCGGAAGGCGTTCCCGCCGTGTTTTGCAACTGCCCCACGTGCCAAAACGCCAAGGTCAAGGGCGGCAAGGACGTGCGCACGCGCAGTCAGATACTGATAGACGACGACACTCTGTTCGACTTTCCTATGGATACGTATATGCATATGCTTAGATATAAGCTGGATCTATCTAAGGTAGCGCGCGTGTTTATTACGCACAGCCATATGGACCATTGCTATCCGCAAGAATTTTGTATGCGCGGAGGGCCGTTTGCCAAAAACATGTCGGAGAGCAAGGTGAGCGTTTACGGCAACGCCACCGTGTGCAAAATGTTCCAAAGCGACGTTGCGCGCGAAATTCGTCCGGCAGTGCAAGAGGGTATCGAACTGAAGGTTTTGCGGCCGTACGACGAGGTGACTTCGGGCGATATGCGCGTTATAGCGTTGCCCGCGTCGCACACCGTAGGCGAGGAGTGCTTGACGTACTACCTTGAGCGCAACGGCAAGGGCGTGCTGTTGCTTAACGATACCGGAGTGCTTGGGCGCGAGGTGTACGATAGGCTTGCGAAAATGCACGTAAACGTTCGGCTCGTTGCGCTCGATTGTACTTACGGCGCGATTCGTCACGGTGCCGGTCGGCACATGGGGTTGTACGATATAGTAGACCAAAAGTCGGTTATGGCGCAAGCGGGCGTCGTTACGGACGATACCGTAGTTATAGCCACGCATTTGTCGCACAATACCGACCTCGATTACGCGGGAATATCCAAGCTCGCGGCGGAGCACTGTATAACGGTCGCTTACGACGGAATGACGGTGGAGATTTAATTAAGAATTCAGAATTAGTGGTTATTATAGGTTGCTACTCGCATAAGTAGTTAGTAAAAATAACAATCATATCCTCGTAAATTAGATGAAAAATTTTTCAAAAGGTATTGATTGTTATTTTTTGTTGTGGTATAATTAGAAAAGAGTTAAAATTCTATGGAGGAAATGATGGCAGAAAGCAAAAAGCCCTCGAGCGGCAAAAAGTCTGCGAATGCAACACGCAACGAAGCCGCCGAAGCACTTCGCCAAGCCGCGGAACTTATAGCGTCGCTTAATTCCGAGGCTCAAGCGGAGCCAACAACCAAAAAACCCGCGGCCAAAAAGTCGACTACTACCAAAAAGTCTACCGCTACCAAAAAGCCCGCGGCTAAGTCCGGTACGTCCAAGGCACCCGCCAAAAAGCCGACTACCAAAAAGCCCGCTACCAAGGCGGAGCCTAAGGCAGAGGCTGCGGAGCAACCCGCCGAACCTCAAAAGAAGTTCGGCAATCGCCGTAGCGACTGCAAAGCTTGCGGTGCGGAAAACGATAAATACGCGTTGGTTTGCCACGCATGCGGCGCTCAGCTTCCGCCGTTGCCGGAGGGCATGGTACCTCCTCCGCCGCCGGTAGAGGAAAAACCGGTCGTGCAAGAGCAACCGGCAGTAGAGGAAAAGCCTACGGTAGAGGAAAAACCGGAAGAGAAGCCGGAGGAGAAACTTGAGGAACAACCCGTCGCGGCTGCCGAACAGCCCGTCGAGCAAAAGCCGGAGCAGACTCCCGCGCCCGCGCAAAAGGCTGACAAAAAGTCCAACGCGGCTTTGGATAAGACGAGCAACTTTATCAACAACAAGGGCAAGCTGCCTATGTGGATTGCCGCAAACGTTCTGTTGCTGTTAAGCTCCATATTCCTTCTGTTCGGCGCGTTCAATATAAGCTACACGCTCAACGGCGTAAAGGGCACTATATCGGGCAACTTGTTTACCTACTACGGCAACGCCGCGGCCATCAAAGCGTACTGGCACGGCACGGCCGGCGCGTGGGCGGACGGCGGTTACGCCATGATGGGCATACTTATGTTCGTCGCATTCCTCGTCCCGCTTGCGCTTATCGTAAAGAACGTTATTTTGTTTGTCGTCAAAAAGAACAAAGACGTGCATATGCTCGACGCTATAGTCACGTTTACCTTCCTTTTGGCTTACATCGGCATCGTCGGCTTGTACGGCGCTAACGTAACTTGGTCGCACGTCCTTTGCCTTATAATGTCGATAATACTTATCGCTTACACGACTTTCGTTATTTTGCTCGAAAACCGTGGCGGCATGTTCCCGTTCTTCTCTATAGCAAATCTCGTTATGATTTTGCTTTGCGTACTGCTTTTGACCAACACCAAAATCTACGACGCGCCCGGTTGCTACGCGGCCTTCGTTGCGGCGTTGGACGGCGGCGCCGGCTTTGCGTTCATTATGCTTTTGGTCGCGCTTGCGGCGCTTGCGTTGCTTACCGTTATGCAAGTGAAAAAGCTCCCCGGCAAAATTGCGTGGTTGTTTGAATTCCTCGTACCCGCGGTCGCCGGCGTGTTTGCATTTATCGCGCTCGTAACCTTTGCCGGTCTTACTCCCGCCAATACGAGCATGGGCGGCGGATTCGTGTGCGGCGCGGTGTTTACGCTGTTGCTTGCCATTGCCGACGTGGTGTTTGCACTTGTCCCGCCTCTGCACAAGTTCAACGTTAAGGTTGCCGACAAGATTGCCGACAAGTCCAAAGCGCAACCGGCACCCGCTACCGCTACTGCGGAAGCGACGACGGCTCAACCCGAAAAGTCCGCTCAGACCGAACAGCCCGCTACTGTCGAACAGACTGCGCCTACGACCGAGGCTACCGACAAGCCAGAGGCTACCGACAAGCCCGCCGCTACCGACAAGATTAAATGTCCGGCGTGCGGAATGGAAAACGGCGCAAACGACGTGTTCTGCATGAAGTGCGGCCGTAAGCTTAAATAACGTAACCGTTTATCAATAATCCCCACAGTACTTTGTAATGGAAGTATCGTGGGGATTTTTTTGTGGTGATATTTTGCTGTAGCAAAGTGATATATTTTGCTGTCGCAAACGGTGATATTTTTGACCTACGGTCAAAAGTGATATTGCTTGCCGTGCAAGCATTGATAAGTGATATTATATTTACCTTAACTTCGCGTAAGCGAATATCACTTCGCCTTTGGCGAAATATAACGCTTGGCATATCACTTGCCGATTATCGGCAAATATAATTGCGTACGCGCCGCATGCCTTTAATTGCTTGACAATTGCAATACGCCGGTATATACTGATATTGTCTGAACCGAAAGCTAGCTGACGGCAAAGACGGCTAATAAACTGTCATTATCGGCATAGCCGTTTTTTGCGCTCTTCGTTTTGGACGAGGAGCGTTTTATTATGGAAAATTCCGATTGCAGAATAGCTTTGATTGGCATAATAGTATCGGACGGCGACGCGGTGGAAAAGGTGAACGCCGCGTTGCACGATTGCGCGGCGTATATAGTGGGGCGTATGGGATTGCCTATGCGCGAGCGCAATGTAAACGCAATAACCGTCGTGCTTGACGCGCCGCAAAACACCATAAACGCACTTACCGGCAAGCTCGGCAAGATAGACGGAGTAACCGCCAAGGCGCTGTTCCGCTAATACAGTTATTAAATCTTTTAGGAGATATATTATGAAAAAACTAATTTCCGTAATGCTTGCGACGGCGACGTCGTGTGCGCTTGCACTTCCTCTTACCGCTTGCGGCGGCGACGGCGAGGACAAGGCTATCATTCACGTGTATATGCCCGACGGCGCGCCGGCAATATCGCTTGCCGCGCTTATGGACGGCGGCTACGACGGCTGTGACTTTACCGTCGTTCCGTCCGAGGAGATTGCGGGCGTTGTCAGCAACCGTACGGCCGATATGGCTATAATGCCCATCGACGCCGCGGCCAAGCTGTACAACAGCGGCGTGGATATAGTTATGCTGTCTGTCAACACGCACGGCAATCTGTACATGGTGGGTAATCGGGAGGGTATAGACCTTTCCGATTTGCAAGGCAAAAAGCTGGGCGTAATAGGCCAGGGCAGTGTGCCCGACAACGTTTTGCGCATACTGCTTAAGGACGCGAACGTGGAAGGCGAAATTTCCGAAAACGAGATTGCCGGCAAGGTGGCGCTTACCTACAACGCCGCGACGGCGCTTATACCTATGCTCAAGCAAGGCACGCTCGACTATATTCTGCTCGGCGAGCCGGCGGTTACCAATGCGATAAACGCTACCGGCGGCAAGATAGCAATGGATATGCAAGCGCAGTGGCAAGAGGCGTTTGGCGGACGGTATCCGCAAGCATGCTTGGTTGCCAAGGGCGGGCTTGTAAAGGACAGAAAAGCCGACGTCGACAAATTTTTGAACGCGGTAAAAAAGGCCGACGGCTGGGCGGAGGCCAATCCGGACAAGGCGCTCAAGGCCGTTGGGGACAACATGAAAAAAGGCAATCAAACTACGCTTAAGGCGCTTAACGAAAGCATAGTAAAGCGTTGCAACATATCGGCGGTATCGGCAAGCGACAGCAAAACCGAGTGCAATGCGTACTTTGAAAAACTGCACGACCTAACCGCATACGGCATAGGCGGACCGGTGCTCAACAAGGTGCCCGACGATAAGTTCTACTACAAGGCGTAATACTATTAACCGTGAAGCACGCAAAAAAGACTTTTATAATTAACGCGCTGTATATAGCCGTCGCCGTTGCGCTCATATTCGTTGCGTGGTGGGCGGCGTCCGTTGCGGCCGATTCGGAATTTGTGGTGCCGACTATAGACGCCACGTTTTCCGCATTCAAAAAAGTCTTTGAAAACCCCGAATTTTGGCACGGCCTATTAGGCACGCTGTTGCGTAGCGTTATAGGCTTTGCCGTATCGGTAGCGCTGTTTTTCGTAACCTTCTTTTTTGCTACGGCGTATGACGGATTCAAAAGGGTAGCGGAGCCGATTATCGGCGCTATGCGTTCTCTGCCCGCAGTGGCGGTTACGCTTATACTGATGCTCGTCGTCGGCGGCAACGTAACGCCGGTCGTCTTGGGCGTGCTCGTTATTTATCCTATAACGTACTCGACGGCAATATCGCGCACGGCAACTCTGCCCAAGGAGCTGAAGGAAATTTGCGTGATTAACGGCGGCGGGCGACTGACCATGTTCAAGTCGGTGTACTTGCCTTGCCTTGCCGGCGGCTTGCCCGAAAGCCTTGCCACAACCTTTTCCTACAATATAAAGGCAGTGATAGGCGCGGAAATCCTTGCGCAAACTATCAACAGTCTCGGCATGCTTATGAAGCTTAGCCAAGTGTATTTGCAGCCCGCTATGCTGGTGGCGTACGTAATTATAGCGGTCGTCATTTCCGTAGTGCTGGAGACTGTTATCCGCGTAACGCTTAAGCTGGCGCTAAGCAAGTACTGCGATTAGTATAGTAAATATATCAGTCAAAAACGACGGTCGTCACAGCGTAATGGCAACCGCCGTTTTTTGTTGCAATGCCGCGTGGAGTTGTGAAAGGTCGCCGCTTATTTTGCGGATAATAAAAGTTCTCGGCTTAGCGTATAACTTGACAATTAAAAATAATATGCTATAATGTTAGTATGCAAGAAAAAGAAAAGAAAACGGCGGCGGCCAAAACGGCGGCGCCCAAAGCAAAAGCGGTCGAGTCCAAGACTGTGGAACCTAAAACGGTTACGCCCAAAGCGGCGGCTAAGACGGTTACGCCCAAGGCGGTAACTGCCAAGACGACTGCGCCCAAGACCGCGGAACCCAAAACGGCGGCGCCCAAAGCTACGACGCCCAAGACCGTTATGCCCAAAACCACTACGCCTAAAACGGTAGTGCCCAAGACCGTTATGCCTAAAACGACTACGCCCAAAACGGTAGTGCCTAAGACGGTCACGCCTAAAACGGCTACTTCGCAAACGGCCGAGCCGAACGTCGAGGCTGTGGCTACCGTTGCCGAGCAGATAGTAGGCAAGCCGACCAAAAAGCCCGAACAGCGTATCATTACCAAGGACGCCGAATACGGTAGGGCGGACATGGACTATTCCATCGGGGCAAAAATCGATCCGTCGGTAATAGACAATTCGGTGTTCGACGACGACGTTACCGACGAGCCGGTTCCGACCTATCACTACCGGTCCATGACCATAGACCACACCATGCTCAGTCGCGAGGCGGTGACCGGTCGGCGCAAGTCCGGCAGACGGCGTAGGCAAAAGACGGTAGACCTTACCACTGCAGAACGGTACGATCCCGATCCCGAAGTGGGCTTGTCGAGCGAGGTGGTGCAGACGCGCTGTCAGCAAGGGTACGACAACTTCGTCAAAAAGAAGACGGGCAAGAGCTATTTGTCTATCTTTATATCCAACATATTCACGTTCTTTAACATGCTCACGTTTATCGTGGCGGCGGCGCTTTTGATCGTAGGCGCGGGCGCTACGCAGCTTTTCTTTCTGGTAATAATAGCTGCGAACGTAGTAATAGGTATATTCCAAGAGATTCGGTCCAAAATGAAAATCGACAAGCTGTCGCTGGTATCGGCGCCGAGCGCCGTAGTAATACGCGACGGCGAGCGGTGCGTAATACCCACTGCGGACGTCGTTCTGGACGATATTATTTGCTATGAAATGGGCAAGCAGATTTGCACCGACGCGATAGTCGTTCGCGGCGAGTGCGAGGTGAACGAATCCATGCTTACCGGCGAAAGCGAGCCGGTCAAAAAGCATGTGGGCGACGTACTGTACAGCGGCTCGTTTTTGAGCAGCGGCAGCGTGGTGGCGCGCGTAGACAAGGTGGGCGCCGCCAACTACGTGGAAACGCTTACGTCGCACGCCAAAAAGTACAGAAAACCCAAAAGCGAGCTTATGGCGTCTATCAAGCTGATAATAAAGGTGTTGTCGCCGTTTATCATTGCCTTGGGTGCGCTTATGGTATGGATTGCATACCGCGATATAGTTCCGTCCGGAGCCACGGCTACCTATTCCGATTGGAACAGAATAGTTACCGGCGCGGCCGGTTCGGTTATAGGCATGATTCCGTCCGGTATGTTCCTTTTGACTTCGCTTGCGCTTGCCGCGTCGGTACTCCGCCTTGCGCGCAAGCAAACGCTCGTTCAAGACTTGTACTGCATAGAAATGTTGGCGCGCGTGGACGTTTTGTGTTTGGACAAAACCGGCACCATAACCGACGGCTCGATGGAAGTAAACAACGTAATAGAGATTAAGGGCTTTGAAAGCGAATACTCGCTTAGCGATATTATAGGCTCCATGCTTACGGCGACTGGGGATAACAACCAGACCGCACTCGCGCTTGCCAACAAGTTCGGGTACAGCAAGGCACTCAACGCCAAGGCCGTAATGCCGTTCTCGTCACAGCGCAAGCTATCCGCCGTTACCTTTGACGGCGTGGGCACGTTTATGCTGGGCGCGCCCGAGTTCGTGCTTAAGGACGTTGGCGTGCGTATAGAAAAGCTTATCAACGAAAACGCGTCCAACGGCTTCCGCGTAATGGTGCTTGCGCATTCGCCGGCCGATATTGTCGGCGAAAAGCTGCCCGCCGTGCGTAGGCCGGTGTGCTTGCTTATAATAGAGGACCATATCCGCGAGGACGCGGTGGAAACCATACGCTGGTTCAAGGAGAACAACGTCGAGGTCAAGGTTATCTCGGGCGACAACCCCATGACGGTGTCCGAGGTCGCGCGGCGCGTGGGCGTGGAAAACGCCGAAATGTACGTGTCGCTCGAGGGCTTCTCCGACCAAGACGTAATAGAGGCGGCCAACAAGTATACCGTGTTCGGCCGCGTTACGCCCGAGCAAAAGCGGTTACTCGTTTGCTCGATCAAGGCCAAAAACCACACCGTCGCTATGACCGGCGACGGCGTAAACGACATACTTGCAATGCGCGAGGCAGACTGCTCGGTAGCTATGGCGTCGGGCGCGGAAGCGGCGCGCAACGTAAGCCACTTGGTGCTGCTCAACAACGACTTTACGTCAATGCCCGACGTCGTTATGGAAGGTCGACGCGTCGTAAACAACATTCAAGCGTCGTCGGCAATGTTCCTTATGAAGACGTTTATGTCGATAGTGTTGTCCATTATCTTTTTGGCAATGCAAAAGACGTACCCGCTGGCAACCAACAACCTAATGGCGTTGGAGGTTTGCATTATAGGCATACCGTCGTTCTTCTTGGCGCTGCAAGGCAACAAAAACATTATTCGAGGTAAGTTCCTATCCAACGTTATATCGCGCGCCGTACCGGGCGGGGTAGCGCTGGTTATGGGCGTTATGTCGATGTATCTTTACAACGTGTTCTTTAATCTGCCTATGACGAGCGCCGACAAGTATCCGCCGCAGTTAATCTGCATGATGGTCGTTGCCATAACTTGCGTGGGTATGATGGTGCTGTTTAAGCAGTGCGAACCGTTTAACGCGTTCCGTACAGTGCTTATGATTTGCGTAGTCGCGCTGACTATGGCGTTCATATACGTTATGCCCGATATAGGCATAGTCAAGCTCGACTTTACTCAAGTTCTGTTCTGTGCGACCGTGGTGCTTGCCAGCTACTTCGTCGTTACCATTCTTACGAAAATTCTTAGCGCTATCAAGTTCAAGTAGTTTATTATAAGGGGTTTAAACAGTAAAAGGGGCCGACACACATTTTCACATACCGTATACGGTTATTGCGTGAGTTTCACATAATAATCGCGTATACTGGTATCACACAAGAGAGGTGTAATATGGCAAAATTTCTTATAGCAGACGACGAACAAGGTATTCGTCAAGTTATTAAAGAGTATTGCGAATTCGAGGGCTACGAAACGGAGTTCGCAGTCGACGGCATGGACGCCGTCAAAAAGGCGCGCGAAACCGACTTCGATATGATTATTATGGACGCTATGATGCCTAAACTCGACGGCTTTTCCGCAACCAAGGAGATTCGCAAATACAAAAACACGCCTATTATCATGCTTTCCGCAAGAGTGGAGGAGTACGACAAGCTTCACGGCTTCGAGATGGGCGCCGACGATTACGTAACCAAACCCTTCAGTCCCAAGGAGCTTATGGCGCGTGCCGCCGCAATTATGCGCCGCGGCGCTATGAGCGAGGACAAAATGACCTCGGGCGACCTTACCATAGACTTCGCCGGTTGTGCGGTGTTAATTGCCGGCAAGCGCGTGCCTATGACGCCTAAGGAGTGCGAGCTTATGTTCTTGCTCGCGCGGTACAACGGCAAGGCGTTTACCCGCCAAGAACTGCTCGACAAAATTTGGGGCTTCGACTACTACGGCGACGACCGCACCGTGGACACGCATATCAAAATGCTACGCAAATCCTTGGGCGAAAACCACCGCGACAAAATAGTTACCGTGCGCGGTATGGGGTACAAGGCGATACTTTAATAATTCGGAATTCGGAATTGAAATAAAGAGTTAAAGCATAGGGAGAAAAACCGTGAAAAAATTTGACAACGTAACTATACTCAACCATCCGCTTATCAGCCACAAAATAGCAATGCTGCGGTCGGTGGAAACCAAGACCAAGGACTTTCGTGCGCTGGTGGAGGAAATTACGACGCTGCTTACGTACGAGGCGTTCAAGGACATGCCCACGCACGAGGTGGAAATAACCACGCCGCTTATCAAGTGCAAACAGCAAATGGTGGTGGAAAACTCGGTTGCTATTATTCCGGTGCTTCGCGCGGGCCTCGGAATGGTTGCCGGCGTGCATACGCTGTTTCCTACGGCCAAGGTGGGGCACATCGGTATGTACCGCGACGAGCAAACGCTGGAGCCGCAAGAATACTATTGCAAGCTGCCCGAGGGCGTGCAAAACATGCGCGCCATAGTGCTGGACCCCATGCTCGCAACCGGAGGCAGTGCGGCGGCGGCGATAGATCTACTAAAGAGCAAGGGCTGTAAGGACATTCGCCAAATGTCGATTATTGCCGCGCCGGAGGGAATAGAACGGCTTGCGACGGCGCACCCCGACGTAAAGATTTTCGTGGCGGTGCAAGATCAGAAGCTTAACGAAAACGGCTACATACTACCGGGGTTAGGCGACGCCGGCGACAGACTTTTCGGAACGAAATAAAAAATCCGCTTAGGCGGATTTTTTTTGTTAGTGAATAGTGAATAGATAATAGTGAATAATTATGGATTGCGGCTTCGCCGCCCTCATTTTAAATAAAATTTTTTCCGTCATTATTCACTATTCATTATTATTTATTATTTAATTTTTACCAGTCTTCCTTGATATACCGCGACGGTTGTTTTACGTCGTCGTAAAACTCGTCGTATACGTCCTTTGCCGATTTTTTGCGCAATGGAAAATCCTCTTGCTCAAAGGCGTCCTCGTCGGTGTTCTCGGCTAATCTCATAAGTTCAAGGTTTGTCATAACCGTATTATACACTACTGCTCATTGCAAATCAAGCAAAATAGTAATGCGGAATTAAGAATGTAGAATGCAGAATTATGGCCGCCTACGCGGCATTAAGGTAGAGATTCTTCACTGCGTTCAGAATACCTTCGGTGCTTCGTAGGACAAAAAATAATTAGCTCTTTGCGCTTGCTCTGAATGCTTTTGGTGCTTTGTATGGCAAAAGATAGTGGCGTAGAGCAATTATAATCGTCATGCAATTACTCGGGCGCAACGACGAACCAACGACATAGTAAATACACGCGTATAAAAGTTTTCTTACCTACTTCTTTAAGAAATAATTATGGACACGATTGAGTGATGTGATTAAGTAAAACGAATAAACAAGAAATTACAGTAAAGTTTTCTTGCCTACTTCTTTTTCAAAAGAAGTAGGTTGACATAAATTTATATAAATGTTATAATGACATATAATATTTGTAGCGGGGGGACGTATGAACGCACGTCATATAATAAAGCGCATTGTGCGCAGTATAACAATTTCGGCGATTTTGGCGCTTGCGGCGTTGTGTTTATTCGCTTGTAATCCTATTAAGCCAAACAAGCCGAACACAAACGACGACCCGTGCGCGAACGGTCATAAATATTCCGAGGAATGGAATTACGACACGACTCATCATTGGCACGACGCCATATGCGAGCATAAAGGCGAAAAATCCGCTTATGCCCCGCACAGCTATCCCGACGGCTCGGATGACTGTTCAGTTTGCGACTATTCGCGCGCCGTTTCATATTTGTCCTATCTGACGTTTACAAAGGACCGCTATAGTGATTCGTATTCGGTCAAGGGCTCGCGCAAAGATATAGACACCATTGTCATTCCGTCCGAGTATAAGGGCTTGCCCGTAACGAGCATAGACAACTTCGGCTTTCAAACTTTTGTAAATCTAAAGAGAATAGTCATTCCCGACAGCGTAACGAATATCGGCATACACACTTTTTCGGGCTGCAGTGCGCTCGAGGACGTAACGCTCCCGAGCGGTATAACCACAATAGGCAGTAACGCGTTCTTTGGCTGTACCTCGCTCATAAGCATTAAAATTCCCGAAACCGTAACGACTATCGACACCTACGCCTTTTCAGACTGTAATTCGCTGATGTCGTTTACCGTCAATGAAAAGATAACCTCTATCCGCAATTCCGCATTCAATAATTGCCTACGGCTTGTGGAAGTTTTTAACTTGTCCGCGCTCGACATACAGTGCGGCAGCACCGACCACGGCAGCGTTGCATTGTACGCCCGCGCCGTGTATGATACGGCAGACGCTAAAAGCCGTGTTGCAAGCAAGGACGGATTTTTATACTATTCCGACGATGACGGCGCGTTGCTCCTCGGCTATAACGGCGAGAGCAAGGACGTCGTTCTTCCCGTAACACTCGACGGAAATACTTACACGATAAATACGCGCGCGTTCGCGAATGCCGATATAACAAGCATAAAAATCACGAGCGGCGTCACGTCGATAGGCAAAGAGGCGTTTTATTATTGTCAATCACTGGAAAGCATCGAGCTCGACGGAGTACGGGAAATAGGCGAGTACGCGTTTAACAATTGTAAAAATCTATCGAGCGTAAAGTTCTCCGATTCGCTGGAAACAATAGGCGAGTGCGCATTTTTGTACTGTTCGGCTTTGACCGAGCTTAACGTTCCCGACAGCGTAACAAAAATTTCCGAGGGCGCGTTCGCGTATTGCAGTAAGCTCGAAAAAATTACCGTACCGTTTGTCGGCATGGAAAAAAGCACCGACGGCAAGTACGACAGCGACAGAGTGTTCGGCATAATTTTCGGCTACGACGTGCGCGAATCGACGGGCAACGGGGTGCTTCAGTATTCCGTAAAAGTAGGTTACAAGACCAATTATTATATGTATCATATACCGAGCACGTTAAGCACGGTAATTGTAACGGGCGACTGCGTCGTGCCGTCGAACGCGTTTATAAACTGCTCAATGATAAAGGCCTTGGATTTGTCCGAGTGCACGGTAAACGCCGAGGCGCTGGCACATTGCTACGGCATGGAAACGCTCAAAACCCCGCTGACCGCTCATATCGGCGCTCTGTTCGGTACAGAGCAGTACTACGGCATGACGGCTATCAAGGTAGGCAGCTTAACTTATTACGTTCCGAATGCGCTTACAAGCATAACCATCTGCGGCAAGACCGTGCCGAACAGCGCGCTTTACTGCTGCGAAAAAATCGAAACTGTTAAGTTTGCCAAAACAATCGAAGCAATTCGCTACAATGCGTTTTACGGCTGCACTTCGCTTTTGGAGATAGATATTCCGGAGAGCGTAACGGCTATAGAAGAAAGCGCTTTTTCGGGCTGTACTTCGCTTAAAACGGCTGCCATACGAGGCAAGGTCGCGCGGATAAACGGTTCGTTGTTTTATAATTGCTCGGCTCTTACCGAAGTTAACCTGCCAATTATAATCGAAAGTATCGGGGACAACGCCTTTTACGGCTGCACCAAGCTCGCGACAATACGAGTTATGCCCCCGTTTTTGAAAAGCATAGGCAATAATGCTTTTTACGGCACGGCTATCACGTCTCTAAAACTTCAAAGCGGTTTGCTCACAATAGGCAATAACGCGTTTGGAAATTGTACGGGGCTGACCGAAGTAACCGTTCCCGACACGGTAACTTCGATAGGTAGCGGCGCGTTTTCGGGCTGCAAATCTATCACCGAAATAACAGTGCCGTTTATCGGCGGCAAGCTGTACGACAGCGATGACGTTTATAATAATTATCCGTTCGGGTACATCTTCGGCAGTTACTCGTACGACGGCGGTAAGGCGACTAAACAGCGCGTCTACGGCAGAACGACGGGTAGCGAGACGACTTACTATGTCCCGACCTCGCTCAAAAAGGTGACGGTAAAAAGCGGCGCAGTGTTCGGCAGTGCGTTCATGAACTGCGACGGGCTTACCGAGATAAATTTCCCGACGGACATAACCGAGATAGGCGGCTACGCGTTTTACAACTGTGCCGCACTTGCGCAGTTAGTCGTGCCGAGCGGCGTGACCGAAATAGGCGAGTACGCACTATACGGACTTACTTCTGTCGCGTACAACGAGTACCAAAACGGTCTGTATCTCGGCTCTATCGAAAATAACTATATGGTACTGTGCGGAGTCAAGGATAAGACCGCCGCTACGTTTACAATAAACAGCGGCACGCGCATACTGTGCGAGGAAGCGATAAGCGGCATGACCGCGATCACATCCTTTAGCGGCATACCGTCGGGCGTTAAGCGACTGCCCGAAAAGGCGATGTATAACTGCTCGGAGCTTACCGACGTCACGATTCCCGACACGGTGGAATATATTGCGTGCGGTGCAATAAGCTACTGCGGCAAGTTGACTAACATCTCTCTCCCGTACCTCGGCGACAGTCTGAAAACGGATGAGGATGATTACAGATATCCGCTTGGCTATATATTCGGTATCGACAAATATCCGTCTGTTAGCAACTCGCCCAAACAGGAGTATTGCAGCGTAAACGGTAATACTCACAGCGACTTCTATTTTATTCCGAAGTCACTGCGTTCGGTCACGGTAAACGGTGGTGTAATATCGCACGGCGCGTTCATGAACTGTAGCTTTTTGACAGACGTTACGCTCCCGCCGTCGATTACTGCAATAGGCGATAAGGCGTTCTACGAATGCTCGGGAATTTCGTCGATAGATTTTCCGAGCAACGTTCAAACGCTCGGCAGCTATGCGTTTTACGGCTGCACTTCGCTCGAAACGGTAAACGTGAACGATAGCCTCAAAAAAATAGGCGACAGTGCATTTTACGAATGTGAGTTGCTTACGGAGATATCTTTGCCGAATACGGTAGACAGTATAGGAAGTTTCGCTTTCTATCACTGTAAGTCGCTAAATCACTTCGATATGCCTACTTCTGTTGCAGTATTGTCTTCGGGTATGTTCCAAGGTTGTACTTCGCTCGAGACGGTAACGCTTGGCAATGTTGCAAACGTAATCGGTTCGGGTGCGTTTCGCGACTGTATTAAGCTAATAAGCAGCATAAGTATACCGTCGGGAGTTACTGAGATAGGCGAGATGGCGTTCTATAATTGTATGTCACTTAGCTCGCTCACGTTTAATGGGTCTGTGCTTAAAGTGATAGGCCAGAACGCCTTTATGGGTTGCAAAGGAATCGAAACCGTGATTTTGCCGTCGAGTGTTGAAACGATAGGCAATAGCGCGTTTAGCGGTTGTGCGGGAATAAATACGCTTACGTTCGGGTCTAACATCAAGTATATAGGTAGCGGCGCATTTAGCGGCTGCGGGCTTATCACTACGCTCACAATACCCGATTCTGTCACAGAAATAGGCAGCGCAGCGTTCCGTGGTTGCGACGGACTGCAAACGCTTACGCTCCCGTTTGTCGGCAGAAGTAAAACCGCTACGCTTCCGTATGAACAAGTGTTCGGACATATATTCGGTTATTTTACGGATAGCTCTTCTCTTAAAACAACGGGCACGTATCAGATACGCTATAACAATATGTACTATTATTTCTGCATTCCGACAACGCTCACGACTGTAATCGTAACGGGTGGATATATAAACGATTCGGCATTTAGGAATTGCTCTATGAACTCTCAGGATGCTAATGCTAATTACGCTAAGCTAACTTCAATCACGTTAGGCGCGAACGTTACGGGGATAGGTAAAGAAGCCTTTGTGGGTGCGGATAACCTTACGACACTCACGTTTGGAAGCGCGACGGGGTGGACCATGTCGGATACCGAGGACGCGGCGGGTAGCAGTATAAACGTAACTGCTTCCGACTTCGTGGAAAAAATCAAAAAGGCGGGCGCTTTCGGCGGTTACGGCGATAAGTATTTTAAGCACACGGCGTAATAATTTCAATAAATAAACAAAGCCGAGATTTGTAACGAATCTCGGTTTTGTTTTTATTGTCACCCCCGAGCGAAGTCGAAGAGTCTCACCGATATGGGGAGTGTTCTATAAAGTCGTGCTCCGAGTACGTGAGATTCTTCGCTACGCTCAGAATGACAAAAAAGGTACAGTATACACGTTAAAGTTTTCTTGCCCACTTCTTTAAGTAATGAATATGGACACTATTGAGTCAAGTGAGTAAGCAAAACAACTAAGCAAGAAATCAAAGTAAAGTTTTCTTGCCCACTTCTTTAAGTAATGAATATGGACACTATTGAGTCAAGTGAGTAAGCAAAACAACTAAGC
>JAIDCZ010000031.1:81082-120203 GCA_029055565.1 Clostridiales bacterium
AAGAAATCAAAGTAAAGTTTTCTTGCCCACTTCTTTAAGTAATGAATATGGACACTATTGAGTTAAGTGAGTAAGCAGAATAACTAAGCAAGAAATCAAAGCAAAGTTTTCTTGCATACTTCTTTTTCAAAAGAAGTATGGAATATTTTTTCATATTGCATATTGACATATAATATAAACGGTGGTATAATAATTGTACTCATGGAAAAGGAAGTGCAACAAAACGAATCGGGTGAGGCGGCAAGCGTTCAGCCGGTAAAAAAACACAACAAGGTATTGCGCGGATTCAGCATATTCGGCGTACTGCTTTTGATTGCTATTTTGATCGTGCTTACCGTGAACGCGTTGTTGACCATGTTCATGGATGACTACTACACGACCTTCGGCAGCTACCGACTGTTTTCCATAGTTTCCGATTCAATGGAGCCGACCATACCCAAGGGTAGCATGATAGTCGGCAAAAAGCCGACCTCGGTAGGCGAGATAAAAGTCAGCTCGTCGAGTACCGCCAGGGACGGCACTGTTATAACCTTCAAAACCAAAAACGCCAACGGCGAGAGCATTTTGCTTACCCACCGCGTAGTGGGCAAGTCCACCGACAAAAACGGCAAGGTCACCTTTACCACGCGCGGCGACAACGCAAAGGGCGTGGACGGCGTGCACCCCGCATTCGAGGATATAGTCGGAATATATACCGGCAAAAAATGCGGATTTTTCGGATCGTTGTTCGGGTTCTTTGCTTCGCCGCTCGGTGCGAGCGTGCTTATATTCTTTATGTTTATCGTCGTGGTGGCGTGGATAACCATAGGCTACGTCAACAGAATGGAGGATCGCAAGGCTCTGGAACGCGCGGCGTTCAAAAAGAGCGTAACCGCACTCGGCGGTGTAAACCTCAGATACGACAATATTCACGAGATAGTGGCGGTTTTGGACGTGCTTGGTATGGTCAGCGAGGAGCCGAAAAACCACGCCGAAAGCAAAATGGTCACCGAACGGCTTAACGCGTTTATACACGCGTCGACCTTCGAGCTTCCGCAAACGCCGGAAACTGCGGCCATACTCGACAGCTTGCCCGCGCCCGATACCCCCGGCTCGCTTGCGGCGGCACTGTCCACCGGCGCGACCCTACGCCAAGCCGAGGACGGCCAAACGCTTATCCTTACCACTATGTCGGGTGGCAAAAACATTATGCTCACGCCGGTCAATACGCCGGACGGCATCATTCTGTGCCAGCAAGGCGTGCGCGTTTCTACCGACATTGCGCCCAATATCGAAGCTATCGGCGCTACCAGTATGCCGGCCGTGCCCGAGTTCTTTGAGGGTCAGCCGCTCGAAAAGAATATCGAATATCCCGAACTACCTCAGCCGATGCGGATGGGCCCCGACGTGTTGCTTAACGGAGAGCAAGCCCAAGCATTCTCCAAAATGATTCCCAATCAAGCTGCAATCGGCGCGTCGGCAAAGCCTAATCAAGCCGAAGCGTTGCCCGAGCATGCGAAGCAAGAGGCGGAACAACCCAAGCAAATCGCGCATCGCGCAACCGCGCAACCCGCTACTACTGCGGCGGTTGAGGCCGAGCAAAAACCCCAGCGCAAGCGCAAGCCGCTTACCGAGGCGCAAAAGGAAGCGCAACGCCAAAAGCGCGCGGAGAAAAAGGCACGCGAGCAGTCGCGCGAGGCGTACTTGAAGTACCGCGAAATGACTTTGGAGCGCGAACTCAAACGTGCGTCAAGACTGCGTAGCTTGCTTTCCAAAGCGGAGCCGCTCACTGCGGAGGAACAGCTTAAGGTCGACGAGCATAAGGCTCAAAACCCGCAAAAAAAGCGTGAAAGAAAACCGCTTACCGAGGAACAAAAGGCCAAGCGCAAGGCGGCCGCGGAGCGCAGAAAGCAAGCGCGGGAAGACTTCCTTAACTCGCTTACGCCCGAGGATAGGGAATTGGTGTTGTCAGAGCGTAAGCTGGCTAAGTCCCGCGAAAAATCGATACGCAGGCTAAAACGTATCGAGGCCGATCGCGAATTACTGAACAAAATAGACGAATAGTATTATACAAAAAAATCCGCTTCGGCGGATTTTTTCGATTATCGTGCCGATAAAAAACAGACACAAATTTTCAAATAGGTATTGACTTGCTTACACAAAAGGTATATAATAACAATACACTGTGTAAATGGGGAGTGTAAATAGAGGGAAAATGCAACGAGTTAGTCGTTTAAAATTTATTATATTTGCGACTATTGCTTGCGTGATACTGTTTTGTATCGCGGCGTTTTCCGTGTCCCTTGCCGCGTGGGACGGCGGCAGTGAAAGCCCTACCCAAGTAGCCCAAAGCAATGCGGCCAACTTCTACTTTGAATATCCGCAGTATACAACGGAGGGCGGCGTAGCTATACCCGCGCTCGATTCCAAAAAGTATTATCTGCAAGTTCAAAAAGACGCCGCAAAGGGCGTGTCCGATTATTATTATATGCCCGTCAACACCGGCGACTCCGACGAGGTTATGCTTCAGCACGTGTACATTAGGGCAAACACCGTTCTCGACGTATACAAGGGCACGGCAAAGGCGAGCATAAAGATAAGGAATGCTGTTGCCGCGGAGGAATTCGTGCATGCGGGCACGGACGCTAATCCGACGGCCGGAACTACCGCGTACGTCACAAGAAGCGGATATTATGATTTTTACTATAATATCTACGAGTGCAAAATGTACGTTTCGTTTACTACCGGCGCGCCCTCGGCTCCCACTACAAGCACCGGTGCGCCCGAACGCGATACGAGCAAGGATTCTGTAAAAGTAAAGTTTTCGGATACGACCGTCGTGTTCAAACTGGATTCGCATATCAACGAGCATACATATTTCCATATCTGGAAGGAAGACGCACAAGGCACCAGCTGGCCCGGTTTGTCTATGGATACGAACGCAGACGCTTGGGCGACGATAGGTTCCGATATGAAGCATAGCAACTCGGTAGAGTTCGATTTTCCCGCTTCGGAAGTAACCGGCATTATCCTTAACAACGACAACGGTATTCAAACGGGCGACGGCGCGGTATTTTTCGAAGCAATGTTCCCCGACAAATTGCAAGCGAATTATACTTATAGTCTTGCGCCGTCTTTTGGACATTGGAACGATTTGACCGGCGCAAAGGATTGGGGCGGAGATAAGCTAAAGGAGAAATTTGCTATCACGGCTATTGCGCCGCAAACCACGACTACCGGCGGCGGCACGGCTACTGTCATAACGGCGGCTAAGCCCACAACCTCGGGCGCGACGGCGTTTGACGGAGCGGACAAAAAGCCCAACACCAGCGTCGAGACCGTGCGCGTAATGAACGCGAAAACGGAGGAAAAAACCACGGCCGACGGCAAAACCGTTTATCAATACAGCAACTACATTTGCGTTTCCCGCCCCGGTTCCGACGACGAAGCCGCCACCGACAACTCGTTGGCTATTATCGAGTTCGAGATTAAGGGTGAGAACGGCGTCGACCTTTCCAAGGTTAACGTAAACTCTATAACGTTAATGCGCCGTGACACAGACGACGAGGGTAACCCATTGTCCGAATACGTGGTTACCTCGCCGCGCATATATAACTACGACCCGACTTCTCTCGTAACGCTCGACAAGATAGGGCATGGGGCTTTGCACGAATCGTTCGACGACCAGGACGTGTTAGGCAAAGACACCACCCATATGAAAAAACACTATGACGACGGTATGTACGTAGTAATCTATTTTGCCGACAAAAAGCAGCAGTATTTTGCGCTCGATATGATTATCGAAACGGACGCGCATGCCGAGTTCACGCTCACTGCCAAAATTAACAATACCAATATGTGGGATCGCTACGAGACGGGCTACGGCGAGGAATGGGGCTACTATCTCGGCGGACTTATCAACGACGTTTGGCTGTGGCACCCCACCAGAACAACCAAGTTCACTACGGACGAGGGCAACGTTAAATTCGATTTCGTCAAGGAAGGCCAAGCGCTCGGCATTTTGGACGACGGTGCAACTGCGACCGACGTTGCGCCCGAAAAATGGCAGTCCTTGTATACCTCCGGCAAAGCCGGCAACATCAACGACTTTAACAAGAACAGCGATTTCAACTATGTTATAGTAGATTACAGCGACGGCGGCAAAAACTTGGACGATTCCGGTTATCCTATGTGGGCGCGGCACACCAAGGATCGCGTGGATATTTCTCTTACCATAAATCTTACCGTAGGCTCTAAGGTAAAGCTGTCCATGCTCGATTGGTCGGGGCAGCGCGGCGATATAGGCAACGGACTTATGCGCCCCACGACGTATTACTTGCCCAACGTTATACATGCGTTTCCCGAAACTTTGTTTAACGGCGCAGACAATTACGACAAAGACCTCAACTTTGTAATACCTAAAACGGGCGAGTATTCGTTCCGTTTTGTCGGGTATGTTCACGACTATGTAGGCAAGTTGATGAGGCGTGCTAACGGCGAAATTTATTTCGGCGACGACACACCCGCCAATTCAAGCTTATACACGCAAATTCCTCAATACAACTTTGTTATAGACGAGCTTTACATATCGTGCTCCGAAACGGTAGGTACAACGTACACGGTCACGTTCGACGCGGGCGTAGGCGGTTCTTTTGCTTCGGGTACCGTAACCGAGCAAAAAGTTCGCTTCGGAAACTTGATAGATTGGTCGCCCGCAAAGGCGCCGCAGGAAGATCAAATTATTGCGCCCGCCGATAAAGAATTCGACGGCTGGTATTACATGAGGACAAACGCCAACGGCACGCAAACCGCTGTCGATTACGACCCGGGCGATCCCGTGCTCGGCGATATGACGTTGATTGTCAAGTGGAAGGGTTCCGCCCATACCGTTACTTTCGTCGGCAACGGCGGCAAGTGGGGAACCGATGAAACCAAGCCGATAATGACCGGTAGCGACGGCAAAATAGCTAATGCCGATTTGCCCGCCAAGCCTCAGCGCGACGGTTATGCGCTCGTCGGTTGGAAGGACGACAACGGCAAGGTGATAACGCACGAAAAGCTTGCGGGAGAGATATTCGCTACCGACACCACGCTTACTGCGCAGTGGAAGCAGTTGTTTACCGTAACGTTCTACAACAACTATCCTAACGTTGAGACGGATACCGAATTCGATACTATAAGCGCCATAGACGGCGACACTATAACCGCGCCTACGACTGATCCCGAGTATACCGGCTACACGTTCGACGGCAAGTGGTACAAGGATGCCGAGTGCACCGAGGAGTGGAATTTTGCAACCGATACCGTTACTGCAAACACCGATCTGTACGCGGGCTGGACTATCAATAGCTACACAGTAACGATTGACTTAACCTACGCCGAACTGCCTACCGGCGCGAGCGTAGAAACGACGTACAGCATTGCGTACGGCGATACGTTTACGCTTGCTGTAAGCGGTTTGACCGGCGACAACGGCAACGTTGCGTTGTACAAAAAGTACGAGCGCGGCGAGTTTAAGGAGCCTTATACCGATACGTTCGTAAGCGGCGATATTACGCTTTACGCTAAGTTCTATCGTAGCGACGGCGTGTACGTAAACAACGCAAAGAAAGCGGACTGGACTGAAAATACTAACGTCGAGGACATGGCGTTGGGCGTAGAAGTGGCTACCGACGGTGCCGTAGTTACCGTTTGGCGCGACGGCGTTAAAGGTAAGGTTAAGGATGGCAATCCGTTTGCACTGGAGGGAACGGCTAATATAGAACTCGACAAGGGCGTTTACAACTTCTACTTAGACTATACCGTAACTAATGGCTTGTGGATAGCGCTTTCCAATCATATAATCGAGTTTAACGCCAATGGCGGCACTCTAACCGGCGACGTTACCAAATTGTATACGGACGTAGTGAACACGAGCGGCATAGGTATTTTATCAACGCTTCCCGCCAACCCGACGAAGGCCGGTTACCGCTTTGACGGTTGGTATACTGCGGCCGACGGCGGCAACCAAGTTACTGCGACCAAGAACAATACGTTCTCGGCAAGCGCGACCTTGTACGCGCATTGGGTACAACAGTTTACCGTAACGTTTATCGCTACCGACGGTTCGTCGTGGACGGGTGGTGCGACAAAGATAGATATTCCGGTCGACGTAAATACGCCCATCGAGGAACAGACTGCTCCTCAAAACGCGCCGAGCGAAAAAATGTACGATTGCTGGAGCGAAACGGAAGGCTCGAGCGGTGGAGCTGCGTTTGACTTCTCCACGCTTATAACGCGCGACGTAACGCTGTACGTTCAGTGGAAAGATATACCTAATGAACAAATTACCATCACGTTTGACGCTAACGACGGTAGTTGCGATACCGAGTCGGTAAACATTCCGGTCGGCGGCACGATTACTGAACTGCCCGAGGCGACGCGCGACGGTTATGCGTTTGACGGTTGGTATACCGAAGCTAATGGCGGTACAAAGATAACCACGGCAACGACGTTTAGCGAAGGCAAAACCGTATATGCGCATTGGGTGCGTACGTATAGCGTAACGTTCAATGCAAACGGTGGTACCGGTACGGTCGACACTCAAACCGTCAGAACCGGCTTTAAGGCAAGCGTTCCTACTCAACAGCTTACTCGAAGCGGATATACGTTCGCCGGCTGGTATACGGACGTGAACGGTGCAAGGAAGTACGACTTTGAAACTGCCGTAACCGGCAACGTCACGCTGTATGCAAAGTGGTATTACAGCACGTTGCAGACGAATACGTACTACGTTGTCGGTGGCATGAACGGTTGGGGTCCCACGGTCGGATACGATCTTTCCGTAAATTCGTCCAAGGCTTCTAATTTCTATTCCGAGTACATTATATACGGAGTTGAGTTGAACGAGAACGACGAATTTAAGGTAGTGCTAAGGGATGGCAGTGGCAACGTTGATTGGAAAACGTTTGCAAACGAAAGTACCGACACTATAAGCGGCAGTACCGGAATGAGCGATAACAACTTCAAAGTTCTGGCAACCGGAACGTACAATATTCGGATTCACAACTACAACGACAACCATAACTGGTGGGCCATCGTTGTGGAAAAAGTAGCATAATTGAACGCCGTACCATCGTCGGGCGAGTAGACGGTAAACAACCGCAATAATAACGGAGTTTCTTAGGTAAGGAAACAGTCAATGAAGAAAGCAACCAAAATTCTCATATCCGCAACGGCGGTCGCGGCGGTAATCGGAGTTGGCGCCGTATCGTACGCGGCGTGGACTGCCGGCGACCTCAAGCCGCAGACCGTAGGCGGTACTACCGGCACTGTTAGGATTGTCGGAGATTTTACCGTCACTCCGTCTGACGCGACCGGTTCTGCCATTACGGCGTTGAACGCGCTGTATCCGGTGGACTACCGCGGCGACGGACTCCAGTATTGGGAGTTTAAGCTTTCGGCAGACGTTACGGACGATTCGTCCGTTACGTACAAGCTGGCGGGCGAGCTTGAATCGGGATTGGGCGGCGATACCGTCAGCGCCAAGCTGTACTGGTCGACCACAGCGCCGACGGCTACTACCCAAGAGAATCCGGACAACGAGCTTACTTCCACCGCCAAGGAGCTTGCGTTGGGCGAGGATAACACGGTTTTCGTGTATATGGTTGCAACCGGCACCGATGCTATGAAGGCAAAAATCACCCTAACCTTTTCGGCAGAATAACCTTAATGCAGTAACGCACAATCTTGTTTTAACCGTTTCGATAGCAGGGTATCGGAGCGTTAAAAAATAAAAATCAAAAAACATTTTCTTAAAAGGAGAAAACAAACCATGAAAAAGACAGTAAAATCCCTCATTATCGCGGCTTCGGTCGCAGCTATCGCCGGCATCGGCGCCGTTTCGTTCGCAAAATGGGAATCGACCGTAAGTGATCAAACGGTTGACGGTACTTTGGGTAACATCGAAACTACGGGCACGATTACTCTTACCCAGACCGGCGACTTGGACAAGAAAGTCCTTGTTCCTCATGATCAAGAACAACAGTGGGATGCCGAAACAATGACGAAAGGATTCACGGTCAGTGCTTCTTGCAGCCTTGACGGACAAATCCAAATGACTGCTACCGGCGATGCCGCTACTCTTATAGAGTACCAAAAAGCCGGCGATACGACTTGGACTGCGTTTACTGCTGCCGCAGTAGATGTAGACGCTGACACCGTTTATAGCTTCCGTTTGGTTTCCAACGATACGAACGATATGGATAAAACATTTACCATTACGTACTCCTTCGTTGCAGATACTGCGACCGGTGCATAATCTCACTACATACTGAAAAATCACAATTAAATAATGCTTGTTTGCGCCAATGGGCGTAACAGCGTAATGCGCTTATTATCCCTGCGTGCGCACAACAAACATCAGGCCGATCGCTTTTATCAGCGGTCGGTTTGTTCTTTGTTTAATTAGGAATTCGGAATGAGGGATTGTGGCCGCTTGCGCGGCATTAAGGATGAGATTAAATAATTGTGCGGCTGGCGCCTAGACCCCTCCGCTACGGTCGGGGCGATGGGTGATATGTACGGTGCTATTCTTATATAGGTCTGTAACGCCTAACTCCCATCATTTCGACCGAAGCGCGTCAGCGCGTAGCGGAGAAATCTAGGCGAAGCCGCACAATCTATTAAATTAAAAAATTTTTCCGTCATTCTTATTTATTATATTAGGCGCTTGCGCCACATTATTTTCTACATTAAATTATATTATTAGTTATTCGCAAACTCTTGATTTTATCTTGGGTTTATGGTAAACTAATAGACGGCGTATAATGCGTAAATTAGCAATGTCGGTATTATTGCAATAATCGGCATAGCGAGGTAAATATGGGACTTATATCTTTTATAACGGGAAGTGATAACCGTCGTAACGTTAAGCGGTTGTCGGCCAAAGCGGAGCAAGTGCTTGCGCTCGAGGACAAGTTTGCCGCGATGTCGGACGACGAGCTGCGCGGAATGACCGAGCAGTTTAAAAAGCGGTACAACGAGAACTTTGAAACGCTGGAGGATCTTTTGCCCGAAGCGTTTGCGGTAGTGCGCGAGGCGAGCTGGCGCGTACTGCATATGAAGCACTTTAAGGTTCAGATTATGGGCGGTATCGCTTTGCACCAAGGCCGCATAGCCGAGATGCGTACGGGCGAGGGTAAAACGCTTGTGGCGACTCTACCCGCGTACCTTAACGCGCTTACCGGCAAGGGTGTGCATATAGTAACGGTCAACGACTACTTGGCGCGCTACGCCGCCGAGCTGGTCGGTAAAATTCACCGGTTCCTCGGACTTACAGTCGGCGTTGCCGTTTCGGGCATGCGTCCCGACGAAAAGCGCGCGGCGTACAACTGCGACATAACGTACGGCACCAACAACGAGTTGGGCTTTGACTACTTGCGCGACAACATGGTAGTGCGGCGCGAGGACATGGTTCAGCGCGATCTTGCGTTTGCCATAATCGACGAGGTCGACTCCATACTTATCGACGAGGCGCGCACGCCGCTTATAATTTCCGGTCGCGGCGGCAAGAGCAGTGAAATGTACAGCCGCGCCAACCGTTTTGCACGGCGCTTGGTCGCGGACGAGGATTATGAAATAGACGAGAAAAAGCGGGCTATTAACCTTACCGAGCACGGTATAGAGCGCGCGGAAACGTACTTCGAGGTAGAGAATCTTGCGGATATAGAAAACACCGATCTTTACCATTACATTAACAACGCGCTTAAAGCGAACTTTATAATGCACCGCGATCAAGACTACATCGTCAACGACGGCGAGGTAGTTATAGTCGACGAGTTTACCGGTCGTCTTATGATAGGGCGTAGGTACAACGACGGCTTGCACCAAGCCATCGAGGCTAAGGAGAACGTGCGCATTCAGTCGGAAAACAAGACGCTTGCCACCATTACCTTCCAAAACTACTTCCGTTTGTACGACAAGCTGTCCGGCATGACCGGTACCGCCAAGACCGAGGAAAACGAGTTCCGGTCCATTTACAAGTTGGACGTCGTTACCATTCCCACCAACGTGCCCAGCCAGCGTATCGACGAAAACGATTTGCTGTTTATCAACACTGCCGGCAAGCTTCGCGCTATCGTAGCGGACATTAAGGAGTGCTACGACCGCGGTCAGCCGGTGCTCGTTGGTACGACCAACGTAGAAAAGAGCGAGGAGCTTAGCAAGATACTGCGGCGGGAGAAAATTCCGCACAACGTGCTTAACGCCAAAAACCACGCCAAGGAAGCGTTTATCATAGCGCAAGCGGGTAGACTGCACCAAGTGACCATAGCCACCAACATGGCCGGTCGTGGTACGGATATTATGCTTGGCGGTAACGCCGAGTTTATGGCTAAGGAGCGCATGCTTAAGGACGGCTACGCGGAGGAAGACATTGACGCCGCTGCGTCGGTGTTCCCCGCGCAGAACGAGATTATAGCCAAGGCGCGCGAGTTGTATCAAAAATATATGGACGAGTTCAAGACCGAAATAGCCGCCGAAAAGGAGAAGGTTATAGCTGTCGGCGGTCTGCGCATTATCGGTACCGAGCGGCACGAGTCGCGGCGTATCGACAACCAGCTTCGCGGTCGTGCCGGCCGTCAAGGCGATATAGGTTCGTCCATATTCTATCTTTCGTCCGAGGACGACGTGCTTCGGCTTTGGGGCGACAGACTGAAAAAGGTTATGGCCATGTTCAAGGTGGACGAGGATACGCCGCTGGAGGCCAAAATTCTTACCAAGCAGATCGAGAACGCGCAACGCAATATAGAGGGGCGCAACTTCTCTATCCGTAAATCCGTTCTCGAATACGACAACGTTATGAACACCCAGCGCGAAATTATTTACGCCGAGCGCAGTAAGGTTCTTAAGGGAATGCCTATGCGCGACGAGATTCTTAAAATTTTGCGCGAGCGTTGCGACATGGTTGTGGACGCCAGCACCGATCCCAAGGTCGATTACGACGAGTGGGATTCCGAGGCGCTTAACCGCGATATAGAGCGCAAGTTCTTGCCCGAGGTTAAGGAATTCTTTGACGAGGACAAGCTGAAAAACTACACCGTAGACGAGCTTAAGGACATGCTGTACGACAGTGTTTTGGCGACCTACCAAGCCAAAATCGACGAGGCTACCGCGCACAACGTCAACTTCGAGGAGATAGAGCGGTACGTCATGCTTCGCGTCGTCGACCAGAAGTGGATGGACCACATCGACAACATGGACGCGCTTCGCGGCGGCATCGGACTCAAGGCGTACGGGCATCAAGATCCCGTTATTGCGTACCAGCAAGAGGGCTTTGAAATGTTCGACGAAATGATAAACAACATTCACGAGGACGTTATAGTTATGCTTATGCACGCCAACGTGGAATATCCGCCCGAACCGCCTAAGCAAGAAACCGTGCTCGTGGAAAACCACGGCGACGGCGAGCGCCACGTTCAAGACACCGTGGTTACGCCCAAAACCAAGCAAGTCGGCCGTAACGACCTTTGTCCGTGCGGTAGTGGCAAAAAGTACAAAAACTGCTGCGGCAAAGACGAGGAGTAATTTTTACTTTCGTGTGTTTACTGAGTAATTGATTGTGCGTTGCGCCCGAGTAAGTTTGTATCAATAAAAATTACGCGACGCCACGTATTTAATTCAGAATTAGGAATTAAGAATTCAGAATTGTGGCGGCTTTGCCGCATTAAGGTTGAGATTCCTCGCGTTGCTCGGAATGACAAAAGTCCTACGAAGCGCTGAATGTATTCCGAGCATTTTTTGCCCACCGAGGAATCTTAACGTAATTATCTATAAACAACATAAAACCACATGCTTGATTGCATGTGGTTTTTGATTTACTCGTATTATTTTTGAGCCGATTTAAACGCTTTTTCCACGGCGGCGTAGCGCGGCGCGTTTATTTGGTCCAGTAGGCATTTGTACGGATCGAGCGAGCCGGATAGAACCATTGACAGCACAATCGGGCTGAACCCGCTTATGAGTGCGACGCCCATATCGTTGGTTTTGAGCGGCACGGTGCGCGTGCGACTGCAAATGTTCCAGAATATCAAGCGGGGAAGCTTGTAGCCGTGTTGCTCATAGCGCGCTCCGATTTCCTCAAATAGGCGATTATCCACCTTGCTGCGCTCGTCGTCGGCATTGGTTACGGCGCAACCGTCAAACTCCATGTCGGAGAGTATAAGCACGCTTGCCGGCAGTTCGCTTTGCTTCATTTTGTGCTTGACCGCAGTCGTCAAAATAAGATCGAATACCGCTTCGATATTGGTGTTGGCCGCCTCGGAATGGGTGAGCGCTAATGCCAGCTTGTCGTGCAGACTGTTGCAGTGCGCAAAGCTGACGATTTGCGGGTTTTCGCTGAACGTTATATACGTGTCCTTGAACTGGCCTTTGCAACGTTCGGCAAAGTATATAGCCAATGCGTTGGCAACCTCCAACGCCGTAAGATTAGTGTTGCCGACGTGCATGGTCATGCTTCCCGATCCGTCCGCTACGCACAGCGTGGTGTCGTTGCCCTCAACGTAGTCGGGCAGTGCCTTCCATAGCATTTCCGTAGTTTCGTCTTGCGGCTTGATTGCCCAGAAGTCGGTGTACTTGTGCACGACGTCGTGGGGGAATAAGACCGACGCGTTTATTTTCGTTTCGCCGCGCTTCAGTGCTTCGAGGTACTTTTTGCGCCGCTTTTCGTCGTGCTTTAAAAACGCTTTGCCGTACAGTAGGTTGGCCTTGCTCGGCACCTTGGCGTACTGTATTTTGCTCCACGCGTTGGCGCTCGTCGCTACTTCCGTTACGCCAACATACTTGCGCAAGCCGCTCAGCGTTTGGCGGTACTGCTTTGCCGTCATGCCGAGTTCGGACATGACGAGCTTTGCAAGCGCGCGCGTTTGCTCCGACGTCGCGTTTATTGACGGCAACCATTTGGCGAGTAGCGATACCGGCTTGCCCTCGGATTCGTTTCGTATATCCGCGTTCAACTGCTTTTTGATTATTTTTGCAACGTCGCTTTTGAGCGCGGTGTTTAGCAGTAGCACCAAAGTGTCCCAGCGCGTGTATTTGGGTATTAGCGGCAACAGAGCTTTTGCAAGCTTTGGCTCACTGCCGGCTAAGGCGTACATGCACAGTCTGAACAGTCTGCGTTCGCCCATACCGCCGCGCACGTCGCCGGCAAAAAACAACCACTTCGTTGCGAGCAGTTTATCCTCGTAGAACGCGCGGGAAAATACGTTTACGACTTCCGCCGCCGAAACGTTCCTAAGCGACGACACGGCAAAATTGAGGTCGAGTAATTCTCGACCGGTCGTGCGGTAGCCGACCGCGCCGTTTTCCGTCAGCGAAAGATTGAACTCGTCGTTCGCGACCGATTGGAGATTTTTCATGAAGTCGTTCGTAATGGTTTTCTCCGTGTGGTGAGTGAATAGATAATAGATAAGAGATAAGAGATAATAATACAAAGCGGCGATAGTATTATCCGCTAATTTTATTTATTCATTTTTATCTCTTATCTATTCTATTAGGCGCATTTGCGCTGCTTTGTGGGAGCGGCGGGACTCGAACCCGCAACCTCTGGCTTTTGATACAAAAAACTTGCTGTTTGGGATTATTTCTAACCCCGTTTCTCCGCGCGCTACCAAATTGCGCTACGCTCCCATGCGTATGGTATTATATAACATAATTATTAGTTTATGTCAATAGGTGTGCGATAGTTTTTCGTTTGATATTCTATTAAAGCGTTTGTTTTTTCAAAAGGCTTGACTTACTTCTTTTGAAAAAGAAGTAAGCAAGAAAACTTTACACAAGTTTTTGTGCGTAAGCGTAATTGCATATTCTATTAGTTTCTTTGTTTTTATAAAAGGCTTGACTTAAATTGGGTTTGCGGATATAATATATTCGTAATGGATATTGAAGAATGCACGAGCAAAATACTCGGCGCCAAGACTATGGTTGATGGCGCGTACGCGGCCGTAGCGCCCGACAAGCTGAAGGAGCGGCGGGCGTATCTTGCCGAGCGCCAAAACGATCCCAATCTTTATTCCGATCCCAAGGAGGCGCAAGCGGTAAACAGCGAGGCCAAGTATATAGACGGCACGCTTGCCAAGTTTGACAAGCTGTTCCAAACCGCTACCGATTTGCTGGGCATGGCGGAGCTGTTGGGTGTTGAATCCGACCCCGAGCTGTTGCAAGAGTTATACGCCGAAACGGACGCGTTTTGCGCCGCGGCGGAGGAGGCGCAGATTTCGGCGCTGTTAAAGGGTGAGTACGACAAGTCCAACGCCATACTTTCCTTGCACGCGGGCGCCGGCGGGACCGAGGCGCAAGACTGGGTGTCGATGCTGTTTCGCATGTACAAGATGTATTGCGACAAGGCCGGCTACGCCGTGGAAGTGATAGATAGGCTGGACGGCGACGAGGCGGGAATAAAGAGTATAACGTTTATTGCGCGCGGCATAAACGCGTACGGCTATCTTAAGGCCGAAATGGGCGTGCACCGTTTGGTGCGCATATCACCGTTTGACGCCAACGCGCGGCGGCATACGTCGTTTGCCAGTCTTGAGGTTATGCCCGAAATTAAGGACGACGTAACTGTTACAATCAATCCCGACGACATTCGCGTAGACACCTACCGCAGTAGCGGTGCGGGCGGTCAGCACATAAACAAAACGGACTCGGCCATTCGCATTACGCACTTTCCCACCGGCATAGTGGTTACTTGCCAAAACGAGCGCAGTCAGACCCAAAACCGCGAGATGGCTATGACCATGCTAAAGAGTAAGCTCGTCGAGCTGAAGGAGCGCGAGGCCGCGGACAAGGCCGCCAGCCTTAAGGGCGTGCTTAAAAAAATAGAGTGGGGCAGTCAGATACGCTCGTACGTGTTCCAGCCGTACACGCTGGTAAAAGACCACCGCACCGAGTTTGAAAAAACGGACATTCAGTCCGTTATGGACGGAAATATCGAGGGCTTTATTCTTGACTACCTTAAAAAAGCGAACTGATATGAAAGACATTTGCATTTTGGGAATAGAAACGTCGTGCGACGAAACGTCGGCGGCCGTGCTTAAAGGCGATGCGTTGCTCAGCAACGTTATTTCGTCGCAGATAGATATTCACCGTCGATTCGGCGGGGTAGTTCCAGAAATCGCGTCGCGCAACCATTTGACCGCCATTCTGCCGGTAATTGACGAGGCGCTCGAAAAGGCGGGCGTTACCAAGGCTGATATTGACGCGGTGGCCGTCACCTACGGCGCGGGGCTAGTGGGGGCGCTACTCGTTGGCGTATCCGCGGCCAAGGCGCTTAGCTATGCGCTTGGCGTGCCGCTGTATGCCGTTAATCACATAGAGGCACATATTGCCGCAAACTACATATCCACGCCCGAGCTGAAGCCGCCCTTCCTTGCGGTGGTTGCAAGCGGCGGACATACCGGCGTGTGCCGCGTGGACGGACTTAACAAGTTTACAATGCTCGCGTCCACCACCGACGACGCGATAGGCGAGGCGTTTGATAAAGTGGCGCGCGCGGTCGGCTTGCCGTACCCCGGCGGGCCGGAAATAGACAAGCGTGCCAAGCTCGGCCAACCTAACATTAAATTCGTCGAGCGCAAGCGCAAGACTGACGAGCTTAGCTATTCCGGACTGAAAACGGCGGTAATCAACTACTTGCACACTGCCGAACAGCGCGGGCAACAGCCGGTGTTGGAGGACGTATGCGCGTCGTTCCAGCACACAGCGGTGGATATGCTTGCAGACGTTGCCGTGGCTACCGTTAAAAAGTCGGGCATAAAAACTGTCGTGGCGGCGGGCGGCGTTTCCGCCAATTCCTACCTCCGCGACAAGCTGAAATCGGAATGCGAAGCGCTTGGCTGTGCGGTGCACTTTCCGCCGATGTCGCTGTGCACCGACAACGCGGCAATGGTGGCCATGCGTGCCAAGCATATGATAGAGGGCGGGGTCGCGCCGGCGGGGCTTGACCTAAACGCCAAAAGCTACTTAAAGATAGAGGGAAACTGATATGCAAAAGAAAAACGGTCTTAACGATTCCGACAAAGTGTTTGTAGCCGTCGCGCTGTGGATTGCGAGCATAGTGATATTCGCAACGGCGTTGACGTTGCCTATGCTTCCCGACAACGTGACTACATTTTACCATCCGTCGGAGCTTAATTTGCCCGATTATTACAGCAAGTATAACAACCTTTTGCTTATACTCATGTCGCTTATACCGGCGTCGATAATACTGATTACTGCGTTTTTTAAGCGCCGCAACAGACTGCAAAACAACTTTATCTCGCTAATGCTGTTTTGCATAATGCTGTCGCTGTTGATAAGTAGTGTAATAATATTCGGCATTACCGAGCAGTTCGATTCGAGCAGTTCGGTCAAGTCCATAAACTTCCACGCGCTCGGGTCCACCGTATTTCTGTTTGCGCTGTCTACGTTCACTTCGTTCGTGCCGATGATACTCGATAGCGCGCGGTATGCCGACAAGCTGGCAAACGATACGGGCTACAAGTGGGGCGTATTGCGCGTTGCGGCCAAGTATTGGAACGTAGGCGCGTACGGCTTTTTGCTGACGGCGGTCGCGTGCGTGTTCACTCCCGACGCGTTTTGTTATATTCCGCTTATCGTAAGCATCGCGGCGTACTTGATTTTCGTGCTCGCTATGGGTAATAAGAACTCCAAAGCCGCCGCGTAAATAAGCGTAAATTAAATACCAAACTAAAAAAATCGGATATTAACTATCCGATTTTTTGGTGCTTGTTTTTACCGACTGCCAAGTGCGCAAAGTTTCCTTGAACAGCTTTTTCATATCCGGCGTAAGCGCGCTGTACGTGCCTATTATCTGATGCTCGTCGGGCGTGAGTACGGAAGTAATCGGCGGCGGCTTGACCAGCTTGTTCGTTTTGCCGTCGGTCACCGCAATCTTAACCGCGTTAGGTGCGGTAGGGTAGTCGCCGTCGTTGCCCGACATGTAATCGACCGTGCAGTCGAAGTATTCCGCAAGCCGCAATACGTAGCTTAGCTTAGGCTCGGCCAAGCCGTTTTCCCACTTGCATACGGCGGCGTCGCTTACGCCGATAGCGCGCGCAAGCTCGATCATGGACACGCCCTTTTCCTCGCGCAGCTCCCTTAGCCTTATACCGAATTTAGTTAAGTTCTTGCTCATAATACTATTATACTAACTTTTATTAGTATAAATCCTTGACATTAACAATATTTAGTGATATTATTTGCATGCACTAACTTTAATTAGTGAATACCTAATAGGGAGTATTTTATGAAAAAGAAGTTTTTTGTTAGCTTAGTTTCCGCGGTGTGCGCTACGGCTTGTACGTTCGGGCTGGCGGCGTGCGGCGGACATGACCATGATTTTATGGCGCAGTATACATATAATTCGGAGTACCATTGGCGGCAGTGCAGTAGCTGCAAGGAGAAGTTGGACTATTCCAAGCACGTGATAGGAGGCGACAGTTGCGGGGTGTGCGGCTACGAGTTCGATCAAGGCGCGTTGGGTGGCGATACCGATGGTGATAGCGCCTTTTCCGGCGTTGCGGTTTCGGACGGCGGGGTGCTTAGCTGGAACAAGATTAAGGGAGCGAGTAAGTACGTAATCAAGGTTACTTACGCCGCCGAAAGCGAGCCTACGGAATACGAAATAGGGAGTGACGAAACGACCGCAAACCTTAACGAGCTGCGTGCCGAGGAGTTCCCTTCCGGCAAGTCCACAGTGGAGCTTACGGCGTACGAAAACGCTAAGGTGACTATAGGCAATCAGACCGAGTACCAAGAGGTGCCTATGACCGGCGTTAAGCAGACCTTCCGCATAGTCAAAAGCAACGGCAGTTTTTCGTTGGTTCGGCTTTCGTACGCCGACGATAATATATTGCTTGACGGATTTTACGCCGAAAAGCAAACGGTGGGCGACAAGAGCGTTTATCTTTACGAGCAAGCGCTCAAGGACAATCAGCCTATGACTCTAAAGATTACCGGCGTAGTAAAGGCGACAGCCGGCCATACCGTAGATTTTTACAAGACCGAGGCGGGACGTAACGCCGGCAATTCCGCAGACATATGGAATTCGTTTGAACTGCAAATGGGTTATCCGCAAGTACTGCACGGCGCCAACTTCTATTACGTACGCGTAACCGACGCCGCGACCGGCACCACACAAGATTACGACTTGTGCGTATACGGCGTTTACACCGTTACTATACGGCGGTACTATACTTCCTTTTACAATGACGCTAACGGACTGCGCGTATACGAGCACTCGCCCATAGGCAACGATTTGGTATTTAACGAAATGGATATAGTGCCGCAAGACGCGATGTACGACGGCGTGGATAACGGCAAGCTTGGCCGTTCGTCAGACTATGAGGTTGTGGAAAAGCGGGATATGACCTTGCTTACCGATTCGACCGAAATACAATATTACTTTTACGATGAGGACGTAGTTCGCGCCGATTGCCGCGAGTACGCGGACTGGAGTAAAACATATAGTCTTGCCCAAGTGAACGGCGGCTGGCGCATTGCGTGCAAGCAGTCGACAGTCGGCATAGCGAGCTTGCCCAACGCCATAATAGGCACCAAGGTAGTCGCCGCCGATTATTCATACTCCGCAATAAGCGCACTCGTTGTGGAGGAGGGCGCAAGCACGCTGGTGGCAACCTTTACCGACTGCTTTTCGCTGTTGAATATTTTTCTGCCGAGCACGATTACCGAAATGCGCAAAAATTCGTTTGCCGGCGTGAACACCGAGGTCACCGTAAACTGCGCGTTTACGAGCGAAAAGGCGAGCGAGTTTACTTTGTACTGGGATTACGGCGTAAGCAAAAAAGTAAAAACTACGTACGGCGTGGCTGTGCCAAACAACGCGCTGGCCATAGCCGACGGCTTGGTGTTTGCCGCTACGGACAAGAACGACGAGGTTAGCGTGACCGCGGCTATCGGTGGCTTTGCCGGTACGATTCCGTCAACCGTGACGGTGGGCGATAAGTCGTATAACGTTACGCGTATAGATGGACTGGGCACGGTGCCGTCGCTTGCGATAGGGGAGAGCATTAAGGAGATAGCGGACGGCGCCTTGAACGGCGTGCAAAACGTGACGGTCGCCGACGGCAATAGGTATTTTAAGCGCGACGGAGATATAGTGTACGGCTACGACGGCACGCGACTGCTGCGCGTATTGAACGGCGGGCAAACCACCGAGTTTACCGTTGACGAGCATGTGACGAGTATGGACTGCGGCGCGCTGTCCGGCTTGACGAGCTTGCAAAGCTTGACTATACACTTCGTCGGCGCGGCGGTAGGCGATACGAAAAACAACTATATCGGTTATGCGTTCGGCGCGCAAACGGCAAACGACAATAACGATTTCGTTCCGGCTACGCTACGCACGGTTACGATTGCCGGCGGCGGCGTGATAGGCGAGCTTGCGTTTACCCACTGCTCCGGCATATCCGAAGTGACGGTGGGCGGCGTTACGACTATCGGCAACGGCGCGTTTTACAGCTGTGACGGACTGCTTAGCGTAACGATGCTAAGCGACGTGACCGCTATCGGTAACGGCGCGTTCCGTAGCTGCAGCAGACTGTCGAGCGTGCAGCTATCCGGCGGCTTGGAATCTATCGGCGATAGTGCGTTCGAGAGTTGCTTCGCGCTGTCGAGCATAGTCATCCCGCAAGGCGTAAGGTCCATAGGCTACAAAGCGTTCTACCAATGCTCGTCGCTGAAAAATATATCCGTACCGGACAGCGTTGACGAAATAGGCAGCGAGGCGTTTAATCTTACCGACTGGTTCTACAGTCAGTCCGATGCCCTTATCTACGCCGGCAAGGTTGTGTTGCGCTACAAGTGCACTACGCCTAATACGGCGCTCGTACTCGAGCAAGGCACTACCGGCATTGCCGACAACGCGTTCAACGTTTACGGCAGTAGCGGACCGATTAGCATTACTATTCCGTCAACCGTTACTTATATAGGTTACGGCACGCTTAGCTATTGCAATAACGATATAACCTTTAACGGTACAAAGGCGCAGTGGAACGCTATTCGCATTCGCGACGACGCCGACGGCTACGTAGTCCATTGCACCGACGGCGATATAACCAAATAACCAAGCGTAACAACCGAATAACAAAAACCCGACGGACTGCGTAAATGTTCCGTCGGGTTTTTCTATTCGTTTAATTCCGAATTCTTAATTTCGAATTAGTTTAGGTACGCTACGCCCATCATGGATATGCGTTCGCCTATTTCGGCTATATCGTTTACGCTCTCCTTCATTCCGCTGTTAAGCCAGTAGCCGAGCAGTCCCAAAAATCCGTTGGATACGAATATGTAGTAGTAGTCGATTTTGGCGGCGGGACAGTTGGGGAACATTTTGCTCATAATGGCGACGACCTTGGTTCGGCCCGCTTCCAGTGCGCGGACCATAAAGTCCTCGGTGGGGCGGCGGGTGTTGAGTAGCATTCGGCATATGCCGACGTTGCGCGACACGAACTCGAAAAATGTGACGTAAAAGCTCTTTTCGGGCATGCCGTTTACGTCGCTCGTTTGAGTCATCCACTGCGTAAACTCGAATTCCAACTGCGCCTCTATTTCCGCAAGTACGTCTTGTACGGAGTCGTAATGGTAGTAAAAAGTGGCGCGCTTTACCCCCGCACGGTTGCAAAGCTCGGTCGCAGTAATGTCGTCGATCGGGCACGATTGCAGCATGTCTGTCAAACACTGTTTTATTTTTTGCGTCGTTTTATTTTTGGAATCGTGCATACTATCCTCGCAATAATACGGCGGACGAATAACCGCCCGCCACTATCTTTATTAACGAGTATATTATACACCTTTTTAAACGCGCCGTCAACTTTATTTTTAGCCCTATTTAATTCATAATCGGCTTAGAATAATCTCGGTCTGCCGCCGCCCATTTCGGACAGCAGCTGCATTGCGCGTCGGCTTATTCCTCCGTCGGCGTCAACGGCGTCGGCGTTTTCCGTTTCCGTCAAAAACTCGTTTACCGCCGCGACGGTGGCTTGGTCGGCCATGCCGTTTTGGGGCGCGTCGTACAGCTTGGAGGTAAGCTTGCGCTGTATATACGGTACGCCGCAGTGCTTGGACATTGGCGGGGTATAACGCGGCGGGAAAAACAGCATATCGCAAAGCAAATCTCCGGTTACGCCGTCGGCGCAATCATGACCGTTGTTTATGGCAAACTCTTTGGCGGCAACGTCGGTGTTCTTTCCGTATACGCCGTCTATATCCACGGCGTAGCCGTTTGCGCACAGTGCCGCTTGTATCAGCTTTACTCGTTTTCCGCGCATGCCTATATTAGCATGCATATCTTTGTACGCGGTGGGGGAATGCGGAATATACGGCATGCCGAAATATTCACATATGCCCATAGTCGCATATTCGGCGACGTTGCGTGCGTAGTCGGGATCGTGCATAAGCTTGGCTTCGTCAAAATCGGTTATGTACCCCGTTTCTATAACTACCGCGGGGCAAACCGCGCCGTTCCATTCGTGATTGCACATGCCGGTTTGGCACGGCTTGATATTGTCCAGTTTGGCGCAAATATCCTCCGCAAGCTCGCGCGACTTAGCGCCGTGCCGACCTACGGCGTACCTAACCGTGCCGCCATGCACGTCGTTAAAGCTCTTTCTCGACCCGAACGCGCCGCAAGATACTACCGCTATCCCGCTCGCTTGCACGCGGTTGGCTTGGTAAACGAGCTCTTGCATGTCGGATAGCGGCAACCGTCTGTCCGACACGTCAAACCCGCACCGTATAAGCGCCGTTTCCAGCGCCAGCTTGGCAAGCGTGTTGCACTCGCGGCTGTCCAACCTTTTCCCGACGAACGGCATCGGCGGAGTAAGGCCGGCGTCGGCGCTCGCAACCGTAATTATAACGTCCTTCATATGCGTACCTCTTTTCCTATATATATCACTTCCAGTATATGTAATCGTACGCATGGCGTGAACGAACGGAGTGGCGTAAATATATTTATAATGATACGAAACTAATTGGGTGTAACGCAAAATAAATCGTTAAGTAAACACACGAAAGCAAAGTTTTCTTGATTACTTCTTTTTTAAAAGAAGTAATTCATAGTAATTTAGTAGGAATTTGCTTGACATATAAAGAATAGCGTGGTAGAATACTAATCGTATGAAAAAGATATTCGATATTACCGGTATGACTTGCGCGGCGTGTGCGGCGCATGTGGAAAAGGCGGCCAAGGGCGTTGACGGTGTTCAAAGTGCCGAGGTCAGTCTGTTGTTGAACCGCTTGACGGTGGAAACGGACGCTGCCGACGGAGATATTATTGCGGCGGTGGAACGCGTCGGTTACGGCGCGAGCGTTGCCGGCGAGCGCGGCGGAGCAAAGGCTAAAGCCGAGGCCGGCGACAAGCCCAAGGACTACGCCAAAACGCTGTTGTGGCGGTTCGTGCTGTCGCTGACGTTCCTCGTCCCGCTTATGTATTTTTCTATGGGGCATATGGTTGGATTGCCAATGGGCGCGCTCGACCCGCATAAAAATCCGGCGTCGTTTGCGCTTATTCAGTTCGTGCTTACCACGCCGGTGCTTATAATCAACGGTCGGTTTTTCGTGAGCGGAGTCAAGTCGGTACTGCACAAGTCGGCGAATATGGATACATTGGTGTCGCTGGGTAGCTGTGCGGCGTATATTTACGGAATAGTTTTGCTGTTCGTCATAAACGGACAGATGGCGAGCGGCAACGTTCACGCCGGCGCGCAAACGGCAATGGGCTTGTTTTTCGAGTCTGCCGCAACGATACTTGCGCTCGTCACGCTCGGCAAGTTTTTGGAGGCTAAGTCCAAGGGCAAAACGCGGTCGGAGGTGGATAAGCTTTTGCGCTTGCGCCCGCAGACCGCTACCGTATTGCGCGACGGTATGCAACAAACTATATCCATAGACGACATAGCCGTGGGCGATACCGTAGTGGTAATGCCGGGGGAGTACGTTCCGTGCGACGGCGTTATTACGAGCGGCGCGACCACGCTGGATAAATCGGCTATTACCGGCGAGTCTATGCCCGAGGAGGCGACGGTGGGAAGTCTCGCTACTTCGGCCGTGCTCAATATTACCGGCAGAGTGGAAATGCGCGCGCAGTCGGTGGGCAAGGACACTACGCTCAGCAAGATTATAGAGCTTATAGAAAACGCGGGAGGAAGCAAAGCGCCCATACAAAAGATTGCCGACAAGGTGTCTGCGGTGTTCGTGCCGACGGTGTGCGCGTTGGCGCTGGTTACGCTAGTCGTGTGGTTGATAATCGGCACGGTAGCGCAAGCGCTGACTATGGCAATATCGGTGCTGGTAATATCGTGTCCGTGCGCGCTGGGACTGGCAACTCCGGTCGCGGTTATGGCGGGGACCGGTCGTGCGGCGGCGCACGGCGTGCTGGTAAAAAACGCCGAGGTACTGCAAGGCCTCGAGAGCGTGGAAATTTTTGCGCTCGACAAAACGGCGACTATAACCGAGGGCAAGCCGCGCGTTACGCAAATAAGGGCGTACGGCGATCTTGACGGCGACGGCGATACCGTGCTCGCTATTGCCGCCGCGCTCGAACGCGCGTCTACGCACCCGCTTGCCAACGCTGTAATCGAAGCGGCTACGGAAAAGAATATAACGGAAAAGACGGCCGCGGACAGCGCCTACCGTATCGGGTACGGTATGGTGGGAACGGTGGACGGCGTGGAGTACGCGCTGGGCGGCGCTCGACTTATGAGCGAGTTCGGCGTTACTGTAGATGACGACGGCGCGGCAACCGTGTTTTTGTGCAAGCGCGGAAGTCTTTTGGGCGCGATAACGGTGGAGGACGAAATCCGGCCGACCAGCCGTCAAGCGATAGAACGCATAAAGAGCGTAGGCGCGCGCGTAGTAATGATAACCGGCGACGGCAAGGAGCAAGCTAAGCGCATTGCCGCCAAGGCGGGCATAACCGAGGTATACTGCAACGTATTGCCCGACGGCAAGCTGGATATAGTGGAAAAGCTTAAGGCTCAAGGCAAGACGGCAATGGTGGGCGACGGCATAAACGACGCGCCCGCGCTTAAGGCTGCTGACGTGGGTATAGCAATAGGCTCGGGTACCGACGTCGCCATAGAGGCGGCGGACGTGGTGCTGGTCAAATCCGATCTCGGCGACGTGCCGCGCGCCATGGCGGTGTCGCACATGACGCTTCGCAACGTCAAGCAAAATCTGTTTTGGGCGTTCATATACAACGCGCTCGGCATTCCGCTTGCGGCGGGCGTGCTGTACGCGGTAGGCGTTACGCTCAATCCCATGATTGCGGCGGCGGCAATGGCGTTCTCGTCGCTGTTCGTGGTGTGCAACGCACTACGGCTTACGGCAATGAAGTTCGACGACAAACGCGTCGCGCGCAAGCTGAAAAAGATAAAACGCAAAACCGTCGGCGGCAATGCCGGCGCAGACCAACTGGTAATTAACGATCAAGGTATCGGAGGTAATAATATGAAAACCGTTCTTAAAGTAGAAGGCATGAGCTGTGGACACTGCTCCGCAAGAGTGCAAAAGGCGCTTGCCGCCGTTGCCGGCGTTACTAACGCCGAAGTCGATTTGGCAAGCGGAACAGCCACGGTAGAGGGCGACTTTGACGTAGCCGCCGCCGTTGCCGCGGTGGAGAACGCCGGCTACGACTGCAAGGCGTAATATAATACGGAAAATCGGCTGCACCGACCGTACTAAAATTAAAATCACATTAGAATAAGGTTACTAATGGACATTGTCGTTGACAAAGCTCGGCGCACAGTGTATACTTACGTGTGTAAAGATTGAAAGTGGGGTAGGTATGGCTAAAAAAGTTGCCGTTCCCGACGAGAGCGAGATTGAGCGCAACGGCGGAGTTAAAAAGAAGAAAAAGCGTAATTGTTGCTGCACATGCTGTTTGGTCGTGATTATAATTATGCTCGTATTATTTTTGGGCGCGTTCATAACGGGCTGGATTTTGGGTGACAAATATACCAAAAAGCTTTTCGGTCTATCTATGGGTGACACGCTGGGCGTGGTAGGCGACTTGTACTGGACGGACGATTCCGACGTCGTTACTCGGCCGTATACCAAAAAGGACCTCAACGGATTTTACAACGAAATCAAGCGTAATATATTTCTTAAGGATGATACTGAAATAGATTTTCAGTCGGCGTTGGACGCGGCTATAGACAAGTTTTTGAACGATGACGGCAATGGTAACGCCGGCGATGCGGCGCCTCAGCTGAATGCGAGCGCCGCCGCGGCCGGCGGTGCCGACGGCAACCAAAACAACACCAACGAATCGGATATAACGGATATTTTCGTCAATATGATAGTCGGCGTGCTCAACCGCGAACACATAGACGTTGAACGGCTTAACCGCTATCCCGACAAGGACGAATATATATTCGAGCTTAACGACAAACAGCTTGCGGCGTTTGTCAATACAGTGCTGCAATCGGTGCTGAAAAAAGCGGTCGATATGGACTCGCTAAAAGATATTTCGGCAATGGTTAGGCTGGACAAGGTGGTCGGGCTTAAGCAAATCCGATTTACCGCCAAGTCGGTAAAGGCCGCTGGCGGCGCAACCGAGGTAAAGGCCGCTTCGGCGGAGATTACCGTTTGGCTGGGCTTGCAGTCTGCCGCCAACCAAGCTATAAAAAAGTTTTTGTACGACGCCAAGCAAGGCTGGGCTGGCGGACTCGTGGGTTGGCTGGGTGACGTTATATTGCCCGAAAATCTGTACCTTACGGTGTCGGTTCCGTTGTACGGCGAGGACAACGTGGCGTCGATACGCATAAACGATATGAACTCTAACGAGCGCGCCAGAGCCAACAAGCTTATTAACGGAATAATCAAGCTTATGAACGACGGCAAAGAGTCCAAAACGCTGGACGACGTTATAGACGATTTCGTAGGACGAATACGCCCTATGCTCGAGCTGGCCGCCGAGCATATGAACTTTTCCGAGGCGGGCAAGGGCACTATACGAGTGGATTTGCTGGAAGCCGTTGCCAAGGTCGCAAGCGACAGCTTGCCGGAAGGCGAGTCGCTTACCAAGGCCGACTTTTTGTACGTGCTTCAAGCGCTGTTTTCGGATAAGGCCGAGCAGTTGAAGTCGCTCGAACCGTTCCGTTACGACAACTGGTACGAGGTGGACGGCGAAATCAAGTATATGCCGACCGGCGGCAGCGCTGAGAACAAGGTGGACTACGAGCGGCTGTTTATCGAGCAGATAGAGGATAAGTACGCCTTAGACCTCGGTGAGAGCAAAAACCTAAACGAAGTGCTGGAAATGCTGGGCATATCGCTGGACGGCAACGGCGGCAATATGGGTTCTACCGACTTGCTCGACAGAGTGAACGGCACTCGGTTTAACGCATTGCTCAACGCGAACATAAACGACATCAAGCTCAACGTGACCGACAGAATGCTGGGCGCGGCGTTTTCCGGACAGATGGATAAGCTTCTTGCCGGCAACGAGAATTTGAAAAACATGGATTTGACTTTGGACGCGTTGACGTTCGTCAAAAAGAGCGATCCCCAAAAGGCCAATCATCTTTACGCGCTACTCGCCGTGGAGGTTGACGTAAGCGGTATGCTCGGCGAAATGACAAGCGACGATGAAACGATTGGCAAGCTCGTAAAGGGGCTTATGCCGGAAAGCATTTTGCTCACCGTCACAGTCGATATTACGCGCGACCAAAGCGTTACGCGCGACCAAGCCGAGTTCGTTATCAATTCTTGCCAAAACACCGACCGCGTGCTCGACGTATTGGAAAAGCTAGTGCCCGATATTAAGCTCTGCGAAGTGTCGGATAGTATCAGCACCACGCTCAACGAAATGCTCGACCAAATGGAAAGTAAGCTGGCAATACGGTTGGCCGCTACTACGTACGAGTATAACGACGACCTCAATAAGTGGGTGGGCGCAAGCGGCGCTATAATATTGCCCGATATATTCACCGTCGTTACAGACATGGTGCTGGTGGATGAGCGCGGCAACAAGATAGTTACTTCCGAGCAGCTTCAGCACGTAATACGCGACCTAAACAATCCCGCCGATATAGCGGAGGTTAAGCCGACAGGCTACGGCGACTTTATTGCCGACGTGTTTGACAAATACTATTTGACCGATCCGACCAAGCTATCCGAACCTCAACCGGCCGTAACCGACTTTAAGGGTTTGACTGCGTATATGCAAGACTTTAAGGTAGAGAAATTGCGCGTTCAAGGCAAGGACGGACTGGCGCACGACGATAGAGCGATGTCTGCACTTCGGCCGGTAATGAGCGAAAACGAAGTGCTTGCTCTGCTCAAGGACAACATGGGCGGCAAGGACGCTATTCAATCCTACAATATAGTCAAGGTCGATATAGGCGACGACGCGCTGTCAGTAACGCTGTCCGTCGAACTTAGCAGTCTGCTTACCGACGCGCAACAAGTGCAAAAGCTGATTACCGCAACCGAGCTGTACGCGACGGCAACCTTCCACACCGACCGCGTGATAGGCGACGGTACGGCGGATAATCCGTACGGCTATCAAGTTTCGCTTGCGATTGACGTTCAACGCCAAGGCGAAAATACGGTTATGGATAGCGATACCTACGGCGCCATGCTAAATATAGTCAAGTTCTTTGCGGCCGACTTCGATATAGAAAGTCAAGTAAAAGAATTCGGCGTTATACTGTACGAGCAAATGAACAACCTTAACGAAAGCATTGGCGGCAGTGCCGAGCACAAGCTGTTTACGTTCACGTCGAGCGGGTTGGAGCTGACCGACTTCTACACCTTCCTCGCACTGAAAATGGAACCCGATCTTATAGAGGACGGTTACACTAACGAGGATCTTAGGACGACGCTTCAAGGCTTGTACGGCTACGACGAAACGGCGCCCAACAATCGGAACTTCGTAGTCGAAAACATTACGTTCAACCCTCCGTCCGAAAAGGGTAGTAGGCGGTGGACTGACGACGAGATTACCGGCGATAGGACTACCGGCGCGGGTGGGTTGTACGGCAATACGCACGCGGACGTAGACTTTAACGGCTTCCTCAAGCAAGGCGTGGAAACGATGGCGAGCAACGGCGAGGTAACCGTCGAGCAGACTATGGTTTTGGCCAAGGGCGACGCGCGTGACGACGTGGCGGAAGTGCGCACTTGGCTCAACGCCAGACTCAAGCTGGACGACGGCGAGTCGGTAAGCGTAAGCTACGACTACCTTGCGGTAACCTTTTCTATGACTATGGGCCGATTCGTTGGCGGCGACGGCAAGGGCACCAACGACGCAACGGCGCTGTTCCCGACCAAGATTTACGCAACCGTCGTATACAAGTACGACAGCACCGCCGTTACCGATAAGTTTACCGTAGTAGGCGGCATAAGCGACGTCGCGCCGGTGCTGGTGTTCAACGATATGGAAAGCACGCAGTACGAGATTATGGTAAGGTTTATGGGCGCCAACCCCGCCGACGCCGATACCGGCGCGTCCGACGACAGCAAGGTCAATATCAAGTCGATAGCCAAGCAAGGCGCGGAAGTCCTTAACGGCATGACGCATATGGAGTACGAGTACGGCGGCATGTCGGGGACGCTGGATACGACGATAATATTCTCCGCAACCGCCGCAAACGAAAGCGGTATGGGCAAGATTTATATAAGCAAGCCCGTACCGTCGTTCGGTAGCTGATTCCACATAAGCAATGGCCTTCCCACGATAGGGAAGGTTTTTTGCTTTTGCACCGCATAATTTCGGCATAATACGGCAAAATAAAGTAGAGGATTATTCACTTTGTCAAAATAAATGTGGACAAAATGTACAATGTGCATAAAAATTCACAAAGATTTTTCCCAAATCCTATTGACAAAGACGACATATAATGCTAAAATTGACATAGCAATATAATATTTCATATGGAGGAAAGTTATGAAGAAATTGCTGGCAACACTTTTGGCGTCTACCATGGCGCTTACTACTATAGGCGGCTTGGTAGCTTGCGGCGGCGATAACGGCGACGGCAACGGCAAAGTGGCCGGACTTCAACCGAACGAATTCACCAAAGTAACGCATTGGGACGATCCGCTTCAAGATAAAGACGGCGATTCCGACGCCAAGGTGCCCAAATGCACCCTTACCGTATGGGCTCCCAGCATTGCTTTGGAAACCTATCAAGCATTGGGCAACGAATTTACCAGCACTTACCGCAACGGCAAATATTCCAACGTAACCCTTGAATGGGACGCTCAAGACGAGGGTAACGTAAAAACGTTGCTCGGCACCGATTCTACCGGCGGCGCGGACGTATTCTTCTATGCGGGCGACCATACCGAGGAAATGATTCGTAACAACTGGTTGTTGCCCCTTCGCGGCGCTACCGGCAGCTACTACAGCGCGGCTATTGCTCAGCGCGATATGGCTACAGCGGCGGACGTAGTTAAAAAGAACGGCTACTACTACGCGTTCCCCGCAACCAACGACAACGGTTACTATCTCGTTTACAACACCGACGATCTTACCGAAGAGGAAGCCGACGACATGGACGTAATCATGCAGAAGGCTGCCGAAAAGGATAAGACCTTCTACTGGAACTATACCGAAGGCTTCTGGGCGGCTATATTCTTCTTTGGTGCCGGCATCACTCCCGATTGGAAGGGCGTAGACACTGACTTCTCGGAATTCGGCGGCGCTAAGGGCCAAATCGGCGCTAAGGCTACTATCAAATACGTAACCGACGCCAAAATGACCACTGCTGCCGGTAGTGGCATTGCAAAAGCCGTTTTGGATGGCGACATGATTGCCGGTATCTGCGGAACTTGGGAGAACCCCACGCCCGCTCAGCTCGAGACCGGAAAGATCGGCTGCAAAAAGCTTCCTATGTTCACCGTTGACGGTCAGAAGTATCAGACCGGCGCATTCTTTGGCGGCAAGTACTGCGGCGTAAACCCCAGCTCGGCCAATACTCAAGTAGCTATGGCTCTTGCCAACTACCTTACCAACACCGCTGCGCAGACCAAGAGATTTAACGAACACCAGAGCGGTCCGTCCAACAAGGCCGTTGCCGATTTGGACACTGTTAAGGCTAACGTTCCGCTTTCGGCGTATAATGCGCAAGTAGCTGCCGGCGGCGTATTCCAGGGCGACGTACCGCAAAAGTTCTGGGACGGCATCGCCGCGTATACCAAGAACGCATACTCCGGCGATATAACGTTGGCCGATCTTCAGCTTGGTCAGCTGGTCACCGACATGACTACTCAGAAATAGTTTTTTAAGTAAAGTAAAAAACGTATCACAGTATAGCGCCGAAGTCGATATGCTCGGCTTCGGTGCTATTATTGTGCTAATAGGAGTGACAAATGGTAAGATCCAGACGAGTGGTAAGATCCAGACGAGTGGTAAAACCCAAACAAGCCACCCCTACTTGGAAGTTGTACAACCGTCCTTGGTACTTAAAGCTCATATTCGGTATAGGTAATTACTTTAAAGACGTCGGCATAATGATATGGAACGTTATTAAGGCAATTCCTTTTAAAATTTGGGCGTTAATCCTTGCGATAGGGCACGGCTTTCAAGGGTTGTGGAATAGATTTAAGAATGGCGATTGGCGCACGAGAATGTCGTATCTTATTATGGGATTCGGCAATTATTCGCGTAGTCCGAGACAGTTTTTAATCGGATTTTTGTACTTAGCCGTAGAAATCGCATACGTGCTTATTTTGGTTTTGGGCGGCGGACCGTACCTTATTAAATTCGGCTCGCTTGGTACCGAAATTGAGCACTTTGGCTACGACGAAATGGGCGAGTACGTAAAGATTCCGGGTGATAACTCGCTTAAGATTTTGATATTCAGCGTGTTTACGATATTGCTTACGATATTCTTCGTGGCAATGTACATACAGAATACCAAATCTGCATACAAGGCGCAAAAGACGGTTGAAAGCGGTAAACCGCTTAGCACTATCAGACAGCAAATCAACTATGCGCTTAACGACGGCTATCATACTACGATATTGGCGTTGCCAATTTTCGGCGTATTGCTGATAACCGTATTGCCCCTTATAAGCAATATCCTTATTGCGTTTACCAACTACAACTTTAACAACTCTCCGCCGGCAAAGCTGTTTACTTGGACGTTTGAAGCGTTTGGCAAAACTTTTGCCGGTCAATACGGCAGTTTGCTGTGGCGTACGCTTGGCTGGACGCTAGTATGGGCATTTTTTGCAACGTTTACCAACTTCTTCTTTGGTATGTTCCTTGCAATGATGATTAACAAAAAGTCCATTAAAATGAAGGTATTTTGGCGTACTTGCTTCGTTATCGTCATAGCCGTTCCCGACTTCGTTACGCTCATGCTTATGAGCCAGTTCTTCTCGTTTGCGCCCAACGAACCGAAGTTTACCGGTGCGTTTAACCACATTATACATGAGTGGTTCCATATACAAACGGAAAATGCCGGTGGTGTAAACTGGTTTGGCGGCGAGGTGTGGCTGGCACGTATGATGGTAATAATCGTCAACCTCTGGCGCGGCATGCCGTTTACCATGCTTGCCACGATGGGTATTCTTATGAATATTCCGGCAGAGCTGTACGAGTCGAGCAGAATAGACGGCGCCGGTCCGGTGCGTAGATTCGTTTCCATTACCTTCCCGTACATAATGTTCGTTATGGGGCCTCAGCTTATAACTACCTTTACCGGCAACATCAACAACTTCAACGTCATATTCTTCTTGACCGGTGGTGGTCCTTACAAGATGGGCGGCTACGGCGCGACCAACCTACTTATTACGTGGTTGTTCAAGATTACGATGCAAGACACGGCGTCTGCGGAGTATAACGTCGGTTCGGTTATCGGTATTATTACCTTTATCATATCGGCAGTGCTTGCGCTTATCGTCTTTAACAGCTCTAAGTCCAATAAGCAGGAGGATACCTTCCAATGATAGGATTGAGATCTAAACGTATAGCAACCGATACGGCCATATACATAATATTGACCGTAATGGTGTTTATTTGGTTGTTCCCGCTTGTTTGGATGATACTGCGCGCGTTCGGCAACGAGCCGAGCAGTACGTCGGCTATGGTTTTCCCCGAGGGATACACGTTTGAGAACTTTAAGCAGCTGTTCCCCGGCGGCGCGAGCGACTACAACGCCTTTCCGTACATGACGTGGATAGGCAACACTTTGCTCGTTGCTACTTGCTCTTGCGTTATTTCCACGTTGTTCGTGCTCATGGTATCGTACGCGTTGTCCAGACTTCGCTTTAAAATGCGCAAAAAGCTTATGAACATAGCGCTTATTCTCGGCTTGTTTCCCGGCTTTTTGTCCATGATAGCGATGTACTTCATGTTCAACTTGTTCAGCCTTACTCCCAACAACTATATCGGTCTTATACTGGCGTATTCGTTGGGCGCGGGCACGGGCTACTACATCGTTAAGGGCTTTTTTGATACCGTTCCGCTTGCGATTGACGAGGCAGCGCGCATAGACGGCGCTACCAAAAACCGCATATTCTGGACGATGATCATACCGCTAAGTAAGCCGATTATCATTTACACCATACTTACCAACTTTATCGGACCTTGGTGCGATTACATTATGGCAAGCGTGTTTATGACTAGATCCAAATACTACACCGTTGCGGTAGGTATCAGAAAGTTTATCGAAGGCTTCAACTTGCCCAAAACTCACTTTGCGCGGTTCTGCGCCGGCGGTGTGCTTATTTCGGTGCCTATCGTCATACTGTACCTCATTATGCAAAAGTTCTACGTGAGCGGTATTACGGGTGGCGCGGCAAAAGGTTAATCGTTTTCTACCGAATTATAAACAGCATACGCGCAATGCCGCCGTATGCTGTTTGTTTTTCGGAGTACTATCAAGCAAAAGCGAATAGCTAAAAAGCTATATCAAACGCAATATTCAATATATTTAATATTAAGGATTATAACTGTAAATGAAAGCTAAAAAAATTTTATCGGCATTATCGGCAGTGGTGCTTGGCTGTTCAACGGCATTTATGAGTGCGGCGTGCGGCGGCGACAAGCCGGACAATTCCAACGTCGTTGGCGATATGAACAGCGCATACAACGTGCCGCAAGACTATTGCCGTACTTACTATGAGGTGTTCGTGCGCTCGTTTGCGGACGGCGACGGCGACGGCATAGGCGATTTTCGCGGACTTATAGATAATTTGGATTATCTTAACGACGGTAACGACGAGACGGATACCGACTTGGGCGTAAACGGTATATGGATGATGCCCATCAATCAATCTCCGTCCTACCACAAGTACGACGTAGAGGATTACTACGACGTAGACGACGAGTACGGTTCGTTGGACGACTTTAAGGAGCTTGTTGAGGAATGCAACAAGCGCGATATTTGGTTGCAAATGGACTTGGTGCTTAACCATACTTCCAACCGTCATCCTTGGTTTGAAGCTGCGCTGGAATCGGCGCGTAGGGGTAATGACGTAAATACCGACCCCGATTTGTCTAAATATTGCTTCGTGCGTGCGGACAAAATGCCCACCGGTCCGTTGGAGGCTAAGTGGCAAAAGGCACCCGATACAGAAGACTATTACTATCTGTGCAACTTTTCCACAGACATGCCAGACCTCAATTTGAAAAACGAGGAAGTGCGCGACGAAATTAAAAAGATAGTCGACTACTGGCTGGAACTGGGCGTAAAGTCGTTCCGCTTGGACGCTGTGCCTTGGGCGTGCGCGTACACCACGGCCTTCAACGAGGACAACAGAGAGTTCTGGACTTGGTTCAACGATTACTGCAATACCAAGGGCGCGTCGGTTGCGGCAGCACAAGGCTGGGCAGACGATAGCATACAGCGTTACTGCTACAACGTAGGCGAGGTGTGGACCGGCACGTCAACGGTAACACGTTTTTACGAAACCGGTATGAGCAACTTTAACTACGGCTACGGCGCGTCGGCTACCGACGGATTTATGGGCGCGGTGCGCGGTCAGATTTCGGCCGAAGCCCTTACGTCCGGCTTGCAAAATACGCAATCGCAGATTTTAGCGAAAAACGATTACGCACTATTTAGCAACTTCTTGTCCAATCACGACAACAATCGTTCGGCTGGCACGCTCACGACTGCCGTAAACATTAAAAAGGCGGCCGGCCTATACTTGCTTATGCCGGGTAATCCTTATATATATTACGGCGAGGAGATAGGTGCGTTGGGTAGCGGCAAAGACGAAAACAAGCGACTCGCATTCCAGTGGGGGGATTGGCACAAGCAAACCAACGATCCCGACGACGCCACCTATAACAGCACGCAAGTATTCGGCACGGTCAAAAGCCAAACCAACGACGAAAACTCCATACTGTCGTACTATCGTCAAGCAGTTAAGCTTCGCAACAGATTCCCCGAAATCGGGCGCGGCGTTATGTCGGCGTATGCGCTGGATAAAGGCGGCAAGCTTACGCTCAGCAGTGAATTGCGCACGGCAAACAACATAGCGGCTACCGGCAGCGTAACGCCTATAAACGAGCTTAACCGCACGATTGCCGCGTACAAGATTGCTCACGGCGACAGCGACGTCTTTATCGTTCATAACTTGGGCGACAAGGAAGTGACTATTAAGGCGGGTATTCTTAACGGCTACAAAATTGTGGGTGAGCTTAAAGCCGACGGCGGCAGTACGCGGTTTAGCAAAAGCAATTCGCTCGTGCTGTCCGCGGGCACTGCGGTAGTGCTTAAAAAGTAAATTACGGTAACCAACGCCGATAGATAAATACGATTAACTATCTTTCGGCAAAATATAATTGTAGGAGGAAATATGAAAAGACTTTTCAAGGCCGGAGTGGACAAATGCAAACAGTTTTTGTTGCTCCTAATCGCAGTCGCGGTCGCAGTTATGGCGATGCCGATCGGGCTTATAGGCTCGACGCGCGGTGCCAAAGCGGACGTCGTGACGGGCGAGCATGACGGCGGGGAGCCTAACGTGGCGACCAGTGCCGGCGATTCGTACAAGCTGACGCTCAACTACTACCGCGCAAAAGGTGATTACACCAACTGGAACCTTTGGGCGTGGTCGACCGGCGTAGGCGGCAAGCGTTACGACGCCGAAAGCACTACGTTTGAAGTAGTAGACAAGGCCGGCGAAACCAAACAGACTAACTGGTTGACGTTTACCGTGGAAATGGACGACGTTACGCTGGACGGCGAAAAGGTTATGGGCATAATAGTCCGTCGCTCGGAGGGCACCAACGACTGGGCAGAAAAAGCCGTCGACAAGGATATTTGGGTGCCGTTGTCAACGTTTGACGAGCAAGGAGAAGCTACCATATTTATGGCTGACAAATTAGACGAACTTTACACCAATGCGCAAGACGCATACGACAACAAGGTTATACGCAAAATGGACGGTGCGTCGTTTAAAAACTTTACCACCGTCAAAGCTACCTTCAATACGACGGTAACCGACAAATCTGTGTTCGTACTTAAGGACAGCGCGGGTAACGTGCTTAGAACTTTGCTCCCCAAGGGCAAGGACGAGGAAGCCGACAAAACCAAAAACTTTGCCGTAGGCAGCACCTACGTCGAGTTCGATTTGGGCGACGACTTTGAGATTGACTTCGGCGAAGTATACACCGTATACGACGAGCCGACGGAGACCGAGTTCGATCCGGAAATCAACTATCCGGCGCATGACGTAATAGCATACTCGCTTTACGATACCACAAAGTTCAACGAGCTGTACGCGTACGACGGCACGCTCGGTGCACAGTATTCTATAGAAAAAACCATATTTACTACGTGGTCGCCTATGGCCAAATCCGTTAAAGTCGCGTTGTACGCGGCTGGCGAGGGCGGCGAGCCTATCGACGAAATAGAAATGGAAAAGGGCGAAAAGGGTTCTTGGACGGCTACTGTTGAAGGACAAAACCTTGACGGCATTTACTATACGTATAAGATAGAAAACAGCAACGGCACGGTTAAAGAAGTCGTCGATCCGTACGCACGCAGTGCCGGCCGCAACGGCAAGCGCGGTATGATACTCGATCTTTCCAAAACCAATCCCGAGGGCTGGGAAAATCACAAACGTCCTGCGGCGCGCGGCTCGTACTCCCAAGCGGTTATATACGAAGCGCATATCCGCGACCTTACTATGGACGAAAACTCCAACGTTTCGGCGGCGCACAAGGGCAAGTTCCTCGGCCTTACCGAAACTTCGACCGACGCGAGCAAAAAGACTCCGCTCGACTACATCAAGGATTTGGGCATAACCGAGCTTCACATTCTGCCCATGTTCGACATCAACTCGGTAGACGAGTATACCGGCAACGCCACCTACGACGGTGTGGACGACAACGGCAACGGCCAGTACAACTGGGGCTACGATCCGCTCAACTACAACGTACCCGAGGGTTCGTATTCCACCGATCCTACCGACGGCAAGGTGCGCGTAAACGAGCTTAAGCAAATGGTCAAGGCTTTGCATGAGGCGGGTATCCGCGTAATCATGGACGTGGTTTACAATCACGTAGCCGACGTGGAAGGCTCCAACTTCCAAGCGCTTATGCCCGGATATTACTTCCGTACGTATACCGACGGTTCGTGGAAGCAAGCGTCCGGTTGCGGCAACGACACCGCTTCCGAGCGCGCTATGTACCGCAAGTTTATGGTCGATTCCGTCAATTACTGGGCGGACGAATATCAGCTTGACGGCTTCCGCTTCGACCTTATGGGCTTGCATGACACCGTAACCATGAACATGATTTACGACACGCTTGCCGAAAAGAACCCCGACATCATGATCTACGGCGAGGGCTGGGAAATGGCCAGCCTTGAAACCTCCCGCGAGGTGCTTGCCGCCAATATGTACAATGCGTCCAAAATGCCTAATATCGCGTTCTTTAACGACGGTACGCGCGATACGCTTAAGGGCGGCGGTTACGGACAGTCCATCACCGCCAACGGCTTTATTTCCGGCGCCAAAAACGACGGCGCCGTGTATATGGGCGCTGTGGGTGGCACCAACAATCCCGACGCCGGCTACAGCTACACCGGCAAAAGATACTTTGCCGCTAACCCCACTCAAAACGTAAGCTACGTATCTTGCCACGACAACTCCACGCTGTGGGACAAGATAAACGCCAGCACCAAGGGCGTAGACAACGATACTCGCAAGGCTATGAACAGACTTGCGGCTACCGCGGTGTTTACCAGCCAAGGCGCGTCGTTCATGCTTGCCGGCGAGGAAATGCTTCGCGACAAGGAAACGACCAAGGACAACACGTACGACAACCGTCCCGAAAAATGGGCGGACTCCGACCACTACTTTGCTGATAACTCGTACAAATCTCCCGACAGCGTAAACGCTATTAAGTGGGAGCTTGCCCAAACCAACGCGGATATGGTCAACTTCTACAAACAGCTTATTGCCATCAAAAAGAGCTGGCCGCAATTCCACCTTACTACGCGCAATCAAGTTCTCGGTTGCGTCAAGATTGTAGACGCAAAAATGACCGACGGTCTTACTGCGTATACGGTAAGGGACCCCAACTCCGACGAGTACGCCGTAGTATTGTTCAACGCTACCGCCGAAGCCGCGGAAATCAAAATCCCGCAAGGCGATTACGGCGTTTACGTAAACGGTGCGCAAGCCAACGCTACAACGGCGCTTTCCACCTTCTCCGGCAACAGCTTTAACGTCGGCGCTTACTCGGCGGTCGTTATGAAGGCCGAGCTTGACGAGGATAAGCTTGACGCTTGGGAAAAAGAGGTTAAGCCCGTTCAAACCCCGCCCACGCCGGCAAAACCCAATACGCCCGCTCAAGACGAAGGTGACGACGATGACAACCTCGGCTTGGCGCTCGGCCTCGGTATAGGCATTCCCGCGGCGGTACTCATTGCCGGCGGCGCCGTGTTCGGCGTAATGTACGGCAAGAAAAAGAAGGGCGGCAAAGGCGGCGACAAGGCTCAAGACAGCGCAACACCCGAAGCCTCCGACAAGCCGGAGTCCGAACAGACTGCGGATCAACCCGAAAATGCCGAAGCTCCTCAAACCGAGCAAGAGCAACCGCAAGAAACGGAAAACCAAGACTAAATAATAATGATAGAAAGCAAAAATGAGTTGGCAGTACTTGCCAACTCGTTTTGCTTTTTGACGTTCGGATAGGGGAGTTCGGTACGGTTTTAAAAAAATATTCGCGTTTTGTAAGAATTTTTTTAAAAGATTGTTGACAAAATAAAGTAAATATTGTACTATATCTACAAGTATAAGGCGTACGAAAATAAACGCCTAAAAAAGTTTATATGGAGGTAAACTTGATGAAGAAACTCAAATGGCTCATTCTTGTTATGTGCTGTGTTCTCGGTCTTTCCGTCTTTGCTGCGTGCGGCGGAAATAACGGCGACGGCAATGACAACTCTGCGAAAGTAACCGCTATTACTCTCGCTCCCGAACGTGCATTGGAAATCGGCCAAAGCACCGTTCTTACCGCTGTGATAGACCCGATTGACTCGGAAGCTACCGTAACGTGGAAAACCAGCGACGCTACCAAAGCTACCGTTTCAACCGAAGGTCAGAGAAACGGCGTGGCTAAGGTGGACGCTCTTGCGGCCGGCGAAGTTATCATTACGGCAACTGCCGACGGTAAGTCCGCTACTTGCAAAATCACCATCACCGAGCATATCACCCCTTACTACTTTATAGCGGGTGGTTCCAGTGCTGCGTACTTCAACTGGAACAACTATTCCAGAGAAGACGACCTTACCGCAGCTCGCGTTTTGAAGCCCGTTGAAGGCAGCAACGAAAAGGTGTTCTCTACCACCATCGACTTGTTTGCAAACGACTCATTCAAAATCTGCGCAATCACCAACGCGGCGGCCGACAATCACTGGGCAAATCAGTTGGGCGGCGCCGAAGCGGCTTCCGACGCTACCGACGAGGAAAAAGCGGAGCTTGCCGAACAGCTTAAGGTTTCCGGCGCTACCGAAAAGACCGTATTGCCTTCCTCTAAGCTTGGCGGTGGCAATCCCCCCAACTTTAACGTAACTGTCGAAGGCAAATACGAACTCACTTTGGATTTGAGCGGCGAAAATCCCGAGCTTTCCTACAAAAAGGTTGGCGACACCGATCCCGTAGCGTGGTCCTACAC
>JAIDCZ010000032.1 GCA_029055565.1 Clostridiales bacterium
CCTACGCCCACGCCCACGCCGACACCTACGCCTACGCCTACGCCCACGCCCACGCCTACGCCTACGCCGGATATAAGCACCCAAACGACAGTGTATTATACCAACAGCGGAAAGTGGACCGACGTGTACGCGTATTGCTGGAGCTATACTTCCAACAATCCCAAGGCAACTTGGCCGGGGGAAAAACTGACGGCATTCGGCACGTCCGATTACGGCGAAAAACAATATAAGATAGACATAGATTATTCGCAGTACGATAGGATAATTTTTAACGACGGAAGCAACCGCAAGACCAAGGACTTGGTTGTGAGCGGGGCAACGAGCGGATATTTCGGAACGGACGGAACGTTTACTATGGGCACGGAAAATTACGGAAGGGTAACGTATAAGACCTTTACAGACAACAAAAATTTGAATTATATTTCGAGCCGAAAAAAAGAGGTGGCTATATACACTCCGCCCAACTATACTCCGTCAAAAAAATACGGCGTGCTGTATATGTTTGACGGGCAAAATGCGTTTGCGGCGGCGGAGGGCGCGCGCACTAACGATAACGGTTGGTGCGTAGACGTGGCGGTAACTAACCTTGTCAAAAACGGCGGTGACGGCGTTATAATCGTTGCCATAGATAACGGTAGCGGCGGTAGCAATCAGCGCGATCAAGAGCTTACAATGAGTTTGAGCTTCGGCTCGCTTACGTCCTTGGGCGACCCCAAATACGGCAGCTTCCGCAACGGCAAGCTTGACGAGCTGGGTAACTTTATTAAGGAAACGGTTATGCCGTGGGTAAACTCCAACTATTCGGTTGATACGAGTAGAGCAAAGACCGGCATAGTAGGTTCGTCGTCGGGCGGCTTGGGCTCGTACTATTTGGGACTTAGGGACAACGATACGTACGGATATATCGGCGCGTTTTCGCCGGCCAACGGTTTGTTTACCAATAGCGATTGGAAAAGATTTTACAACGGCAAAAACGGCTTTGCCGCCGGCAAGCCCAAGGTATACATTTACTGCGGACAAAACGATCGCGATTTGGAGGATATGCTGTTGCCCGAAACCAAAAGGGCAAAGGGCGATTTGACCAAGTGCGGATTTGCCGCGGCCGATATTATCGAAAACTACGTTGACGGCGGAACTCATAACGAGGCCTATTGGCGTATTGCATTCCTCGAGTTCCTCGGCAAAATGGCGGGGTAGCGGAGAGTGATATTTGCCGCTATGCGGCAAGTGATATACGGAGTGTGGTATTCCGCCGGCGCGGAGTTATATTTGCCGCTGTGCGGCAAGTGATATACGTAGTGGTATTCAGCCGGTGCGGAGTGGGGGTAGTTATAACTGCGGTGCAATGGACGTTAAGTCGCTTGCACCGCTATTCGTTGTGGGCGCTTTTTTGTGCGGTACTTAAATGAATTTTCGTTAATATGTTGCTTTTCTGCAAATAATACTGTATAATGAGATTTGTAAATGTGTACCTATTTTGCGGTAGGCATGCGTTTGCACGGTGATTTTCGCCGTATGAACCCGAGGCGGGCGCTCGTAGGATTTTTCTCGGCGCACCTATTCGGCGGATATACAAACTGTAAATCCAAGCATGAATATATGCTCGGATTGGCGAAGCGCACCAAAAAATTCATTATCGGCTAAATAATTATGTTCACTCAAGACAAAAAATTCAAACCGTTAAAAGACAAAGTTTGGCTTGCCACTCCAACCATGCACGGCGATGAGCTGAAGTGGATGACCGACGCGTACGATACTAATTGGATGTCTACCGTCGGCGAAAATATTAACGAGGTCGAAAGGCTTACCGCGGCCAAAATAGGTTGCAAATACGCCGTTGCGTTGTCTTGCGGCACAGCGGCGCTTCACCTTGCAGTAAAGCTTGCCGGCATTAAGCGCGGCGACAAGGTGTTTTGCTCTGACATGACTTTTTCGGCAACGCTCAATCCTGTGGTCTACGAGGGCGGCGTGCCTATATTTATCGATACCGAACGCGACACGTGGAATATGGATCCGGTGGTGCTCGAAAAGGCGTTCGAGCTTTATCCGGAAGTCAAGCATATAGTTATAGCGCACCTATACGGCACGCCGGCCAAGATGGACGAGATTCGCGCTATAGCCGACCGTCACGGCGCGGTAATCGTGGAGGACGCGGCCGAATCGTTCGGCGCAACGTACAAGGGCAAGCAGACCGGTGCGTTCGGCGACGTGGGCGTAATCAGCTTTAACGGCAACAAGATTATAACCGGCTCGTCTGGCGGAATGCTTTTGACCGACGATATAGAGCAAGCCAATAAGGCGCGCAAGTGGTCTACGCAAAGCCGCGAGGCCGCGCCGTGGTACCAGCATGAGGAGCTTGGCTATAACTACCGCATGAGCAACGTTATTGCCGGCGTTATACGCGGGCAAATGCCGTACTTGGAGGAGCATATAGCGCGGAAAAAGGTGATCTACGAACGGTATAAGGCGGGCTTTAAGGGTTTGCCGGTAGCAATGAATCCGTTTGACGGAAAGAACTCCGCCCCCAACTACTGGCTGTCTTGTATGCTTATAGACGGCGACGCCATGTGCAAGCATGTGCGCGGCGAGCTGGAGGCGTGCTACGTAAAGCAAGCCGGCAAGTCGTGCCCTACCGAAATATTGGAAACGCTTGCCGCATATAATGCCGAGGGCAGACCGATATGGAAGCCTATGCACATGCAGCCCATTTATCGAAACAATCCGTTCGTGACGGTGGAGGGCGACGGTAGAGGCCGGACTAACGCGTATATAGTGGGAAGCGGCGTGGACGTCGGCGTGGATATATTCAACCGCGGACTGTGCTTGCCAAGCGATATCAAGATGACGGCGAAGGATCAAGATACTGTAATAGAAATCGTAAGGGCGTGCTTCGAGTAAATGAAAGAGTTTTGGCAAACGATTACCACTACGTGGTGGGGAATAACCTTGCTGTGTATTGCGTGCGCGGCGGTGTGGATTTTGCTGTCGGCGCTGTTGTACAGACAGTTTTTTAAGCGTTTTTACGCGATACTGTTGAGCGGTATTGCGATAATAGTTTTTTCGTGGTTGCTTATTATCCTTATTATATTGGGCGCAATCAAAATGAAGGGCAATCCGTTTTTTACCCAGCCGCGCCCCGGCAAGATAAGCAAAAAAACCGGCAAGGAAAAAATATTCAAGCTGATTAAGTTCCGCACCATGACTTGCGAAAAGGACGAAAACGGCGTGCTGTTGCCCGACGAAAAGCGGCTGACCAAATACGGCAAGTTTTTGCGCGCGACGTCGCTGGACGAATTGCCCGAGCTGTTTAATATATTCGTGGGGCAAATGGCGATAGTCGGCCCGCGCCCGCTTTTGGTGCAGTACTTGCCGTTGTACAGCGAGGAACAGCGCCGGCGCCACATGGTTCGCCCCGGCCTTACCGGCCTTGCGCAAGTAAACGGCAGAAACGCTATTACGTGGGAGCAGAAGTTTAAGTACGACTGCGAATACGTGCGGCGCATAACGCTTTTCCGCGACCTTAAAATACTGTTTATGACGGTGGGCAAGGTGTTCAAGCGCAGCGGTATTTCCCAAGAGGGGCAAGCGACTATGGAGTACTTTACCGGCAACAAAAAGTACAACGTGCTCGTGCTTAGCGCGGGTAGGCGCGTGGAGCTTGTAAACGCGTTTAAGGCGGCGCGCGACAGACTGGGTATAAATGGCGACGTGTGCGCGGCGGATATGTCCGATCTTGCGCCCGCGCTCAAGTTTGCGGACAAGCGGTTTATAATCCCGCGCATTGCGGACGACGACTACGTTCCGCAGATAATAAAGATTTGCAAGGATAACGACGTTTCGCTCGTCGTGCCGACTATAGACACCGAGCTTGTTAAGCTTGCGGAAAACAAGGCGTTAATCGAAGGCGAAACCGGCGCTCGCGTTTTGGTTTCCGACGTGCAAAGCATGCGGATTTGCTGTGACAAAACGCTCACCGCCAAGTACTTTGCGGATAACGGTTTTGACTGTCCGGCAACGTACGATATTGTTAAGAGCAAGGACTTGCCTTACCCGCTGTTTATCAAGCCGCGCGACGGTAGTTCGAGTATCGGCGCGTACAAGGTGGAAAACAAAAAACAGCTCGACTTTTTTGCCGAGTACGTTAAAAACCCGATCGTGCAAGAGTGCGTGGCCGGCAAGGAGTATACCGCCGATTGCTTCAGCGACTTTGACGGCAATATAATTACCGTCGTGCCGCGGTGGCGAATGGTTACGCGCGGCGGCGAGATACTAAAGGGTAAGGTCGAAAAAAATAGATATATTATCGACGACGTAAAAAGACTGCTTACGAGCTTTGGATTTATCGGGCAAATAACCGTGCAGTGTTTTTTGACCGACGATAACGAAGTGAAGTACATAGAAATCAATCCGCGCTTCGGCGGCGGCGCGCCTATGAGCATTGCCGCGGGTGCGAACAGCTGTGAAAATCTGTACAGACTGCTTCGCGGCGAAAAACTAAGCTACAACGAGGACTACGAGGACGGCGCGGTGTATTCGCGTTTTGACGGCAGCGTAAGGGTGGACAAATGATAAAAGCAGTCGTGTTCGATCTGGACGACACGTTATATCCCGAATACGACTACGTTTTGTCCGGCTTCGGTGCGGCGGGCGATACGGCGCAAAAGCAGTACGGCATAGCCGGTGCTAAGGACGAGCTTGCGGCACTGTTTGCGCAGTCGCGCGACAAGGTGTTCGATAGGTTCGCGCAAAACCACGGACTGGATAGGGCGTGCGTGGATAGCATGGTAGAGGTTTACCGCACGCATACGCCTAACTTAGTGTTGTCCGACGAGGTTAGGCAAACGCTGATAGAACTGCGCAACCGCGGATATAAGCTCGGAATCATTACCGACGGCAGACCAAACGGACAGCGTGCCAAGATAGACGCGCTCGGACTGAACGAGCTTGTGGACGAGATTATAATTACGGACGAGCTTGGTACCGACTGTCGCAAACCCAATCCCAAGGCTTTTACCGTTATGGCGGAGCACTTGGGCGTTACGCTCGACCAAATGCTGTACGTCGGCGACAACCCGCAAAAGGATTTCGTTATAGGCAAGCACGGCGTAAAAACCGTAAGAATCGGAAACAACGGAATGTATGCCGACAGCCCGTATGCAGAAGGAATAGCTGCCGACGCCGTTGCAAAAGATATTACCGAAGTACTTCGTCACGCGGAGGAATGGAATGATTAGAGTTTTGCAAATCGTTGCCGGATTGAATTACGGTGGTGTTTCTGCGGCTATAATGAACTATTACCGCAATATTGACAGAACTAAAGTTCAATTTGATTTTACAACTACTGCCGCGGGCGGACGGTTTGAGGAAGAAATCAAACAGCTTGGCGGCAATGTATTCCTATTGCCCAATAAATCCAAACATCCGTTCAAATACGTTAAGCAGCTGAAAAAAATCATTAAGCAAGGCAATTACGATATAGTTCAAAGCAATGCTAACTCTGCAAGTGCATTTTTGGACTTATACCCCGCAAAGCGCGCAAAGTGCAAAATACGCATAGCACATTCACACAATTCCAATTGTTTGATTAAATGGCAACACAAAATTTTTAAGCCGTTGTTGCCGTCGGTTGTAACAAACAGATTTGCTTGTTCGGCGGCGGCGGCCGAATGGATGTTCGGCAAAAACAAGGATTACAAGCTAATCAACAACGGTATCGATTTTGATAAATATGCGTTCGACCTCGAAAAACGCGCCGCCGTGCGCGAGCAAATGCAGTGGGGCGACGATATTATTATCGGTAACGTCGGGTCGTTTCAAGAGCGCAAAAATCAGCGATTTTTAATTGAGCTGATGCCGAAATTACTGCAAGTATTGCCCAATGCAAGACTTGTATTGATTGGTCGCGGCGATACGCAACAGCAGCTAAAAGAACTATGTACGCAGTTAAACGTAAACGACAGTGTAGATTTTCTCGGCGCGCGAAACGACGTGGACATGTTGTTGCAAGGATTTGACGTATTTTGTTTTCCGTCGACGTTTGAGGGTTTGGCGCTTGCGTACATCGAGGCGCTTGCAAGTGCGTTGCCGGTTATTATTTCAGACGGAGTACCGTTCGTACAGTTTGGCAACGTCAGTCGCTTGCCGTTAATCCATGAACAATGGATAGACCGGATACAGACCTCCGCTCAAAACGTAGCCAATCGCACTGCGTTTACGGCACAAGAAATTGCGGACAGTGGTTACGACATAAAAACGCTTGCCGCCGAATTGCTAAATGTATACGAGGAACTGACTAATGTTTGACACAGAGCTTATGCAAAATTTACAAAACGTGCAGCTTGAAATAGCGGAAGTAATTAAGCGTATTTGCGAAAAGAACGGCATACGGTATTTTTTGGCATACGGCACGCTTATCGGCGCAGTGCGGCATGACGGCTTTATTCCGTGGGACGACGATATAGATATAATGATGCCGTATCCGGATTTGCTCAAATTCGAGCAAGCATGCAAAACTGATTTGCCCGACGGATATTTTTATCAATCTCCCCAAACCGATCTCGAATACCGCTTGTCTATTATGCGCGTGTGTAAGGATAACACGCTCTTGCTTGAAAAGGGTATGGCGGAAAAAAATATCCATCATGGTATTTTTGTGGATATTTACCCTATATACGGTGCGGCGCCCCCAAACAAGCGTAAGCTTCAAATATTCCGTGCTATGAAAAGGGCACTGTATTTGCTGGACGAGCCGGTTAAAAATCACGGCACGGTTATGCGCTTGGGTTCAAACTTTTTGCTAAAGACCAAAACCAAAAAGAGCAAGGCTCGCGCTCAACAAAAGCTGTTCAAAAAAATATCTCAATATAATTACGACGACAGCGAAAACGTGGTATGCCTTGACAGTTCTATAGTTAAAATGCGCACCGAGTACAAGCGCGAGTGGTTTGGCGACGGCGTAATGCATAAATTCGGCGATACCGAATTTATGATACCGGAAAATCCCGACCCTATACTTAAAAAGGTTTACGGCGATTATATGACTTTGCCGCCCGAAGAAGCACGCAAACCGCATCATGATTTTGTAGACGTCAAATTTGATTGCGGTAAATAAATTAAGAGGCACTATGGAGAAAACGAAAGAATTATCCTTACGAGAAATACAGCTTGCCGCGCTGAAAATTATGGAAGCGTTTGACGAGTTTTGCAAAGCCAATGGGCTTACTTATTCGTTGGTTGGTGGTACGCTACTTGGCGCAGTGCGGCATAAAGGCTTTATACCGTGGGACGACGACGTGGACGTGGGTATGCCGCGCCCCGATTACGAAAGATTTGTCGAGCTTATGCGACAGCGCGGCAATAAATTGACTGACGATTTAATTATCAGTCCGGACAGAGGCAACGGCGCCGTTCGTCCGTTTGTAAAGATAATGGACAAAAATATATCTATTCCCAAAGGACACCGTTCAATTTCCGAATATCTTTGGATTGACGTATTTCCATTTGACGGCTGTCCGGCCGACAAAAAAAAGGCGAATAAGCTGTTTAGAAAAGTCAAGCGGTATAGGCATATCATAATTTACAATTCGTTTAAAATGGCGCATTGCAAGGGGATATGGAAGCTGGTGTATATTCCTTATTCCACTTATGCTAAGATTTACGGCTTGCAACGCGCGTTGAAAAAAGTCCATAGGCTGGTTACAGAAAAATACCCATACGGACAAGCCGAGCGTGTTGCCGGCGTAGTGTGGGGTATATACGGTTTGGGCGAAATTATAAGCGGCGACAGCTTTGAAAAAACGGTGGAGCTCGAGTTTGAGGGCAAACGCTTTTCCGCAATTCACAACTGGGACGAATACCTTACCGGACTGTACGGCGACTACATGACTCCGCCGCCCGAGGATAAGCGCAAATCCCACAAACTGGTCGCGTACGTAAAAGAAAATGACGAAGGAGATAACCAATGAACTACGCTCTTGTTTTTGCGGGCGGCACGGGACAGCGTATGAAGTCCCAAAGTTTGCCCAAGCAATTTTTACAAATTCACGGTAAGCCGATTATAATCCATACCCTATCCAAGTTTGAAAGCAGCAAGGATATAAACGGAATAGTCGTCGTGTGCTTGGAATCGTACATCGACACGCTTAAATCTATGCTCAAAGAATACGGCATTACAAAGGTGCTGAAAATAGTCAAGGGTGGGGATAGCGGACAGCAGTCCATTTACAACGGATTGAAGTGCTTGTCGGAGTACGCCAAGGACGACGATATAGTATTGATACATGACGGCGTGCGCCCGCTTATTGATGGTAAGCTTATTGCGGATAACATTGCTTGCGTCAAGAAAAACGGCAACGCGATAACCGTGTCCAAGGCAATAGAAACTGTGGTGCTTGTGGAAAGCGACAATGTTTCCGCTATAGAAAATAGGGATAAATGTTTTTACGCCAAAGCGCCGCAGTCATTTTACTTCAAAGATATTTACGGCTGCCATAACAAGGCGATTGCCGAAAATAAGACTGGATTTATCGACTCTGCCACTATGATGCAGTATTACGGTCATAAGCTGTATACCGTGCTGGGCGAATCGGATAATATCAAGATTACCACGCAAATGGATTATTTTATGTTTAAGGGCTTGCTTGATTCAATAGAGTTGAGCCAAATGAAGGTGAAGCTATGACGGAATTTGACAGAATAATCAATTCCAACGCCGATATATGTGCGCTGAAAAACAGTACCGTTATGATAACCGGTGCGACCGGAACGGTTGGATCGTATTTGCTTGATTTGTTGTTGTATTACAACGAAAAACATGGAGCAAATATAAAGATTATTTGTCCGGTGCGCAAACTCGCTAAAATTCACGCTGAACGTAAATCGGTTGACGGACTTAGCTGGATCGAATATGACTTGACAAAGGCACTGAACATTGATTGCAGTGTGGATTATTTGGTGCACTGCGCGGGCCCCACGCGCTCTGCGGAAATGGTGGAGCGCCCCGTAGATACCGTAAACGCCATTGCGTTGGGCACTGAAAACATGCTGGAATTTTTCCGCAAGCATGGCGGCAAAGGATTTTTATATCTTTCGTCGGTGGAGATTTACGGCGAAAACTTTGACGAAACCAAAGTGCTTACGGAAGACACAATGGGCGCGGTAAATCCTTTGGCGGTGCGTAGCAGCTATCCCGAAGCTAAGCGGCTTGCGGAAACGTTGTGTGTTGCGTATTCGGCGCAGTACGGCTTGCCGATAAAAATCGCGCGGCTTTCGCAAATACTGGGCGTGGGCAAGGACGACAACCGCCTTATTGCGTACTTGTGCGATTGTGCGCGGAATAAACAGCAAATCGTGTTAAAGTCGGACGGCAAGGCGACCAAGGCGTATTGCTATATTGCCGATTGTATATCGGCGCTTATTACTATACTCGTTAAGGGCGAAAATACCGCGTATAATATTGCCAACGAAAATATGGTGTTGTCCGTGCGCGAGCTTGCCGATTTTGTGTCGAATAAGTATATCGGCAAAAGTATAATAATAGAAAACAAAGCGACTACCATATATCCTAAAAGCAGTTATTTGGTTATGGATTGTGCAAGGCTGCAAGGCTTGGGGTGGCGCGCCGTTTTCGGCTTGGACGAGGCCTTTGACGGATTGGTGGGATAGTTACAAATGAGCGTCAGTATTGTAATTCCGGTATATAATGCAGAAAAGTATTTGCGAAAATGCTTGGATAGTGTTTGCGCACAAGCCGACTGTGTGACGGAAATAATACTTGTCAACGACGGCAGTACCGACGGCAGCTTGAATATCTGCAACGAGTACGCGCAAAAAGACGGGCGCATAAAGATTATCGACAAACAAAACGAGGGCGCCGAGCAGGCGATTATAGACGGAGTAAATGCGACGACGGGCGATTACGTGGGATTTGTCGACAGCGACGATTATATAGAGCCGAACATGTTTACCGAGCTTTACGACTGCATAAAGCAGTCGGGTGCCGACATGGCGTTTTGCCGATACGAGTTTGTTGACTCCGACTATAATTTTATTCGCCGTCGTGATTTGGGTATGCAAAACGGTGTGTACGACAAAGTCGACGGGTGTTTTCCCATTAAGCTTTTGCCGACGTTAAAAAATCGCCGCTATATTACGGGGTTTAGATGGAACAAATTGATTGCCCGTGAATTGCTTGTAAATAATATCGCGTTTAAGGCGTCGGGCTTGCGTGTGGGCGAGGACCTTGCGCTTATCGTTTCCACCGCAATGAGCGCGAATAGAATAGTGTATACGGATAAAAGCCTGTATCACTACGTTCAGCGGGATAATTCCTTAATGCATACGTATACGAGGCGGCATCTTGACGACTGGATAAAAACGGTTGATATTTTGCGGCATGCAAGCGAAGCGTACGGTTATAAGTTTGACAACTTCGGCAACAGTGCGTTGGCGTTGTTGTTTGTAAATTGCTTGGTTTCTTTGCGCCACTCCGATTTGCCGCGCGCGCAAAAGAAAGAGGAATTTAAAGCAATAGGCAATAATCCGCTTGTAAGAAGATTTTTAAAAGAAGTAAAGGTCGATATCGAATTCAAAAAGAAAATCGTCTTTAAACTGTTAAAGCACAAAATGTACGGATTGCTGACGTTGGTGTATAAGTAAATGGAACAAGCATTACCACTGCCTATAATGAATAGAGTAACTACCGCGCATACCGCTCGGCGGCATAGCGTGGCTTTTGTTGCGTCTGTGGCATGGCTGATTTACGCAATAGTGGTGTCGTATATATCGGTGTTTTTTGGTGAGAACGGTTTGCTTTATTATATAAAGATTGTGCCCATGCTGCTAATATTGTTTTACCAGCTTTATTATTTGCTTAGGGACGTTAACGTAAGCAAATCGGGCTTAAACCTGACGACGGTATATTTTATATTCATTATTCTCCACTATTTGCTATTGCGTTCGGGATTGGAACGGGCTGTCAACTTGATTGCAATGCTGACATGCTTGTTGGTCTTTAAAAAATATCCGTTTAAAAAACGAGAGATTAACAAGCTGTACTATTTGTTCGTATTAGTCGTATTCTTGAAAATTTTAAACGGGGCGACGTTGGAGAACTTGGCGGACACGACCAAGTTCAATCCCAACGAATGCGCTATCCACTTGATGCTGTTGTTTTGTATCAGCCTTGTTGCGTTTGCCTATGCAAAAAAATTAAGATACTTAATCGTGACGGCAATCTGTTTCGCATTGCAATTTTACTTTACTTCGCGCGGCGCCTTAGGCGGCTGTGCGCTGTTTTTTGTTGGGTTCGTTCTTTTCCGTGCATGGAAAAGAGCGTGGAAGGTCAAGACGGCGTTTGTAATTATTTTATTGTTGAGCGTGCTGGGAATATTGGTGGCGTATATTTATTCCACCGTATTGTTTGAAGCAATCGGCAAAGGCAACGTAACTATATTCGGCAAAGATTTGTTTACGGGTAGACAAAAAATTTGGCAGTTGACGTTTGATACCATAAAAGATAATCTATGGTTCGGCGTAGGCAGCCGCGTAAACGAAGCGACCGTTTTGGAGGAGAGCAATAGAATTTATCGGGATTCGCACAATATGGCTCTTGCCGTTTTGGTATCGTTTGGATTATTGCATTTTATTTTGTTCTATCTGTTATTTTCGTATTTGATTTCAACAGGCGGTTCTTATAAAAAAGGAAAGCGCAAGTACGTGCCGAGCGCGCCCGTAATATTTATGTGCGTGATAACGTTAATGAATTATTTTGAGATGTTGTTTTTCTATAAATGGACAATGCCGATGGTAATTGTAGCTTACGGAATTATCGGCAGTTGTCGACTGTTGCGCAAGCAAAAGAGCAGTTTGCCGTGCCGTACGTATAAGCGGGTGTACGTTGGATAAAAAGCGCGGAATAAAAAACGTATCGGTTTCGATTGCGTTCAAAATATTGATACTGGTGGCCGACGTGCTGGTGCGGCGGTTTCTCATTCAGTATATAGGCAACGGGTTTAACGGCATTAACTCGCTGTACCGCTCCATACTCAGCTTTTTGGCTGTGGCGGAGCTTGGCGTGGGCAGTGCGATAACCTTCTGCATGTACAAGCCTATCGTGGAAGGGGATACGGATAAGGTGTCGGCCTTATACGGCTTGTTTACAAAGCTGTATCTTATTATCGGAGGCATTATAGCCGTAGCCGGCTGCTGCGTTATGCCCGCATTGCCGTACCTTGCCAAGGACTACCAAAGCGTTGACGTAAACCTATACTTGACCTTTGCGCTCATGCTCGCGTCGGTCGTTATGACGTACATGTTCAGCTCCAAAACGTCGCTGATCAACGCCTACAAAAACAACTACGTCACCACCACTATTTCCTCGCTCGGTCAGCTGTTGCAGTGCGGCTTGCAAATAATAGTGCTTATATTTACCAAGTCGTTCGTTTGGTATCTCGTGTGCCGCATAGTTGCCGTGGCCGTGCAGTGGAGCGTTACCGAGCTGATAGCACGGCGCAAGCATTCCGGCATAATCAAGAACAAGCAACGCGTCGACGCCGAAACCAAAAAGGACGTTACCAAAAAGGTTAAGGCCATGTTTATGCACAAGATAGGCGCGGTGCTGGTAAACACGGCGGACAGCATTATTATTTCGGCGTTTATAGGCATAGTTATCCTCGGCAAATATTCCAACTACACGACCATAATGACGGCAATGACCGGCGTGCTGGGCTTGTGCTTTTCGCCGCTCACTTCGGTTATCGGACACATGTTCGTGGAGGAAGATATCCAGACGGCAAGGAAGTATCACTCGTTCTTTCACACCTTCAACTTCGTGCTGGGCGCGGTGTTCTTTTTGGGCTACTACGCCGTTATAGACTATTTGGTCGTGTTCCTATTCGGCGGCAAGGAGTTGGCAATGGACCGCGCCGTAGCGTTTATAATAACGCTCAACTACTTCGTGCAGTTTATGCGCCAAGCCTCGTTGCTGTTCCGCGACGCGACCGGCACGTTCTACTACGATAGGTGGAAGCCGCTTATCGAAGGGCTTTTGAACGTTGGTCTATCTATAGCGTTCGTCTATCTGTTCCGATACTTGTGGGGCGCGGACTTTGCGGTCGTCGGCGTTATAGTCGCGACCATAATAACAAATATATTCATATGCCATATAGTAGAGCCGCACGTGCTGTTTAAGTACGCGTTCAAGTCGAACGCCAAAGCGCATTACGTCAAAAACTACGCGTACATACTGATATTTGCCGCCGCGCTGGTAGCGTTGCATTTCTGCACGGTGGACTTGCACTCGGGCGTTGCAAACCTATTTGCCAACGGTTTTATTGCCATAGCCATTGCACTGCCGGTGTGCGCCGTGGCCGCACTGCTCGACCGCGACTTCCGTCACTACGCCGCAGTAGTCGGCCGTAAGCTTAAGGCCAAGTTCGCAAAAAAACGCGCGGTAACCGTCGTCGCCGAGGGCGTGGAAACCGTAGGCGACGGTAATTTGACCGACCCCGATAGCCCCATGCAAGCGGACTGCGCACAACATGATAATGCCGAGCAAGCCGAGTCGGCGCAAGAGTTCGCGCCGATAGACGAGGCTACGGCCGCGCCGACGGATGACGTTATATCTCGGCCCGACGGTGACTCCGAGGACGGAAAGTCGGATTGAAAAATTCGTGCGTAAATTGTGAAGCATTAACGCTAAAATTTTAGAAATATACTTGACACGCCGACATATACATAGTATAATGAAAATACAAAAATAAAAAGGAGTTGGAATCATGGCATCTAAAAGCGATTACTTTGGCCTTTCCTACATTGTCAGCTTGATTTTGGCTATAATCCCCATCACTGCGTGGATTTGCGGCATTATCACGCGCATTCAGGACGGCAAGATCGTTGCGGCCATCCTTCGCATTTTCTTCGGTGCGTGGATTATCTGGTTGCTCGACCTTATCCTCATGCTCTTCAGCAAAAAGATACTTAGAATACTTCCTATCTAAGTCAACCAACGAAAAGACCCGCCGATTACGGCGGGTTTTTTTTGTTACGAAATTTTTAAAACGATATAAATATTATTGACAAACGGTTGGTGTTGGATTATAATATGCTTGCAACTAATTCATACTAAATCCATAGGAATTAAACTTTTATGGCACAGACTAAAAAAACTATTTACGTTGACAACGCGGCTACGACCGCGACGTGCGACGAGGCGATAGCCGCTATGACGCCGTACCTGAAAACGGTGTACGGCAATCCGTCGTCGTTGCACACGGCGGGGCAGTTGGCTAAGGAAGCGTTGGAGAACGCGCGGGCGCGTATTGCCGCGCACCTAAACGCCGACGCGGGCGAGATATACTTCACCTCGGGCGGCAGTGAGTCGGACAACCAAGCTTTGCGCTCGGCGGCGGCCAACGGACTTAAGCGGGGCAAGAAGCATATTGTAACCACGGCGTTCGAGCATCACGCGGTATTGCATACGCTTAAAAAGCTGGAGCGCGAGGGGTTTGAGGTAACCTACCTTGATGTGCACGAAAACGGTATAGTAACGCCCGAGCAAGTTAAGGCGGCTATTCGTCCCGACACCGCGCTCGTTACGATTATGTTTGCCAACAACGAGATAGGCACTATTCAGCCGATAGCCGAGATAGGCGAAATTTGCCGCGCTAACAAGGTGGTATTCCACACCGACGCTGTGCAAGCCGTCGGGCACGTGCCTATTGACGTAAAGGCTATGAATATAGATATGCTGTCGCTGTCCGCGCACAAGTTTCACGGCACCAAGGGCGTGGGCGCGTTGTACGTGCGGCGCGGCGTGCCGCTTAACGCATTTATCGACGGCGGCGCTCAAGAAAAAGGTCGTCGCGCGGGTACCGAAAACCTTGCCGGCATTGCGGCTATGGCGGCGGCGCTCGACAGCGTTTGCGGCGGTATGGACAAAACGGCAAAGCGCCTTTCGGCGTTGCGCGACAAGATTATAAAAGGTCTGTCAGTCATTCCGCATTCCAAGCTTAACGGCGATCCGACCAAGCGCTTGCCGAGCATACTTAATATGTGTTTCGAGGGCATAGAAGGCGAAAGTCTGTTGCTGTTGCTCGACGACAAGGGCATTTGCGCGTCCAGCGGTTCGGCATGCACCTCCGGCTCGCTCGATCCGTCGCACGTTCTGCTTGCGCTCGGCCTTCCGCACGAGGTGGCGCATGGGAGCTTGCGCATAAGCCTATCAGAGGCCAATACCGACGCCGACGCCGAGTATATAATCAAGTCGGTTGCCGAAGTTGTGGAATATCTGCGCGGGATGTCGCCGGTGTGGGAAGAGCTTGAAAGCGGACAAAAGCAACATTTATTGTAACGACGCGGCTACGCGCTTAATCAATAGTCAATAAACTACAAGGAGATTATTTATCATGGCATTATACAGTGAAAAGGTTATGGATCACTTTCGCAATCCTCGCAACGTTGGAAAGATAGACGACGCCGACGGAATAGGCGAAGTTGGCAACGCGCGTTGCGGCGACATAATGAAAATTTACATCAAGGTGAACGACGGCATTATTACCGACGTCAAGTTCAACACCTTTGGGTGCGGCAGTGCTATTGCGTCGTCGTCTATGGCTACCGAAATGATTAAGGGCAAGCCGATAGAGCAAGCGCTGGAGCTTACCAACAAGGCGGTTGTGGAAGCGTTGGAGGGTCTGCCCGCGCATAAGCTCCACTGCTCGGTGCTGGCGGAGCAAGCTATCCGCTCGGCTATCAAGGACTATTACGACAAGCACGGCATAGCTTACGATAAGGATATGTTCCCCGACTTCGACGAGGACGAGCACGACCACGGCGAAGGGGAAGAATAATTAAGAATTAAGAATTAAGAATTATAAATAAGGTTGAGATTCCTCGGCGGGCATAAAATGCTCGGAATGACAAAGGAAGTTAGCCCTCTTTAAAGTAGAGGGCTTTTTTGTGTGAAAAAAACGAAAATAACGTGAACTGAAATACAGTCGGTCAAAAACGCTTGACATTCGGCATATAAATGGTTTATATATCTAATAGTATTAGGTAACAGTGTTAGGTAATTTTTATGGATAATCGACAAAAGGCGAATGAATTTTTGACTAAGTTCTTTGAGTGTCGGCCCAAAAGCTTTTTTAAGAATGTGGACGACAACGGCAGAGGCTTGCACGTAATACTGCGACTGCTTGACAACGCGGGCGGAGCGGTGGTTGCCGGTTTTGTTGCGGAGGAGCTGAACATGAGCACGCCGCGCGTTGCCGCCGCGCTTAAGGCGCTGGAGGGCAAGGGGTATATAGTGCGAAGCTCGGCCGCGGACGATAGGCGAAAGACGGTGGTTACCATTACCGAGCAAGGTAGGGCGGCCGTCAAGCGCGACGAGGAGTCGCTTATCGGGCTGGTGTCGCATTTATTCGACACGGTGGGAGAGAAAGACCTTAACGAATTTTTGCGCATATCGTCGGCGATAAGCGGTGCGCTCGATAATATGGTAGAGTAAAGGAGAATAGTAGATGTTCAAATTGATGGCAAAATATTTAAAGCCGCTCGACTGGCTGTTTATTGCGCTGTGCGCCGGCTTCGTCGTGGCGCAAGTGTACTTTGATATAACGATGCCGGAGTACACGGCTAAGCTGACGGTGGAGGTGCAAGCGGGCACGGCGACCATGAAGAGCATTTGGAAAAACGGCGGGTTTATGCTATTGTACGCGTTTGCGAGCATGGTCAGCTCCATAATTTGCGGGTACTTTGCGTCGCGTACGGCGGCTAACTTTGCCAAGACCTTGCGCAAAGCGTTGTTCGAGCGCGTAACGTCCTTTTCGGCGGCGGAGATAAACAAGTTCGGCACGCCCAGCCTTATTACGCGCACGACCAACGACGTCGTGCAAATGCAAAACTTTATAGCAATGGGTTTGCAAATGCTGATAAAGGCGCCGGTGCTGGCGGTGTGGTCCATATGCAAAATTTCGGGCGCCGCCGTGCAGTGGACGGTTGCGACGGTGATAATAGTTGCGGTTATCGTAGTGGTAGTCGGCGTACTGGTCGGCGTTTGCTATCCCAAGTTCAAGCAGATGCAAAAGCTGACCGACGGCTTGAACACTGCCACGCGCGAGAACATTACCGGCGTGCGCGTAATACGCGCGTTCAACGCCGAGGGGTATCAGACCGAAAAGTTCGAGGCGGTAAACGAAAAGGTTAAGCGGAACCAACTGTTTACCGCGCGCGGACTGGGCCTTATGATGCCGGTTATTCAAACATGCATGAACGGCCTTACGCTTGCCGTGTACTGGATAGGCGCGGCGCTTATAAACAAGGCGGCGGCAATCCCCGAACGGCTGGAGCTGCTCGGCAACATGGCGGTGTTTACGCAGTACGCCATGCAAGTGGTTATGGCCTTTATGATGCTGATAATGATATTTATGATTTTGCCGCGGTGCATGGTTTCCGGCAAGCGCATAGCCGACGTATTGGGTACGCGGCGCTCGGTGCGAAGTGGCGACGTTAAGGACGTGGAACGCGACAAAAACGTGCCGGTGCTGGAATTCCGCAACGTCGATTTTGCGTACGATCATGGCGAGGGCAAAGTTGTGTCCGGCATAGACTTTACCGTCAACCGCGGGGAAACGGTGGCGTTTATCGGCGCGACCGGCAGTGGCAAAACTACCATAATCAACTTGATAGAACGCTTTTACGACGTCGATAACGGCGAGGTGCTGTTCAACGGTGTAAACGTAAAGGAGTACGACGAGGAGGTACTGCGCGGCAATATTGCGCTCGCTTCGCAACGCGCGGTGTTGTTTAAGGGCGATATTCGCGGCAACGTCGCGTACGGCGACGAGGACCCCGACGACGATAGGATTCGCACTGCGCTGGAAATAGCGTGCGCGGCGGAGTTTGTGGACGGACTGGAAAACGGCGTGGACTCGCCGGTGGCGCAAGACGGCACCAACTTTTCCGGCGGGCAAAAGCAACGCCTATCCATTGCGCGCGCGGTGTACAAGGGCGGCGATCTGTTGATATTCGACGACAGCTTTTCGGCGCTCGACTACAAGACCGACATGCTGGTGCGCAAAAATATAAGCAGTCGCATGGGCGAGCTTGCGGGCGGCACGTATGACGACCGACAAGGCGGCGTCGCGTACGATAATATAAAGGAACGGCCGCGGCAGCCCGCCGTGCTGATAGTTGCACAGCGTATCGGCACGATTATGAACGCCGACAAAATTATAGTGCTGGACGACGGCAAGATAGTGGGTATGGGCAAGCACAAACAGCTTTTGGAAACTTGCCCCACGTACAAGGAAATTGCGTTGTCGCAGCTTAGCAAGGAGGAACTGTAATATGCCGCCTATGATGGGTAGACGCCGCACGAGCGGCAAGCGCGAAAAAGCGGATATGAGGGCGTTTGGCAAACTGTTAAAGTACTGCAAGGGGTACTTGCCCGCCATAATAATATCTATCGTATTTGCGATAGGCGGGACGGTTTGCACCATAATCGGCCCCGACAAAATTAAGGCGCTGACCGACGAAATTCAGCGCGGACTGTTTAGCGAAATTAACATGACCGTCATTATAGACAGCTGTATTGCGCTGGTAATCATTTACGGCGTGGGCGCGCTGTTGTCGTACGGTCAGCAGTTTATTATGGCTACCGTTACGCAACGCGCGTCAAAGCGGCTGAGGAGCGACATAAACGGCAAGATAAACAAGCTTCCGCTCAACTACTTCGACACCACGTCTACCGGCGATATGCTCAGCCGCATGACCAACGACGTAGACACCATTTCGCAAACGCTCAGCCAAAGCACGGCCAACCTTGTTTCGGCGTTGGTGCTGTTTGTCGGCGTAATAGTTATGATGTTCAAGGTGAACGCGGTGCTTGCGGCAACCACTATCGGCTCGTCGCTCGTCGGGTTTGCGTGCATGTCGATAATACTGAAAATCTCGCAAAAGCACTTTGACGCCAAGCAAGAACAGCTGGGCGTAATGAACGGCCAGATAGAGGAAGTATACACCCAGCACAACACCGTCAAGGCGTACAACGGCAAGCACGGCGCGCGCAAAAGGTTTTGGGCGGTCAACGACAAGCTGTACGACAGCAACCGCAAGTCACAGTTTTTGTCGGGCATAATGATGCCGGTAATGACCTTCGTCGGCAATCTGTCGTACGTGCTGATATTCGTGGTGGGCGTGGCCTTTATAGTAGGCGGCAACGATACCGTAACGATAGGCACGCTTATGGCGTTCGTCATTTACGCGCGGCTGTTTTCGCAACCGCTCGGCACCATTGCTCAAGCCATGACGTCCATTCAGCAAGCCTCGGCCGCAAGCCGTAGGGTGTTCGACATGCTGGAAAGCGAGGAAATGCCCGACGAAAGCGGCAAGACCGCGCGTATACAAAACCCCAAGGGCGACGTTACGTTCGATAATATCAAGTTCGGGTATTTGCCCGATAAGGAGATTATCCACGGCTTTTCGGCCGAGCTGAAAAGCGGGCAAAAAGTGGCTATAGTCGGTCCGACGGGCGCCGGCAAAACGACCATAGTCAATTTGCTTATGCGCTTTTACGACGTGAACAGCGGCGATATAAAGATAGACGGCATTTCCATAAACGATATGACGCGCGAAAACGTGCACGATATGTTCGATATGATTTTGCAAAACACGTGGCTGTTTGACGGCACTATCCGCGAGAACTTGGTGTACAACAAGCAAGGCGTTACCGACGCACAGCTGGACAAGGTGTGCGCGGCGGTAGGATTGTCGCATTATATAGAGTGCTTGCCCAACGGCTACGACACCGTTATCGGCGAAAGCTCACAGCTGTCCGAGGGACAAAAGCAACAGCTTACCATAGCGCGCGCAATGATAAAGGACGCGCCGCTACTTATACTGGACGAGGCGACGAGCAACGTCGATACGCGCACGGAGCTGGCTATCCAAGCCGCTATGGACGAGTTGACCAAGGGCAGAACGTCGTTCGTAATAGCGCACAGACTTTCCACCATAAAGAACGCCGACGTGATACTGGTGCTTAAGGACGGCGACATAATAGAGCAAGGCAATCACGAAACGTTGCTCAAGCAAAACGGCTTCTACGCCGAGCTGTACAATTCGCAGTTTGCGCCCGCCGCGTAGAGCGTAGTATAAGGAGATTATTATGAACGAGAAAGAGCTTAACAAAATACCGTCGTTTACCAAGGACCACAACAAGCTTGCGGTAGGACTGCACGAGGGCGGAACTATGCACGGCGTAACCACTTGGGATCTTAGGTTTAAGCGCCCCAACTGCGGCGACTTTTTGGCTCAGCCGGCGTTGCATTCCATAGAGCATATGTTGGCTACCGTACTGCGCAATTCGGCGCGTAAGGACGATATTATTTACTTCGGGCCGATGGGTTGCCGAACCGGCTTTTATCTACTGACTACCGGTATGAATAGGGCGGAGGTGATCGAACTGCTAAAGCAAAGCTTTACGCAAGCCTTAACGTTGACCGAGGTCCCCGGTGCGAAAAAAGAGGAGTGCGGTAACTATCTGGAACACGACCTCGACGGCGCAAAGGTCGAGTGCGAAAAGTATATAGAAATATTGCAAAACGTATAAGTGGCGTTAAAATTTTTGCAAAGCAAAAGCGGTGTACGATATACACCGCTTTTTGGTTGCTTACTATAGTTATTCTTTTTTGTCGGCTTCGGCCGCGGGCTCGTCGGCTTCGTCGGTTTTGGTTTCTTCTGCGGCGGGAGGCGTTTGAGGTGCGCCGGTCGAAATGCCGACTACGTTGGTTACCGGCATAGAGAAGGCTATGCCTTGGCCCGCCGTTTTAAGTCCGGCCGCGCCGTACACCGCGTGGAGCACCGCGTCCTTTATTTCGGAGGGGACGAGTATCATAACAAGCTCCTTGTCCGGCTGAATGGAGATATGGAAAAACTCCTCGGCTTCCTTGTTGGCTGTGCCGCGGCCGTGAATGACGGTGCCGCCGCGCGCGCCAACCTCCTTGGCGGCGTCCATAACCACGTCGGTAAAGCCGGTATTTACTATACATAATATAAGTTCGTGAGTCATGTTATTTGTTCTCCTTGTTTTCTGCGATCATACTGCGGTTGTTGGACAAAAATCCAAATATCAGTTTTCCGATAACGCCCGATAGGGGAACGGTGTAGGCAATGCCCTTGCCGTTTTTGATAGTGCGGAATTTTTCCTCCAGCGCATCCAGCGCGGCTTGCAGCTTGTTGCCTTGTATCACGCTGAATATTACCGTTTTGTCCGAGTCGGTAAAGCCTAACATAGACATAGTTTTGGCGTCCGCCGTGCCGTGACCCATTGCTATAAACTGCATATTCACGTCAAACGACTGGATAAGGTCGGCGTAGTATTCGCCCTTGCTTCGGCTGACGGTGGTAATCAACAGCTCCAAGCGGTTTTCGGACACCGTGTTATTGTTGGGCAGTCCCTTGGCGGCCTTTATTTTGCTGACGCGTGTTTCTATTTTACGGCGCAAGCGCTCTGCGGGTTTGGCCGTATCCTTGGGTTTGCGTGTATCCTTTGCGGGTTTGTTTTTATTTGGCATTGCTCTTCTCCCATGCAAAGTTTATTATCTGCTCGTCGTCGGCGGAGAGTATGCGCTTCATAATAATGCGGTTGCGCGCCTTGGCGGACATAACCGCCTTAAAGCCGAGCGTTTGGATCGTGATGAGCGGAATCATTGCTACCAGCGCAACCACGCCGAACGCAAGCTCCAGCACCTTGTCTGCGCCGTTCGTCGCTATGCACGCGCCGATTGCCAGCGGCAGAATGAACCCCGAAGTGAGCGGACCGCTTGCAACGCCGCCCGAGTCGAACGCGATTGCCGTGTACAGCTTGGGCACGAAAAAGGACAGACCGAGCGACAGCAGATAGCCGGGGATAAGGTAGTACAGTACCGAAAAGTCGTAGATTATGCGGATCATGGACAGCGCTATTGCAAGGCCGACGCCCAAGCACAACGCAACCATCATTTGCATTTTGGTAACGCCGCCGCCGGTTACTTCCTCTACTTGCTTGTTTAGGACGTGTATTGCCGGCTCGGCAAGAACTACTACCATGCCGAACACCAAGCCGAATATAACCAGCACTACGCGGTTTTCGGCAAGCTGTTGGCCGAGCTTAAGGCCGATGGGCATAAACCCGATTTTTACCGCCGAAAGGAAAATAACCAGTCCGACGAAGGTGTAGGCAATGCCTATTACTATGCGGATAATTTTGTCCTTGGGTAGCTTGAGCACGGTAAACTGAAGCACTATAAAGAAGCCGACTATAAGCGCGAGCGCAATTATAACTTCCTTGCACGTTTCGAGTATGGTCCAGCCCCATTCGCAGTTGGCCATCATGGACGCCACGGTGTCGGTGGGGGCGGTGTAGTCTATACTGCCCTTGGAGGCAATGGACAGAACTGTAACGGCAAGGATAGGGCCTATGGAGCAGAGCGCTACTAGGCCGAAGCTGTTTTCGTTGCTGTTTTTGCCGCCGATAGTCGTTGCTATACCTACGCCGAGTGCCATTATAAAGGGGACGGTAATCGGACCGGTGGTAACGCCGCCGGAGTCGAAGCACATAGCCAAAAAGTCGTTTTTGCCGCTTTCTATCAACAACGCGCACAGCGCAAAAAGCGCCATGTAAAAGAACATAAGCATTGCGGACAGATCCTTGCGCATGATTATCTTAAGCACGGCAAGCAACAGAAACAAGCCGACGCCTATGCCGACGGTAACTATAAGCAGAGTGCTGTTCATGACCGATTTGACTTGTTCGGCAAGCACCGAAAGGTCGGGTTCGGCTATCGTAATGAACACGCCCATCAAAAAGCAAACTATAAGCAGTATGGTTATCTTTTTGGACTTGGTAAGGCCGCCGCCCACTTGCTCGCCCATAGGCGTCATAGCAAGGTCGGCGCCGAGGTTGAACAAGCCTATGCCGAGTATAAGGAACACCGCCGCAACGCTGAATGCGGCAATTTCCATGCCGCTCATATCTACGAGCGGCGTCGCGCACAGAATAAGTACGAGTACCGCGATTGGCAGTACGGATATTAGCGATTCACGCAGTTTTAATAATATAGATTTCATGTACATTAAGTATAACATTAAAAATTTGAATTAGCAAGGGAAAAGCAACAAACAATACAAAGTTTTCTTGACTAACGCCCTTGTATAATTTATAATATGCTTAATGAAAAAGCGCGACAAAATTTTAGAATTTTTGCTGAAACCGCCAATGTGGGTGTGTATTGTTGTATGGGTAATCGGCACGCTCACGCTTGGCGGCAGTATTACGCTTTACTTTGTCGGATTGGGGTTGAAGCTGTGGGCGCTTTCCGTGCATTTAACCGCGCTTGTGTTTTTAATATTATCCGTATATGCCGTACTTACCGTTATAGGCATACCCAAGCGCGCCAAAAACAACGTGCATGTGCAAAAGTTTTTCGGTAGCTACAATGTTCGCGCTTTCGTGTATGCGGCGGGCTCTATCATATTCAATACATGCTATGTTGTTTTCGGCATAATAATAGCCAACGTCGGGCAGTCGGCATGGCTGGGCGTGCTTGTCGGGTATCACATATTTTTGATTGTTCCGCGCGCAACGGTGTTTTTTATCAAGCGGCGGGACGGCGATAAGGACGTGCAAAACGTCCGCGCATACGCATACTGCGGGCTTGCGCTCATGCTTTTGGCGCTTGCGGTAATACCGGTAATAAGAATGGTACTGGACGATAGAAACACGTACAACTACTTTGTAAGCGGTATTATTTACGTTACGGCAATTTCCACCTACACCTTTGCCAAGCTGGGCATTTCGCTGTACAATCTGAAAAAGGTGCGCAAGTCGGACGATCTGTCGCTTAAGGCGATAAAAAACGTCAGCTTTGCCGACGCGCTTATTTCCATATTCGCATTGCAAGCAATGATGTTGAAAATTTTGCCGAGCGATTCGGGCGCCTTATCGAAATTGAATCCCGTCCTCGGCGGGCTTGTTGCGCTCGGCATATTCGCAATCGGATTGTATATGCTGGTGCGCGGCAAAAAAATGCTAAAGGCGTTGCCGGCAGAAAGCGACGAGCAAGGCGAAAAGGTTTCGGAGGGGGAATAATATGCAAGATACACAAAGTCACGACGCTATAATCGAGATAAAAGGGCTTGTAAAAAAGTTCGGCGATCTGACCGCCGTGGACGATATTTCGTTCGAGGTGCGACGTGGCGAGCTGTTCGCCTTTTTGGGCGTGAATGGCGCGGGCAAGTCCACCACCATTTCCATAATCTGCGGTCAGCTCGGTCGCGACGGCGGGACCGTTACTGTGGACGGCTGCGATATAGACAATGATATAACCGCAATCAAGCGCGACATAGGCGTGGTGTTTCAAGCGTCCGCGCTGGACAAGGTGCTTAACGTAAAGTCCAACCTTAAAAACCGCGCGGCGCTGTACGGCATATTCGGTGAGCAGTTTGAAAAGCGGTACAACGAGCTTGACGAAATGCTCGGGCTTAAAGAACTGGAAAAGCGCGCCGTGGGCAAGCTGTCGGGCGGACAGCGGCGGCGGTGCGATATTGCGCGCGCGCTTATACATAAACCCAAAATACTAATACTGGACGAGCCTACGACTGGACTCGACCCGCAAACGCGCAAGACGGTATGGAACGTTATAGAGCGGCTGCGCAGCGGCGGAGATATGACGGTGTTTTTGACTACGCACTACATGGAAGAGGCTGCGGACGCAGATTACGTTGTTATACTCAATGCGGGCAAGGTGGTCGCCAAGGGCCCGCCCGTCGAGCTGAAAAACGAGTATACCGGCGACTTTATATCCATTTACGATAAGACCGAGGTTGACTTGCAGGCACTTGGCAAGCCGCTACAAAAAATCGCGGGCGGGTATAGGATTGAGGTAAAGAACACTGCGGAAGCCACACAGCTTATAAAGGCGTACCCCAAGCTGTTCACCGACTACGAGGTGAGCAAGGGGAAGATGGATGACGTATTTCTTGCCGCAACGGGCTTAAAGGCAGGAGATTAGACTATGACCTTCAAACAAGACATAAAGCAAATAGCGGCGTTTACCGCGCGTAATATAAAGCTGTTTTTTAAGGACAAGGGCATGCTTATCGGCGCGCTTGTTTCGCCGCTCATCATAATGACGCTGTACGCGCTGTTTTTGCACCGTATATTTTTGCAGTCGTTCGACGGCATGCTGCAAGGTGTGACGCTTGCGCCCAAAACTATCAACGGCTTGGTCGCGTCGTACGAGGTGTCGTCCGTGCTTGCGGTGTGCTGCATTACCGTCGCGTTTGTCGCCAATATGGCAATGGTCGCCGACAAGGTAAACGGCACTCGCGCGGACATAACGGTAACGCCCGTCAAGGGACATGTGCTTATACTCGGTTATTATTTTGCCACGGCTATCGTTACGCTTGCAATATGCTATATCGCCATGATCGCGGGGTTTTGCTATATCGCGGGCATGGGCTGGGCTATGACGGCGGGCGAGGCGTTGGCCGTTATACTGGACGTGTTTTTGGCGGTGCTGTTCGGCACGGCGCTGTCGTCCATTGTGTGCTACTTTCTTAAATCGCAAGGCGCAATAAGCGCAGTGTCCACAATAGTGTCGTCGGTGTACGGATTTATTTGCGGCGCGTACTATCCGATTTCGCAGTTTTCCAAAGGAATGGCAAACACCATAATGTGTCTACCGGGGACGTATTGCACGGGCTTGCTTCGCTCGCACTTTATGGGCGGGTACGCCGAGCTTATGACGGCGGACGGCGCGCCTAAGGCTGCGGTGGACGGCCTTTTAAACGGCTTTGATGTAAAGCTTAGCTTTTTCGGCAGTGACGTTAAAATATGGACAATGTATCTTGTTGTTGCTTGCTCCGTGGCTGTATTGATTGCGGTATTCGTATTGATAAACCTGCTCAACAAAAAACGCGGCACAAAAATGTAATTCGGCGCTTGTGTTTTTTATGCATTTAATGATATAATAATATGTGCATAAGTCCCCGAACGGATTTTGGCTCGCAAAAAAATTTTTGTGGGTTTTCGCACGATTTGCTTGACAAGGCGGGGGGGGGGGCGATGTATAGTGAATAGTGAATAGATAAGAGTGAAT
>JAIDCZ010000033.1 GCA_029055565.1 Clostridiales bacterium
TGACGTAAACACCAAAACCAAGCAAGCAAGAAAGTTCCTTGCGGACGGCGACAAAGTTAAAGTTTCCATCCGTATGCGCGGCCGTCAAATGGCGCGCCCGCAAATGGGAGTCGATATCATGAACTCGTTTTTTGAAACCGTTAAGGACGTTGCGGTCGTCGATCGCAAGCCGGCGGTGGACGGCAGAAGCATCATTATGATACTTGCACCTATCAACAGCAAATAATTTAATTCGGAGGATATATATTATGCCCAAAATGAAGAGTCACAGCGGCGCGAAAAAGCGTTTTCGCGTAACCGCTAACGGCAGAGTTAAACGCGCTCAGCAAGGTAAAAACCACATTCTCAACAAAAAACCGAGAAAGCGCATTATGAGATTGCGTCAAGGCGCATATCTCAAGTCCGCCAAGCAAGAAAAAACCATTCGCAACATGGCGCAGAAGTAAGGAGGTAAATTATGAGAATTAAAAGAGCAGTAAACGCAGTTAAAAAACGCAGAAAGATTTTCAAGCTTTCCAAAGGTTATTTCGGATCTAAGTCCCGTTCGTACCGCATAGCGCGCCAAGCCGTTATGAAGTCGCAGATGTACGCCTATATCGGCAGACGCCTTAAAAAGCGCGACTTCCGTTCGCTTTGGATTACGCGTATCAACGCCGCCGCGCGTATCAACGGACTTTCGTACTCCAAGCTTATGCACGGCCTTAAGGTTTGCGGCATCAATCTCAACCGCAAAGTGCTTGCCGACATAGCTGTCAACGACGCAGAAGCCTTTAAGGCGCTTGCGCAAAAGGCTACCGCCGCTCTCGGTAAATAAGTGATTTAAGCGTCGAATTTTTTCGGCGCTTTTCTTTTGGTAACGAATTATGGAAGTTATTAAGTCTGCCGACAACCGAACTGTCAAGCATATAAGCAAGCTTAAGGACAAAAAGTACCGCGACGAGTACGGCGAGTTCTTTGCCGAGGGATATAAGAACGTACTCGATACCGTTGCGGCCAGACCGGAGCTTGTAAAAACCGTCGTGCTTAGCGAAAGCGCGTACGGCGAGTTTGGCGAAAAGTTTTGCGATTTTAATACCACGGTAATTGCCGATAATGTTTTCGACAAGATTACGGACACAAAAACGTGCCAAGGCGTGCTGTGCGTAATGCAAAAGCCTAAGTCCGCTATGCCAAAAGCCGATTGTTGCATACTGCTGGACCGAGTGCGCGACCCCGGCAACGTCGGCACTATTTTGCGCACCGCGGTTGCGTGCGGGTACGACGTGGTTGCAAACAACTGCGCGGACGTGTATTCGCCAAAGGTCATTAGGAGCGCGATGTCGGCTGCAGTCAAGTGCAATATCGGCACTGATATTTCGGTTGACGATATTAAGCGTATGGGGTACGTCGTTATAGTAGCGGATATGCACGGCGATAACGTTTTTACGGCCGAGCATAGCGGCAAGTATTGTATAGTAGTCGGAAACGAGGCGGAAGGCGTGTCGGAGGAGATAAAAAACAAGGCCGACAAACTGCTTGCATTGCCGCAAAGCAATATGGAATCGCTAAACGCCGCCGTTGCCGCCGCAGTCATGATGTTCGTACTTAGGTACGGGCAAAATAATTTATAAATTGGCGAATATGTAATCAAAACGCTTGTTCGGATTTTTGATAACCTAATTAAACATAACAATAGGAAATGAGGAGAATATATGGATACAATAACACTGATTGTGATCTTGTTTGTTGTTCCTTTGACATGGGCTTTATTTTCATTATCGCTTTTGTATTATATTAAGGCGGAGGGGCGCAAGCATTATAAAAAGAACAAAGAAATATATCCGTATTTCAGTTACCCGTTATATAAGAGAATGTTTTTGTTGGGTTTAAGAGGTACTGTTAGTAAGTTTATAATTATTCTGACTTTCGCGGTTAACATTATTACGTTATTATGTTTGGTTTTATGCATAGTGTTATTAATACATTTTAACATATACGTAAGTTATTGTTTTAGAGCGGCCGTTGGTATTCAATTGATATTACTGCTACTAAAAACGATATTGTTGGTGTTCGATATGCCGAAATTATAATATTGTTATCGATAGGATAGTGTAAAGAAAATTATTGACAAACGATAAGACAAATAGTATAATTAAAACAGAAACTTACTAATGGAGATTTTTTATGTCCGGACACAGCAAATGGGCTACTATTAAACGGCAAAAAGGTAAGACCGACGCCGCGCGCGCTAACGTATTTACCAAGATAGGCAGAGAGCTTGCGGTGGCAGTTCGCCAAGGCGGCCCCGACCCCAACAACAATCCGCGCTTGCGCGACGTTATAGCCAAGGCGCGTGCCGCAAATATGCCTAACGATAACATTAACCGTTCTATCAAAAAGGCGAGCGGCGAGGACAGCAACGTAAACTACGATTCCATAATTTACGAGGGCTACGGCTCCGGCGGTGTTGCCGTTATAGTTGAAACGCTTACCGACAACAAAAACCGCACGGCAGCGGCAGTCCGTCATATATTCGACAAGTGCGGCGGTTCCTTGGGCACGACCAACTGTGTATCGTATATGTTTGACAGCAAGGGAGTAGTCACCATTGCAAAAAACAAGACCGACGACGAGGAAGAGGTTATGATGCTTGCACTCGAGCTTGGTGCGGACGACTTTGACGGCGGTGAGGAGGAATATTATATTTCCACTTCGCCGAGCGCGATGGACGAAATTCGCGACGGCTTGGAAAAGGCGGGTAGAACCATTTTGTCCGCAGAGGTACAGCAAATCCCTTCCGCTACCGTTGACGTAGACGCCGACACGGAAGCGAAAATCCGTCGTATGCTCGATATGTTCGACGATGACGACGACGTACAAAACGTTTATCACAACGCCAATTTGTCGGACGACGATGAAGAATAGTAAGACTGCGCCCACGGCCATGCCGTGCTTTGGCGATACTAAAATAGAAAATCACCGCCTCGTTATAGGCGGGTGCGACGCGGCGGAGCTGGCAAAAAAATACGGCACGCCGCTGTACGTGTTTGACGTAAATTACGCAGTTAAGACGGCCGCCGCGTACGTAAACGTACTTAAGCGCGAGTATCCCGAATCTACGGTGTGCTATGCGTCTAAGGCGTTTTGCTGTACGGCCGTATACAAGCTGCTTGCGCCGCTCGGTTTGGGTGCCGACGTAGTTTCCGGCGGCGAGCTTTTTACCGCGCTTAACGGCGGTATGGATCCGAAAAAGATATACTTCCACGGCAACAACAAATCGGAAGCGGAAGTAAAGTACGCCATAGAGTCGGGCGTGGGGTGCTTCGTCGTGGACTCGCTTCACGAGCTGGAGCTCATATCCAAGCATGCCAAAACGCCGCAAAACGTGCTGTTTCGCGTAAATCCGGGGGTGGAAGCGCATACGCATAGGTTTATTCAAACCACCACGCCGGACAGCAAATTCGGCTTTTCCATAGCCGATGGAACGGCGGAGAGCGTTATTTTGTCGGCGCAAAAGTACGAGAATATAGATTTTGTCGGTATTGCTTGCCATATCGGTTCGCAAATATTCGAGCCGCAGTCGTTCGAGATAGCTATTGACAAAATGGTCGATTTTATAGTACGGCTCAATTCGCTCGGCATAACCGTAGAGCGGCTTGATTTGGGCGGTGGCTTCGGCGTGCATTACTTGGCCGAGGATAAACCGCTCACGCCCGAGCAGTACATGGCGGGATCTGCAAAATACCTTGCCGCCGCCGTGCAAAGCCGCGGCATCAAAAAGCCGCATTTGATTTTCGAGCCGGGGCGGTCCATAGTCGGCGAGGCTGGCGTAACGCTGTACACTGTCGGTGCAATCAAGACTATTAAGGATATAAAGACGTACGCCGCAGTTGACGGCGGTATGTTTGAAAACCCGCGTCCGTCGCTGTACCAAGCTCGGTATACTACGGTAGTCGCAGATAAGGCTGACTGCAAAGGCGATACGCTGTATTCCATAGCCGGCAAGTGCTGTGAAAGCGGCGATATACTTATCGACGGCGTTATGCTGCCGGAACTGAAAAGCGGGGATATTTTGGCTACGTTCACTACCGGTGCGTACCACTATTCCATGGCGTCCAATTACAACAGAAACTTCGTCCCGCCCGTAGTTGCGGTTAAGGACGGAAAATCGGCGTATATGGTAAAGCCGCAAACCTACGAGGATTTGATACGAAACGACGTAATTCCCGAATTTTCGGAGGACGGTAAATAATGATTTTTGCGTTTAGGTACGGCGACGATCCGCTTGACTATTTTATATTGCTCGTTCTTACGCTGATAGCGGTAATTATATCGCTCGTATTGCATGAATTGGCGCACGGACTTGTAGCAAAGTGGAACGGCGACTACACCGCAAAATACGCGGGGCGGCTTACGCTCAATCCGTTAAAGCACATAGACCCGATAGGCTTCTTAATGATGATGCTCGTCGGGTTCGGCTACGCAAAGCCGGTGCCGGTAAATCCATACAACTTTAAGCACTATCGGCGCGGAATGATTACCGTTGCAATAGCGGGCGTGGTGGTTAATCTGGTTATAGCGTTTATCGGCGCATTGGGCCTTTGCCTAATGAACCTTGCTTTGAACCACGCTGCCGGCACTGCCGCGATTAAGACTTGCTGGTATTTATTACGATTTTTCGGCATACTCGTTTCGCTTAATCTGTGCTTGTTGTTCTTTAATATTTTGCCGATATTTCCGCTGGACGGCTTTAGGATTGTGGAAGCGTTTACGCACCGCGGCAATAGGTTTTGCGCGTTTATGCGCACCAACGGACGTTATATTCTGTATGGACTGGTAGGGCTTAGCTTTATCGTTTCAACGGATACGGAAAACTTGGCAAACTTGCCGAGCTGGTT
>JAIDCZ010000034.1 GCA_029055565.1 Clostridiales bacterium
GCCTTTGGCGTGGGTATCACCGCCTTGAAAAATTGTCAAGGGCGGCTATTTATCTCCCGTGAGGCATAAAGCCGCCGCCCCCTTCGGGGCAAACCCTTGACAATTTTCTTTCGTCGGCATTTTTTGCTAATTAAGGCGGGTAAGCACCAAAGCGAACACAAAATTTTAAGCCGCAGTCCGCACGGACGGCACAAAGGAGCAGACAATGAACAACGCAGTTATCTATGCAAGGTACAGTTCACAAGGACAAAACGAACAATCTATCGAGGGGCAAGTACGCATTTGCACCGAATACGCTGCAAGCAAAGGCTTTGCTGTCGTAAAGACCTATATGGACAAGGCAAGAACTGGAACGAACGACAACCGCCCAGACTTTCAGAAAATGATGAGCGACGCGGATAAAGGCGCGTTTCAGTATATTATCGTTTACAAGTTTGACCGATTTGCCCGCAACCGCATTGACAGTATAATGTACAAAGCGCAGTTGAAAAAGCAGTACGGCATACGGGTAGTTTCGGCAACCGAGCCAGTCAGCGACGACGAAGGCGGCGAAATATATGAAATGTTTCTTGAATGGAACGACGAGAAATACAGCGAAAGACTTTCAAAACGTGTACGCGACGGACTGGACACAAGCGTTAAGAATGGAACGTATTGCGGCGGTTATCTCATTTACGGGTATAAGCTCATTGACACCGACAAGAAAGGCAATAAAGGCACGATACACAAAGTTGCCATTGAAGAGGAACAAGCCGAAATTGTGCGCTTTATCTTTACCGAGTACGCCAACGGCACAGACAAGAAAGAAATTGCCGACGAATTGAACAAGCGGCATATACTTTACAAGGGCAAGCCGTTTACTTTCCGCACGTTTGAAAACTGGCTGTCTAACGCCAAGTACACGGGCGAATTTATGCACGGGCAACGGCTATGCACGAATACATACCCCGCCATCATAGACAAAGCGACTTTTGCAAAGGTGCAAAATCGGTTACAGCAAAACAAGATACTTGCGGGAGCAAACTCAGCGATAGAGCCGTATTTGCTTACGGGCAAAGCGTTTTGCGGGCATTGTGGTACGGCTATGATAGCGGGCGGTGGTACGAGCCACACGGGGCAAAAACATTACTATTACGTTTGCAAGCAAAAAAATAAAGCCCTCTGCGACAAGAAACGCGAGGACAAGGACAAACTGGAATTGTACATTACGCAAGTAGTACACGACTTTTTGTGTGATAGAAAAATCGTTGAGAAAGCCGCGCAAGACACGATAAACTATTTCGAGCAACGCACAAGCGAAAGCAGTTTGCGGAGCATAGAGGCGCGAATACGCCACGCGCAAGACGAGGCGGAACAGCTTACAAACGCCTTTATACTGGCGCGGAACGATATGCTACGGGCGAATATAGAAAAGAAAATGCAAGAGATAGAAATACTTATAAAAGACCTATCGGCAAGCAAGGCGCAAATTGAGCTTGAACGGGGCAAGAAAATCACGAAAGAGAAAATCGTTGACTTTATTGCCGAAATGCTAAAAGGCGACCCAGCAGACAAGGAATATCAAAAGCTACTCATTGACAACCTTGTTTACAAAGTGTTTGTTTACGACGACCACATTATAACATATCTGACTTTCGGCAACGATAAGGACATAAAAGAAATAAGCCTTGCCGATAACGACAAGGCTATTGACGAATTAAAGGTTCAACCTTTATCGTCTTTGGTGCGGTTAACAGGACTTGAACCTGCACGGAGTTACCACAAGATCCTTAGTCTTGCGCGTCTGCCAATTCCGCCATAACCGCAATTGCTAACATATTGTACTAAATTGATTTGACTTTGTCAACTTATTTTTATCGTATTACACAATAAATTTTACTCAAATGCCAAAATCTTTTTTAAAGTAGAGCTATCTAGCGCGTTTTCGGTGCGCATTTCCGCATTAGCGGTAAGCGTAAGGAACTTGATTTCGTAGTCGAGGTCGGCGGTTGCGTTGTACTTTCCGTCAAACGTGCCGACGCCTATCCGTATTCCCCTATGCACTGCCGCGCACACCGGCGCGTAGCCGTGGCCGTATCCGGCGTCGGCGGTAGGCAGTAGAATAAGCGGCACGCCCTCTTGTGCCATCAAGTCCAAATCGTCATTGTCCAAGCACACACCGCCCGCTACGGTGCATTGGCCGAGTATGCCAAGCTTATGCAACAGCATTATCGGCGAAAGCTTGTACCGCGCCTCTATTATCCCCGCTTCAGTCAAATCGTACGCCGCCCGCACGATGGCGCGCGCGTTGTTGGACAGAATATAATCGCAAGCACTGCCAAGCAAGTCCTCGTCAGACATATCTGGCAGATATATTTCGCCAATCCCGTCGCCCAATTCTTTGGTATACGGCACCACTATATTTACACCGTCCGCTTTAGGTGCGTTGTCGTAACAAGCAAATACCTTGTCGCAAGCGGTCCTTGCCTTTTTTGCGTCGACGGTGCATAGCGCATTTATTTTTATATCAGACATCGTTCTACTTTCCGTTTACTACGGTCTTTAGGTATTCGGTAAACTTATCCTTTAAATCGGCACGTTTAAGCGCAAAATCGACCGTTGCGGTGAGCGCGCCGAACTTATCGCCCATATCGTACCGTCGACCATCCAAATCGTACGCATACACCTTGCCGTCCCTAATCATTGCGTAAATTGCGTCGGTAAGGCCTATTTCGCCGTTGACCTCTTTCACTTGCTCTATACGCTCGTATATCTCCGGCGTAAGCACGTATCTACCGATAGCCGCGTAACGCGAGGGCGGGTTTTGCTTGGGCTTTTCCACCATTCCCTTGCACCATACGAATCTGCCGTCTACGCTTTTGGGATCGACTATACCGTACTTATACGTTTCCGATTCCGGAACTTGTTGCACGCCAAGCACCAACGCCGGCTGTTTGGCATACGCGTCGCAAAGCTGTTTTGCCGTCGACACCTCGCTGACGATAAGGTCGTCGCCGTTAGCCATAATAAACGGCTCGTCGCCGGTAAAATCGCGCGCACACATAATGGCGTCGCCGCTTCCGCGCGGAACCTTTTGCAAGCCGAACGTTATTTCGGCGTTTTTGGTTATATTCCTAAGCGTTTCCAGCACCTCGGGCTTGTGCGCAAGCTGTTTTTCAAGCCGCGGATTGGGAACGAAATATTCCTTGATCGCTTGCTTGCCCTCGCCGAGAATTATATGGATTTGATCAATACCGCCGGCTATAAGCTCGTCTACTATGTGCGAAAGCACCGGAGTATCTATAACCGGCATAATCTCCTTGGGGATAGCCTTGGTAGCGGGAAAAAACCGCGTACCCATGCCGCCGCATGGAATAACCGCCTTGCGTATGCGTGTCGTCATAACCACCTCGTTAATTTTAGTCGAGCAATACCGTTTAGTTGAGCAATACTATTATTCTGTGGCAGTTTTCACAGCGGAACCAGCCTTGGTCGTTCAAGGCCGCATTACCCTTTTGCGACAAATTGAGGCCGCAACCGCCGCAGTTAAACATGTTCTTTTTGTCGTCGGCAACCGCTTGAACTATAGGCGGGAATTTATTTTCCTCCGCCAGCTTGGCGTATTCGGCAAAAAGCTTGGGATTGACTGCCTTGCGCATTTGCTCAAGCTCGGCCTTGAGTTTTTCCAGCTCGTCAGCCTTGGAATTGATAAGCTTGCCGTGCTTTTCGCGCGCTTCCACAAACCGCTGTTGTGCGGCCTTGCCGGTCTTAAGCGCTTCGGCACGACGGTTGCAAACCGTTTTGGCTTTGTCTTGAATTTCGTGCATCTTTTTGTCTGCTGACTGGAACTTGGACTTTAAGCTTTCCAAACGCTTAACGCGACGCTCAAGCTCCGCTTCCGACTCGCCGCCATCCGAATTTTCCAGTTCGGCAAGCAACGCCTCGTTGTCCTCGATATATTTTTGCAACTCCGCAAATGTATCCAAAAGCACACCAGCTTGCTGTTCGCACTCGGCTATGGCACGCTTGGCGTCGTTAAACGCGCGCTTGTACTTGTTCATTACGGCAAGCGCCTCGTCGCGTTCGATAAGATTGTTAAGTTTGCGAAGCTCGATATCCTTCTTTTGATAATCGATCATCATTTTAAACGACTGTTTGATTTTTTCGTCCATGATACACTCCTTTATTATATTACGCCCGCCCTTTACGGTTGCATACTTTGCAACCGCATGACAGCCGTTACGTCGGATAATTGTTGTTTGTTGGCTTGCGGCGCGCGCATTAGCACCGAATATTGCTGTGCCAGCCTACGCCTAAGGTCGGCGTTTGACGTAGCGCAATCCACGCCGAAAACGGTTTGCAAATGCGACAGTTCCCTTACTCCGGCGGCCTTGTCCGCGCGGATAACATAATAGAACTTGTTTCGGTCGTATATAGGTATATCGCGGTCTATGCCGTAGCCAAGCTCGATAAGCGTACTGCGCACCAACGCGCCATCGCGGTGCGGACTGAGTATAAGCGTTTTGGGCAACCGTTCCGCCGCCCGCAAAATTTGCGCTATCAGTATGCCTCCCATACCGGAAATAATCGCCTCGTCGCATTCGTAACCCAGTCCGTCGCAACACACGAAGGTCACGTTGGTAGCGCCCGCAAGCCTAAGTCGCGCCTTGTCCAAGCACTTTTCGCTTATATCGGACGCAATAACGCGCTCGGCCTTGGCCGTGCAATATTCGGCTATCAAGCCGTGATCGCAACCGACGTCGGCTATCACGCGCGACGGAATTATAAGCGATTTGATTAAGTCCAGTCTTTTGCTCATTTATTTATCTGTAAAATCCTTTAGGCGCTTGGAGCGCGTGGGATTTCTCAGCTTACGCAACGCCTTTGCTTCGATCTGACGGATACGCTCGCGCGTTACGCCAAACTCCTTGCCTACGTCCTCCAGCGTGCGCGGATGCGCGTCGTCCAGACCGTAGCGCAAGCGAATAACCATTTCCTCGCGCGGCGTAAGCGTGTTAAGCACTGCGGCAAGCTGTTCGCGGAGCATGCCCGCCTCCGCATAGTCTTGCGGCGCCTTAGACTTTTCGTCCTCCAAAAAGTCGCCCAAGTGGCTGTCCTCTTCCTCGCCGACCGGCATTTCCAGCGAAACCGGATCTTGGCTGATACGCTGTATTTCCATCACTCGATCGACCGGTAGATCCATTTCCTCGGCAAGCTCCTCGGGCGTGGGATCTCTGCCCAGCTTTTGCACGAGTATGCGCGTGGTGCGCGCCAGCTTGTTTATGGTTTCCACCATGTGTACCGGTATACGAATGGTGCGGGCTTGGTCGGCAATCGCACGCGTAATGGCTTGGCGAATCCACCACGTGGCGTAGGTCGAAAATCTAAAGCCTTTGGTGTAATCGAACTTTTCCACAGCCTTCATTAGGCCGAGGTTACCCTCTTGAATCAAATCGAGCAGCTGCATACCGCGCCCGACGTACCGCTTGGCAATGGCTACGACAAGACGAAGGTTGGCCTCAGTAAGCTTGTTTTTGGCGTACTCGTCGCCCTCCGACATGCGCTTTGCAAGTTCGGTTTCCTCGTCAGCGTTGAGCAGCGGAATTCTGCCTATATCCTTAAGGAACACCTTGACCGGATCGTCGGCGTTGGTTTCGCCGCTGATAAGGCTTTCTATGCTTTTAAGCTCGGCGTTCTTTACTTGGCCGTCGGTAATTTCTATATCGCTTTCGCGGATAATGCGCATAGCTTCCTCAAGCTGCTGCGCGTCCGCACCGCACTCTATGGTAAGCCGCTCGCCTATTTCGATATTCGACAAAAAGTTGCGCGTTCTGCCAAGCGCAATCAGCTTGGAAAGCGCGTTGTTCATTTTGGAAGTAAGTATGGGCGCCTTTTTGCCGTCCTTAAGTATGCAAATGCCGTTATCCTCAAACAGCTTGAGCGCATAATCCATATCGTTTGCGCCCGCCTCGAGCGGCACGAGCTTGTCCAGAATGACGTTATACTCGATACCGTCTGCCGTCGCGCCGGAAAGTAAATCGTTAAGCGCGGTGGAAATAGCTTCGGACGGCGTGTACGACGCTTCGGCTTGAACTTCCTCTAACGTTTGCTTTTTTGCTTCCTTGTGTCCTCTCATGTGCACACTCCTTTAACTGCGGTATTTCTTTAATTTGGCAAGCTCCACGTTCAGTTTGCCCACCATTTCGAGATATTTGGGGTCGTTTGTTGATTTGTGAAGTTGGGAAAGATTGTCGCGTTCCTTGGTAAGTACCTCTCTGTACAGCTCCGTCTGAACGTCCACGAACTTTTGTCTGCCGTCGCCCGGCTTGAACTTGTAGTCTTGCAGCTCGTTGAGCAGTTTGCTGTCGTACCCGAACTCGTTGAATACGTCGGTAATAGTAAAGCCGTCATGCTGTCTGCACCACTCGTACAGCCGTTTGGAAAACCCGCTCGGCATGGCGTCGGTAACCACTCTGTCGTAGTCCACGTAGTCGCGTCGGAGTACTATACTCGCCAAAAAGAACTTTAGCGTATCCGAATACTCTGCTTTCTCCTCGTCCGACAGTTGGCCCTCGACGTCGCGCGTAGGCGCCTGGGTCTGCATGCGTTTTGCCTTTGCCATAAGGTCGTCGCGCGCTTGGCGCTTTAGGTCGTCCACGGCAAAGCCGGTAACCGACGAAACGTACGCGTAGTACTTGTCTTGCTCGACGGCGTTGTCGTGCGCGCTGATTACGTTTACCGCTTCAACGGCAAACTGCGCACGTTTGTCGGGATCGTTCAGGTCGGTACTCGCCTTTAACACGTCTATCTTGTGCTGAATCAGCTGTACGGCCTCATCCAAAAGCTTTTGGTAGCCTTGCGCGCCGTCACGCTTGATAAGGTCGTCGGGGTCGAGTCCGTCGGGCAACCGCACCACTTTGACGGTAAGTCCCACCTCGCGCAAAATATCCAGTCCGCGCATAATCGCCTTTTGTCCCGCAGTATCTCCGTCGTAGCTGATGTATATAGTGTCGGTGTACTGTTTTAGCTGGCGCGCGTTTTTGGTGGTGAACGCCGTGCCCATAGTGGCAACCGCCGTGTTAAATCCCGCCTTGTGCAAGGAAATAACATCCATGTATCCCTCTACGACGATTACGCTGTTTATGGATTGCGCACCCGAATTTTTCAGCTTTTTCAGTAGGTTTACGCCGTAGATAACTTGGGATTTTTCAAAGAACCACGTTTCCGAACTATTGCGGTATTTGGCAAAGTGCACGTCTTTTTCCAGCGTGCGCCCTCCAAACGCCACTACGTTGTTCATATTATCTATAACCGGAAACATAAGCCGCTTGCCAAAGACGTCGTAATACCTACCGTCCTTTTTTTCGGCAATGCCGGCGTTGTACATTTCCTCGTAAGTATAGCCTTGCGACTTTAAGTACGTGAGCATTTCGTTAAAATCGAGGCTGGCGCCAAGCCCGAACTTTCGCACCATTTCGGGCGGTATTTCGCGGGCGCTCAGATAGTCGTTGAACGGTTTTGCACGCGGACTGTTAAGGTTTTCGTAGTAATGCCGTGCGGCGGCGCGCATAAGGCCGAACAGCCGCTCGCGCTGTTGCTTGTCCACACGCTCGCGCGTATACGTTTTGTTTTTCGGCTTTGGCATTTCCAAACCAGCTTGCTCGGCAAGCATTTTAAGCGCGTCGATAAATTCTATGTTTTCGATCTTCATTAAAAACGACAGCGCGTTTCCGCTCTCCTTGCAACCGAAGCAGTGAAAAAACTGCTTGCTCGGCGTAATGGAAAACGAGGGCTGCGTTTCATGGTGAAAGGGACAACACGCCCAGTATGTGTTGCCTTTGCGCTCGACGTTTGCGTACCGCGATATAAGCGACACTATGTCCGTCTTGTCAAGCACCTTGGATATGAAATCGGAAAACTCTTTATCCACTGACCCTCTTAAAAACCTTTTGCGTTAAATCCCGATTGCGATTTTGCCCAAAATAGCATAGAATTAGGCATTTTAGCCATAATACTTTACCACACTGCCGAAAAATTGTCAAGTAAATAATAGATAAAACCCGCCCAAGCAAAGCGCCGGACGAGTTTTATATCGACTTTAATTAAATATATACGCTATTAACATTTACGCGGCTTGCGCCTTGTCACCGTTCTTTTTTAAGCAAACGTACAGCACTATCAAGCCGACCGTAATCAAGCCGCCCACAATGCCGAAGCCGATCGCCAATCCGCTATGCTCGGACAAGCCGGAAAACTTAGGCTTAGCAATAATATTCGTAATTTCTACTTCAAAATAACTTTCACTCACGCCGGACGCAGAATAATCAATAGACCAATATTTACTGATATCCGCAGTATCACTACCTTTTGACTTGTAAGTAGTAGTAAAGTCCTCGCTGCCTATAAGAGAACTGAGATAGTACATTTTCAAGGTATATGAAATCTCGTACGTTGCTGCGTCCGGCAAAAACACTTGAAACTCTACCGTAGCCGAAACGTCTTTGAGAGACGAATAATACTTGATATTACCATCAAAGCTGTCCTCTACGTAACGGCCGTAATTACCGCCGCAAGCGACCAGCGAGAACATGCACGCCAGCGAAAACAAAAGCGCCAAAAATACTTTTATTCTTTTCATGGTCTACTCTCCTTGCTCGGGCGCGTGCGACGTTTGATCCTGTTGCGCCGCGGGTGCCGGTTGCACGGCGGCTTTATCCGCGCGGAACTCCGACGCGGCAACTACGGTAAAGTACGCGCAAGTGAATATGCACGGCACGAGTAGCTTGAACATGTTTTCAAAGCTCGCCGTAGCCAATGTGTAGCACGAGGTTGCCGCTTCGTCAAAGTCGAGCACCGTCGCGCGCAAATCGAAAATAAATCCGATACACATTGCTATAAGCATAAGGCTGAGCAGTGCGGAAATAAGCGCAAACACCTTTTTCGACTTGCTAAAGTACGTAAGAAAGTAGCAAACTACCGTGGGCACGGCAATGCAAAACAGCGCCACGTACGAATGCTTGATATAGAAAATAACGTCCTCTATATTTTTAATCGGTTGTGATATCGTAATGGGATCCTCAGCCAATATCGCGTTGAACAGCATGGATATAGCCGTGCCGATTATCACGAACGCCGCAAGACCCAAAACTACAGATACGACTATGCGTACCGTCTTTTTGTCCATAATTCTCTCCTTTGGATTTATTTTTTATTATTATACACAACGGTCAACCGTCTGTCAAGAGGTTCCTACGCACAACCGTTATTCCAGCTTGAACAAATAGTCCAGCGCCGAATATAGGGCAAACACCCCCTTAAAGGTATCGGACGGCTTAAGCACGTCTATAAACACCTTGTTATCGCCGTACTGCACTTGCGGAAACTTTTTTATAGCGTTTTTAATGCGCCTATCGGAAAGATGCGTCTCGAGAAAAGCCGAGCCTTCGTCCGATATACGCACTATGTTACTTTCGCGTATATACTCGAACCAAATATCAAAGGCGCCGTTCAGCTCCCACACGTACGATCCGGAAGTTGTCTTTTTAATATCGCGTGCAATATTCTCGTTCAAAACCGTTTCTATGTCGGGAACCTCCGGTTCGTCGCCCTCCACGCTTTTCATAAACTTGGCTATTTCCTTATCGACGTCAAGAATACCGTCGTCATCGCCATCCTCGTCCGTTTCCTTAAACGTTTTAAAGTAATCTTGCAGACTTCTCGAAGCCGGCGCGCTTTCTTCATTAGACTCGTCACACCAAGTCCGCTTGCCGAACTTAGCCCAATATTGTTCTTTGGTTATAAGCGGCCGTCTATCGGGATAAGGCGTTATATACCCATTTTTCTCCAGCCATTCCATTATGCCCATAGCCTTAGCAAACCCGACTTGGCACTTACGCTGAACGAGCGCCGAGCTTGCCGCATGCTCTTCTATGCACCACCACAGCGCCTCTATGCACTTTACCTCAAATCCGTCCTTAGGCGCGTATTCGGGCTGATTGCCGTCGGACGGTTGCGACAGAACGGCGTAAGTCACGCCCGATTTATACCGAAGCTTACCGACGTTTTCAAGCCCGACGACGATTGCCTTGGCCTCGATGTACGAAAGTGAAAACTGCTTTTGCAGTGCGGGGAATTCTATTTCCGACTGCGCTAATATGTAGTTTTTAATCTCTTGCTCTTGCATGCCTCACCTCCTAAAAATCATAGTCATACGAGCTTATACGCGACGGCTTAATTACGTACGTGTAACGCTTGTCAAACGGATTAACAGCGCATTTGTATTCCTTTTCGGACGACAACGGCAAGTCGTTCATTTCCCGCAAAAGGTAGTACCGCTCGAGCTTGGAATACAGCACGTACCCGCTGTTGGCCTCGGTAACTATGCACTCGCCCGTTTCAAAGTGCGCAAGCATGCTTCGCGGCACGATAGGTATCGTTTCTATTTGGTAGTGATCTATCTCCTCGGTGTTGCCGTTCAGCGCACTAAGCGGCGAAATACGCGTTTTCTGTCCGCACTCGCGCGAAAACGCTTCCAGCGTTTCGGTATTGTTGGAACCCATAAACACGTGCATATTCAGATTATCGCGGATAATTTCCGCAACGGCCGCGCCGTATACGTTGTTAAGCTGAGCGTACGACTGAATGATAAGTATAAAAAATATGTTGCGGCCGGCGCACGCGGAAATAGTCGTTTCAAAATCCTTAATCGCCGGAAAATTGCCAAACTCGTCAAGAATGAAGTAGAACGGTACGGCCAGCTTACCGTCGTCCTTGTCGTTGGCTTGCTCGATAAGGTAACGGTACGCGTCTTGAATAAACAGCGAAATTATTTGGTAATGCACCTTCAGCTCGTCGCGGTAGTCGATAAATATTGCCGTGGGGCCGTCGGTAATCTCGCTCACCTCAAACGAATTACAGCTGGTAATAAGCCGCATAGCGCACTCGCGGAACATAGCTATCTTAGTATTGAACACTGCAAGTATGCATGCGCGCGTAGTGTCGGCGTTGTCGATCAGCGTGTCCTTTGCTATCCGATACGCACGGGAATTACGGTCGCGGTTGGTAAAGTACCCTCCGTCCTCCAGCGACATTCCCTTGCCCGAGCGAATTGTCAACTGCAAGGACAGAATGGTGCTGAACGAATACGTGTCCTCGGTGATAGGATTGTCCGACTTGTCGCTGTCCTCCAGCATTGCCCAGAGAAAGGCCTTAAAGGTTTCGCGCGCCGCGTCGTCCCAGTACGGATCCTTAAGGCTTTCCGTAGCCATAAACATAGCGCCGACGGTGTCTATATCGTTGCCCACCTCGTCCATAAGCATGGCGCGAGCAAGCTCGACGGCGTTATCCAGCTCGAGCTGGTCGTCGTATACTATGCCGCGAAACTCGTTGCGCGGTCCGTTTTCCGTTTCGACAAGCCGCACCTCGTCCGCAATGGATACCGCCCTACGGTACTTGCGGAATATTGGCGTAAGCGGATTCCAGCACTCGCTGTGAAGGTAGTCGCGGAAGTTGAGTAGCTTTACGTTGTAGCCTTGCGCGCGCAGAGTTGCCGCCGTGCGCCTATACAGCTCCCCCTTGGGATCGGATATAAGCATGCTCCGCTTGGTCTTTTGCATGGCAAAGGAAAGTATGGTAGGCACGACGTAGCTCGTCGTCTTACCAAGGCGGGTCGCGGCAATAACGCCCACGTGGTTTTCCACAGTGGAATATAATTGCATAAGCTTGCCGTCAACGTAGCGATTGCCCTTAAGCACGCCCACGACGTCGAGCTTGGGCAGATCGTCGTACGCTACCGCGTTGGGCAACGCGTCCATTTCGGTATAATGCACCAGCCGCGTATTTTCGTAGCCGTGCAAAATGCTGTTGCTTGTTTTCATGTCAACACCTCCTCTATCCGCTCTATAAAAATTATAACAGAAAAAGCGCCCAACGTAAAGGCGCTTTCCGTGTGCTTATTGCAACAATGTTGCAAAATCTGCAATCTCTGTAATACTACGCTATCTGCGACAGAATGTGCCGCGCCACGTGTACGCCGCTTGCCGAGGCGTGCGAAAGCGAGTGTGTTACGCCGCTTCCGTCGCCTATAATATACAGCCCTTTATGGCTCGCTTCAAGGTTCTTGTCCGTTTCTACTTCCATATTGTAGAACTTGACCTCAACGCCGTACAACAGCGTTTCGTCGTTTGCAGTGCCGTTTGCCACTTTGTCGAGTGCGTAAATCATCTCGATAATGCCGTCGAGAATGCGCTTGGGCAGTATAAGGCTCAAATCCCCCGGCGTAGCGCTAAGCGTGGGCACGACGAGGTTTTCGTCAATACGTTTTTGCGTACTGCGCCGCCCGCGCACCATGTCGCCAAACCGCTGTACTATAACGCCGCCGCCGAGCATGTTGGATAGCCGCGCAATGCTCTCGCCGTAGCCGTTGCTGTCTTTAAACGGCTCGGAGAAGTGCTTGGAAACGAGCAGTGCAAAATTGGTATTATTCGTCTTTAACGATTCGTCCTCAAAGCTGTGTCCGTTTACGGTAATAATACCGTTGGTGTTTTCGTTTACTACTATGCCGTGCGGGTTCATACAGAACGTGCGCACTCTGTCCTCGTACTTTTCGGTAACGTAAACTATTTTGCCCTCGTACAGCTCGTCGGTAATATGCTCGAACACCTCGGCGTTCAGTTCGACGCGCACGCCCAAATCCACGCGGTTGGAATGCGTAACTATGCCCAAATTATTGCACACGGTTTCCATCCACTTACTGCCGCTTCTGCCCGCGGAAACTATGCAGTACTTACAAGAATAGCTCTTGTCCGCCACAACCTCAAAGCCGCCGGCGGTCTTTTTTATATCGCCCACGTGCGTGTTAAAATGAAAATCCACCTTGTCCTTAAGCTCGGCGTAAAGATTGGAAAGCACTTTATAATTTATGTCAGTGCCCAAATGCCGAACCTTAGCGTCCAGCAAATGCAGTTTATTTTGCGTGCAGATTTTGTGGAACGGCGAACCGGCCGTGGAATACAGCCTGGTAGCCTCGCCGCCGTGCGTGGCGTTAATTCTGTCAACGTACTCCATCAGCTCCAGCGCCGTCTTTTTGCCGATATGTTCGTAAAGACTGCCGCCAAAGTCGTTGGTAATGTTATATTTGCCGTCGGAAAACGCGCCCGCACCGCCGAAGCCGGACATGATAGAACACGTTTTACAGCTTATGCATGACTTAACCTTGTCGCCGTCAATCGGGCATTTCCGCTTGGAAAGCTCGTTACCCTCCTCAAACACGGCAACGCGCAGTCCGCTGTTGCGCAGCTCGTAGGCCGAGAATATTCCGCCGGGGCCGGCGCCGATAATAATAACGTCGTAGTTCATAGTACCCTCTTATAACCGAAAACAATCGCTGTCGTACGATTATTGTAATATAAAACGCACGGCTTGTCAAGCCGAATAAATTGCGCCGTCGGCACGAAAAGCTGCTTGTCGCGTTACGCCAAAACGCCTAACGCGCCTTACGCATTGTCGCTTAAAATTTCGTTTAGCCTTGCCTTGTTGGCGCAAAGAATTTTATGTAGCTCCTCAGCCGAGCTTACGCTTAGCTTAAAGCCGAACCGCGCCGATAAGTATTTCAGCTTAAACAGATAGCGCTCCGCAAACCTTATTGCAGTATCGTCGTACAATTGCGGTATTTCCATTATACAGCGTATACCGTCAATAACGTTGCTCTTAACCTCCTCCGCTTTGCGGTAAAAGTCTATTTGCTTTTCAATATCCGGAATATCGAATCCCGTCGCCGCCTTATACAAATCGAGGAAGCGCTTTTCTTGCGCCGCGGTGTAGTGTATCTTATGGAAATGAATGGCAATATCATACACCGGATCTGCAATTTGAGTAAGCTCCCAATCAATAAAGTGCATGGTTTCGCTATTCTCGTCCCAAAGCAGATTGCCTCTATGTATATCGCAGTGACAAAGCGCAAATGAGCGTTCAGTCAACACGTTTTGTCCGTCGTCAAGCATAACGGCAATATCCGGCAGCCCAAGTGAATCGTAAAACGGCCGCATCAGCGCATACCACTTTTCGATAAGCCGCCGCAAAAATCCTTTTTCAAAGTCGTAGAATTCACGCACTGTAGCGTACGGCAAATCGTCACTAAACTTGTCCGGAATAGGCTCCAAATGCATCTTGGCCACGTTACGCGCAAGCACGTCCACGATGCGGTCGTCAATTGTAGCAAGATCGCCGTACATGGCACCGAGCGACTTTCCGTCAACAAAGCCGTGTATGGCGCACAGCACCTCTCCATTGTACGCACTGCCCACGTATTGCGGCACATGCAAATACGGCAATGCGTCGTATACAAACGTAAGCATATCATTTTCGTCATTTACGCGTATATCAACGGACTCGAAGTCCTCTACCGGTTCGCGCACTACGTACTTACTGCCCGCCGCCGTTACGACGTAGTTTTTGTTGTGATAGCCGATACTGTACGCGCCGGTATCGCGCAGCTTTACAAACTCGCGCATTACGGTATTGGCAATTACGCCACGTCTGACGTAGTCTGCCATTTTGCTCATATACTCGAGGTTGCGGTTTGCTTCGAGCAGTTTGTCAACGTCGGTGTTCACCGGCCCATAGTCGCAAAGCCGCTGATTAACCCGAATAAGCCATTCAACAACGGCAAGATGCAAATGCGGATATATGTTTTCCTTGTTGTAAATTTCGTTACTCTCTTGCAACAACTGCTTTGCCGCAGCATAATTGCCGAGCCTATACAGCGCTACGGCATAGTGCATTTTTGCAGCTGCGACCCCCGGCATATACCCAACGTCCAGCAAGCAAGTTTCGGCCTCGCGCGCAGCGTCGGCGGCGGCAATCGGGTTGTTGTTCAACAAAAACAATCTCGCAGTAAACGTCATGTTTTTGCCGTATTCCAGTCTGTAGTTGTTGGCTTGCGCAATCTTTCTGCCGTTAGCAAGATACTCAAAGCCCTCGTCGATATTCGAGCATACCCCGCCTATACTGTTAAACGACTCCATTACGAGATAGTTCTTTTTAATAGTCTTTGCAATTGCGAGCGAAGCTACGTAATACTCCTTAGCTTCGTCAAAATAGCCGAGCGCTTCCTTAACGTGTCCCATAAGCCGCTTTTTAAGATAATTGGCTTGGCGCAAGGATTCTCTAACCTTGAGTGACTCCAGCTCGGAAATAGCAAAGTCGATTTTGCCCTCCACGTACGCCACGTCTATCAGCTTTAGCCGACTCAAATAATTGGCGGAGTTGTCGGGGAATTTTGCGGCAAGCTCTATCGCCTTTTTGTAATGCCCGCAAGCCACGGCCATTTCGCCGTTTTCCCGACAAGCTTCGCCGAGATAGAACTCTATATCGGCACGAACGTCTAACGGTGCACCGTCCCAGTTTTCACTACACAGCGCGCGCACATCAACTATATCGCCGCTAACGCGTCTGTGTATCAACAAGGCGAATTTATTTATCCACTCGGTCGACTCCGACCTAAACACACTTTTCATGTACTGCTCGCACTTATCGTAACAGCCGTTTTCCATCATATGCTTAATCGTGCGACGCAACGGAAAATCGTTTTCCGAATACTGTGAACAAAGGTGCTTAATCGCCTTGAATATAACCGAAAACTTACCGTCTGCGGCAAGCGTAAGAACACTGCTCAAAAAAGCATTCTCGGCAAGAACTTCGTTTTCGGCAAGAACTTCGTGTACAGCGTCGTACTTTTTCTCCTCAAGCAGATGGATAAACCCGTACTTGAGCACATACTCGTCAAAAATAAAGTCGTCTACGTTTTGCTCTATCCAATCTGCAATCAGCCTATTTCCGTCCACAACACTAACCCAATAGTGCGCGTTACTCTCGTCTACAAGCCAATCCTTTAATTGCTTGTGGTAAAACCTAAGTCCGCCGTCGGACGCGGTAATAAACGAACCAAGCTCGCCAACAACTTGCCGCGCGGAATATTCCGAAACGCCTATTATTTTTGCAAGCGTAGCAATGGGCAACGGCTCCTTGGCGGCGCACATAACTTGCAAAAGCGTTTTTGTCGTTTGCGGCGCTACAAACTTAAGCGACTGCCTATCGAAGTACTTTGTAAACACCGCACCCATGCCGCTGGGCAAATGTTCAAGGCATCCCTCGCCGTCGCGGGCTATATCGTCCAAAATTCCGGATATATATAGGTAGCTACCCTCACTGTGCTCGCGCAAGGTATCTACCACCTCGTCGCTCAACGCAAGTCCTCTAACCGAAGCCTCACTGCGAATATAGTCCTCTATCTCGTCGCTTACGGAAATAGGCTTAATAAACGAAAGCTGGCCGGTAAGCGCGGGGTCGGGACGAGACGTCATAAAGAACTTTAACCAGCGCGGAATAAACAAACGGTTGGCAAAAAGCGCCGCCGACACCTCCTTTATTACGGACTCGTCCATTTCGTCTATGCCGTCAATAATAAGCAGCATGTTTTGCCGCGCGCTGATTGCGCCGGCCGCCTTAACGAACAACGTAGAAAAAACCTCAGAAACGGACGAATCGTTAAGCGCATGAAAGTCTATGTTGTTGAGAACATATTCCTCGTACTCGGGGCTTTTCATGCACAAGTGATAGGCCAAATGCTTAAAAAGTCGCTTAGCGTCGCATGTTTGCGGCAGATAGTACGAACAAAAATGTGCACCGACCGCTTCGTCGTTTTCCAGTGCGCACCAGCTTGAAAAACTGCTTTTGCCCGTGCCGGGATTGCCGGTAAGCCAAAAAAACGATTCGCCACCCTCGCATATCCAGCACTTAACTTTTTGTTGCATCTGCTGTCGCGGCACGTACTTTTTGGCACTGCCCGCCATTTGCGCACCAAAATCGAACGGCTCCAACAGCGCGATAAGCTCGTTTTGCGCCCCGCCGTGGTCAAGCTCCTTTTTGCCGTTTATAACCTCCACTAGCGCGGCAAACGATTTTTTATAGCCGTCCTCAACTATATCCCCACCTACAAAACTACCACGAAAATCCAGCCATTGTATACGCGATACCAACAGTGGCGGAGTGCAGTCCACAAGCATAATCGGAATTATCGGCGTTTTGTTGCCGCGTGCAAAAGCAATCTCGTCCAAACACACGCTCTCCTTTTTTCGGACAGAGTGCGGGGTCATAAACAGCACCACTACGTCGGCGGCGGTAAGCATGTCTTGTAAGCTTTCGTCAAAGTTTCCGGACGGCTTAAGCTGTTTATCAAACAGAACGTTATCGTCGCCGAACTCGTTGCAAAGCTCCTTTACAACGCGCTCTACTACAAAGCTGTAATTATCTCTGCCGTAGCTGATAAATATCTTCACCTATTCTCCCTCCGCAATGTAAACGTAAATAACACAAACTAATATGTATTATAACACAAGAGATTGCCTTTTGCAATATCAGACAAAAAATAAATTAGGTATTGACAAGCAAAATACATTATGATAAAATATTCTGTTGCACTAACGCATAGGAGTGCAGTCAAGGAGTAACTATGTTTGAACAAGTATTGAAGCTGGTAAAGCAATATCCGCGGATAATCATACACCGCCATTCCTATCCGGACGGCGACGCAATCGGTAGCCAAATCGGGCTTGCAACGCTGTTAAAGGACAACTTTAAGGACAAGGAAGTCTATATGGTCGGCGATCCGGCCACGCGCTTGCCGTTTATCGACGTCGCTATGGACGAGATACCCGACGAGTATTATACCAACGCGCTCGCTATCGTTTTGGACTGCGGCGGCTCGCATATGGTATGCGACAAGCGTTACGCCACCGCGGCGGCAACGGTGCGCATAGACCACCACATTAAGTGCGACACCGTTGCGCAAGTGGAAGTGATTGACAGTACGTTCGAGAGCGCGAGCGGAATGGTTGCGTTGTTTGCAAAGGAATGCGGCCTAAAGCTGTCGTTACAGTCCGCAACGATGCTGTATATGGGTATGGTAACGGACAGCGGTCGGTTTGCATTCGATTCGGTGTCGGCGCGAACGTTTGAGCTGGCCGCGTTTTTGATGTCCCAACCGATAGACCTAAACACGCTCAACTACGATTTGAACGCCGAGGACTTTTCGGAAATACTCAACAAAGCGGATAATATGCACAAAATCAAGTTTACCAACAATAACGTGGCGTACATTTACACGCCGCGCGAGGAACTGCCCGCAAGCGACGCTACTATCGTTTCCACCGGTCTCGTCGGACTTATGCGCGACATAAAGGGCGTTCACGTTTGGGTCAACTTTACGGAAAGCGACGACGGCGTGCACTGCGAGCTTCGCTCCAATCGCCCTAACATTAACCCCATAGCCGTCAAGTACGGCGGCGGCGGTCACAAAAAAGCGAGCGGGTGCATAGTCCCCGACAAGCAAACGGCAATGAAGCTTTTGGCCGACTTGGACGAAATAGCAATAACGGAGTGATAATACCATGAACGAGAAAATCAAAAGAAAAATTCTGCAAAAGATAGAAAGCTACGACAAAATCGTCATATCGCGGCATATCCGCCCCGACGGCGACGCAATAGGTTCCACCAAGGGTCTTGCCGCCATACTTCGCGCAACGTACCCCAGCAAAAAAATATATCTTATTAACGACGATAATTCCGCTCACCTCGCCTTTTTGGGCGGCGGCGACGAAATACCCGATGACCAAATAGACGGCATATACGACGGCGCGTTGCAAATAGTAATAGACACCGGCACGGCCGACCGCATATCCAACCGTCATTACCAAAAGGCGCGCGAGCTGATAAAGATAGACCACCACATAGACGACAAGCCGTACGGCGATTTGTGCTGGATCGAGGACTACCGTTCGTCAGCAAGCGAAATGATAGCCGACTTTTACGTAACGTTTAAAAAGAAGCTGAAAATAACCAAGGAAGCGGCAACGTACATATACTGCGGCATGGTCACGGACAGCGGTCGGTTCCGCCACGAGGAAGTTACCGGCGAAACGCTAAGGCTTGCCGGCACTCTGCTCGATATGGGCATAGACACGCAAACACTGTATGCCAATCTGTACACAGACGAGCTGGAAGCGTTTAGGCTCAAATCGTTCGTGTACGAAAATCTGCAAATAACGCCAAACGGCGTTGCGTATATCTACGTAGATAAGGCGACGCAAGACAAGCTTCACCTAACGCTGGAGCAAGCGAGCGAAGCCGTCGGCGAGCTTAAGTACATACGCGGCAGTCTTATTTGGATAGCGTTTATAGACAATACGGAAAAGAACAATATACGCGTGCGGCTAAGATCGCGGTACTTGGGCATAAACGACCTTGCGCTTAAGTATCACGGCGGCGGCCACAGTATGTCTGCCGGCGCAACGTGCTATTCCGCAGAGGAAATGCAGTCGCTAATAGCCGAAGCGGACAAACTGCTCGGCGAGTACAAAGCGACCAACGGAGATAAAATATGAAAATACTCGTTGTAAACGACGACGGCATTTACGCGGAAGGCATAAAACACCTCGTCGACTGGGCCAAGACCAAGGGCGAAGTTACCGTATTTGCGCCCAAGGTACAGCAAAGCGGCACCAGCCATTCCATAGAAATACACGACAGCTACGAGGTAAAAAAAGTAGAAGCATTTGACGGCGTGGAAGCGTACAGCGTGGACTCCACCCCCGCCGACTGCGTGCGCGTGGCAATGCTGGGTATGCACAAAAAATTCGACATCGTGCTGTCCGGCATAAACAAAGGCTTTAATCTCGGCGCGGACATACACTACTCCGGCACCGTCGGCGCGTGCTTCGAGGCGGCCAACTGCGGCGCAAAATCGATAGCACTGTCGTCCGACTATTCATCGTTTGACAACGCGGTAAAAAACCTCGACAGAATACTTGCCGAGATAGAAAAACGCAAACTGCTGGACTATACCGATATACTTAACGTCAACGTCCCCGCCGTCGGCGACGAAATACTTATAACCAAAGTCGGCGGAAAGGTGTACAGCGACACGTTTGACTTTTTGCCCAACGATATGGTAATGCCCCGCCTCGTCAGCCTCTACAAAGGCACGAGCAATTTGGAGCTGGATACCGACGGAACGTTTACCGGCCACATAACCATATCCCCGCTTCGCATTGATTCCACCGACTATTCAGCGCACGAGAAGTTAAGTAAGAATTAAGAATTACAAATAATGTCGCCCCTCATCCGTCACCTTCGGTGACACCTTCCCCCACGGGGAAGGTTCTCATGTGATTAAGCTTTTGCAAGTGAGGAGCTTCCCTTGGGACCTGTCGCGTAGCGACTGATGAGGGCAACAAAAAAATGTTCAGAAAAAAACAGCCTTCCGAATTGGAAAGCTGTTTTTTTGATTTGTTACTTTGTTTTAGATTAGATTAAGATTATTGCTCGTCAACGATTGCTTCGGGCATTTCGATTGCGGAAGTTTCGGCAGTGGAAGCAGTCGTTGCTTCGGTTCCCCAAAGCTCTACTTTGCTGATCCAAACAAGACCGTTACCCGAACCCTTAGCACAATCTACCGCAATACGATAATACTTATTTGCGCCGACAGCCGATGCCGGAACAGTAAACGTAATATCGCCCTTTGCGATAGTAGCAGTTACTTCGATAGCGTCTGTGAACGCTGCATCATCGGCAATCAAGAGCTTAAAGCTATTAACACTGGCTGTCGTTACAGAATCTATTGTGACGATAACTTTCGTGACAGTTGAAGCGACTGCGCTTGTTGTACTGATTGTACCGACAGAAGCACTGGATTTATTACCCGTTTTGATAAAAGCCCAACCATTATTATTGTTATTGAAATTATCAACTTTCCACGTTAATCCGTCTTGTGTCGCATTAAAAGTACCTGTATAGCTCTGAACGCCGGCACTGTTATTTGTGCTGTTGAATGTTATTGTTTTAAGCTTTTCTACGGCAGCTTCACCTTCGCCTTTGGTTTCAATCTCAACTTTCATGTTTCCGGCAACAGTGAACTTGTAGTTACCTTCGGCATCGGCAGTAATTGCGGTGCTGTTTACCTTGACAGAAACGAGTTCTTTGCCTTCTGCCATGGTAATGGTGAAGGTAGCTTCAGTGCCGTTGGTTGCAGTTTCGGAAAGACCGGTTACGGTTGCGCCCGCACCCGCTTCGACGGTAAGCGTGGAAGTGCCGCGAGTGTTTTTCTCGAAGTATACATATCTGCTTTCGGTAGCTCCGGCCGGTTTGTTCGACGCAAATTCTTTTGTGCCGTTATAGTTTTTGATATAGCCGCTTACTACTACTACGTCGTTTTGCGCGGGAGCAACTACGCCGGTTCTTACGTTTTCGGGTTTCGTATATACGAGAATCGTTTTGCTCGCATCAGCGGCGTCACGAATGGTATAGTTGTAAAAACCGTTAGTAGCCGCAGTTACATCAGCGACGATACCCGTCATCCAAACGACTTCCGCACTAACTAGGTCTTTCGTGGCGCATTCCGCGTCAGCAATCGCAACAGCGGCGGCTACGGTAAGAGGCGCCGTTTCCGAGCCGTAGTTGGTGGGAGCCTTTACGGTAACGGTGACGGTTTTGGTTTTGGTTTCCGTGCCGTCGGTTGCCGATACGGTGAGCGTGACGGTAGCGGGCGTTTCGGGAAGCGTTGCTACGTTAAGCTTGTTGTCGGTAACGGTGTACGTGGTGTCGGTAGTAGACCAAGTGAACGTTACGCCGCTGATGGTGGAAGTCGGGAGCGTGTATGCGCCGGCCGTGGTTACGGTAAGCGTGGATTTAACTGCCATAAGCGAGTCTTCCACGTCCGTTCTATCGGGCTCGACTCTGTTTACGCAAATACCGCCTTGAGCAAGCTGAGGCGAATTACCGCCGTAGTTACCGAGTTTGCCTTTGAAGGTTACTTCGTCGCCGGCATTGAGGCCGTCCTTCGTCAAGTAATCGCCTTGCGCCTTCGGTCTGTAGATATAGAACAATCCGATATACTCGCCCTTCGTGTAATCGGCGGAGCTGTACGTTTTGGACGCGTCGTAGCTATCGGTAATGTACATATTGTTGAAGTTGTTGTACGTATCGCCCGCGTACTCGCCGGGGAGCGCAACAAAGCCCTTTACGTAGAACTCTTCCGCAGTATCCGCTTTAAGGAGATTAGCAACCTTCCAAGCCTCGGCTGCGGTATAGGGATGTGCCTCGGTGCCGTCGTTTTCGATACCGGCATTTACAAGACTAATCGTAACGTCCTTGGTTTTGGTTACGTCGTTGAGTTTAAGCGTAGCGGTAAGCGTGACCGAAACGGCTTCCGCGCCCTCGGCCGGCAGAGTGTTTACTTTAAGCTTGCCGCCCTCGATAGCAACGTTGGCGGAAGTACCCCTAACCGCCCAAGTTACGTCTACTTCGCCTTGCTTTGCCGGAAGGTCGTATGTGCCGACTTTCATGTAGCTTGTGGTTGCAAGATTGAGTGCCGATTGTGCCGCATTAACCTTGTCCTCGTCCGAAACCGGCGCGTTGTTTGCGACGATATCAATGGACGCAAGTCTTACTTGCTTGGGCGTAACGGTGAACTCGAGTTCGTTAGCCGGAGCGTTAAGAACGAACGTAACGTCGGTTACGTATTGCTTGCTGCTGCCTTCCTCGAGCACCTCCAACGTGGCGGTGCCAAGGCCGGTCGCGTCAAGTATGGTTTTTAAATTCTGAGGATATTCGTAGCCGGTAGTGTGGAACACTATGGTCGACATAGCGGGATATTCGATTTTCACCTTGGAGCCGACGTAAAGACGAACGTCACTCGCCGAGCTACCGGGTTGGTTATCGTTGAAAGTAGTGTTATTATTGGTGAGCTTTATGCCATTCTGCTCCCACACTTGCTCGGTAGCCGTAAAGACTTTGCGCTCTGCTCTATTTTCACTGCCGAAGTTGATAGAAACTTCTTTTTGATTTTCGTCGGCTATACCGGCGGGAATCTTGTGCTTAAAGGTTTCCGATTTGGAAGCCTTGCCGACGGTAACGGTAGCAGTAAGATTGTACTCGACTACCTCTTTTGCTTTGGTGATGTTGATGGTTACCTTTCCGTTGGTAGCGTCTTTGTCGCCGACGGAAACGTACGTTTCATAGCTGGGGAATTCACTGGTCACCGACCATTTAACGTTGTACGACTTGCCGCCCGCATTGGTTTTGCCTATAACTTGGTAGCTTGCAGGCGTTTCCTCCGGTATGCTTTCGGTAAGCTGGATTACGGTGGCAAGACCTTTTTGCGCCAGTTGGGCGTCATTGCCGTCGTCCTTGTCGCCGCACGCTACGAACG
>JAIDCZ010000035.1 GCA_029055565.1 Clostridiales bacterium
TAATTACTCTTTTGTCATTCCGAGCATTTTTTGCCCGCCGAGGAATCTCAACCTTATTTATAATTACGTATTCTTAATTTTTAGCTTTAATCTCGTATCCGTCCTTGCCGTCGAGCACGGTGTAGCCGAGTTCGTCCAGTTGGGCGCGGAGTGCGTCAGACGTGGCCCAGTCCTTGGCCTTGCGTGCGGCAAACCGTTTTTCGGCAAGCTGTTTAACTTCGTCCGGAATAGTTTGTTGCGCTTGCTCTTGCGGCAAGTGCAAGTCGAGTGCGAAAATGCTGTCCAGTTCGACTGCTACGTCGTATATTTCGCGGCAAGCGGGGAGCTTAGCCATAGTCCACAGCTCGCCGAGCGCGAGCGGGAAGTTGAGGTCGTCGTACACGGCGGCAACGATTGCGGCCTTTTGCGTTTGCACCTTTTTAGCCGTATCTGCGTCCGCTTTTGCCGCAGTTTTGCAAGCTGATATAGTTGCGCGCAAGCGGTTGTACGCCGTGGCCGCGCCGTTTAGTCCGTCAAATGTAAAGTTCAGTTTGTTGCGGTAGTGGGTGTTCAAGCAGAAGTAGCGGAACGCGAGCGGGGAGAAGCCCTTGCTAATAAGGTCGTCTATGGTGTAAACGTTGCCGAGCGACTTACTCATTTTGCCGCCGTCAACCAGCATAAACTCGCCGTGCATCCACAAATTGACTACCTTGTGGCCCTCCAGAGCCTCGCTTTGAGCAATCTCGTTTTCGTGGTGAATAGGAATATGATCGACGCCGCCGGTGTGGATATCGAAGCGCTCGCCGAGGAATTTTTTGCTCATAGTCGAGCATTCTATGTGCCAGCCGGGGTAACCCATGCCCCACGGCGACGGCCATTGCATGATGTGGTTCTTTTCGGCTTTTTTCCATAACGCAAAGTCGGCGGGGTGGCGTTTTTGCGTATTTACTGCAACGCGGGCGCCGGCAAGCGCGTCCTCTATATTGCAACGCGACAGCTTGCCGTAGCCGTCGAACTTGGAAATATCGAAGTAAATACCGTCGTCCGTTTCGTAGCCGTAGCCCTTGTCGCACAAAACCTTGACGAATTCAATCATTTCGGCAATGTTGTCGGTGGCCTTGGCTATTACCTCGGGCAGAAGTATATGCAAGCGGTCGAGGTCTTTAAAGAATACTTTGGAATAGAATTCCGCAATTTCCTCGGGTGTTTTGTTCTGCTTTTTCGCGGCGGTCTGCATTTTGTCCTCGCCGTCGTCGCCGTCGGAAGTAAGGTGGCCGACGTCGGTAATGTTCATAACCGATTTGGTGGTATAGCCGGCGTACTTAAGCGTGCGGCGCAGCTCGTCCATAAACACGTACGTGCGCAGATTGCCAATGTGCGCATAGTTGTACACCGTCGGGCCGCAAGAGTACGTGGTTACGACCGGCGGGGATAGGGGCGACAGCTCCTCCTTTTTGCGCGACAATGTGTTGTAAAACTTCAGTTTGTCCATAACTATATTATTCTCCGTTGTTCCGATTTAACTCGGCTTGAATTTGGGATATTTTGCTTTCGAGTTCGGCTATGCGCTCGGTAAGATCGGTATCGTCGCCGCTCGTTACGCGCCGGCCGTTCAGCTTGACCACCTTGGCCGGCACTCCAACTACAGTCGAGTTGGGCGGAACTTCTTGCAATACCACCGCGCCAGCGCCTATTTTTGCGCCGTGCCCGACGGTGAACGGTCCGAGCACCTTTGCGCCCGCGCTAATCGTAACTCCGTCTTGCACGGTAGGGTGGCGCTTGCCTACGTCCTTGCCGGTCGCGCCCAGCGTAACGCCTTGGTAAATAACCACGTCGTCGCCGACTACGGCCGTTTCGCCAATCACTACGCCGGTGCCGTGGTCTATAAACACGCCGCTGCCTATAACCGCCGCGGGGTGGATTTCTATACCGGTCAGCCAGCGCGTAAGCGCGGAAAGCACGCGCGCCGTAACGAAGTATCTGTGTACGTAAAAAAAGTGGAACAGTCTGTACAATACCAACGCGTGGAATCCGCTTGAACACAGCGCCGCCTCGAGCTTGGACTTTGTGGCGGGGTCGTGCAGAATGACTGCATTAAGATCGCGCTTGATAGCGGAAAATGCGGATAACGACTTCATACCGCTATTTTATGCCGAAAGCGATATGGTAGTGAATAGGCGCAAACGACTTTTAAATAAATGCGCCGCTGCAACTATGCAAAACGGCGCTTAAGGTTGTTGTAATTTAGTGATAGGGGAATGATAAGTATTATTCTGCGCCGTTAAGAAAGTCGTTGGCGGCTTCCAATAATTTTTCACCCTTTTGGATATCGTTGTCGTCGAGGTTGAGCTGTTGTGCAACCGACCGGTCGAGCGCCGCAATCATGCGGTTAAGTTCCTCAAGGCCCTTGTCTGTAATTTTGTAATGTACGGAACGCATATCGTCGTCCGAGCGTAGTTTTTCGATAAGGCCTTCGGCCACCATCGTGCGCGCGAGTATCGTGAGGTTGGGTTTTGCTATGCAAAGCTCGTTTACGAGCGCTTTGGGTGCCAATACGTCGTTGCGCACCAAGTAGAGGAAGCGCATTTTTTGGGAAATAACTGCGCCGTTTTCACTGTTCTTACAAAGCTTACGCGTCGTTGCGTTTATTGCAAGTATTTGTTCTGCCAGCATAATTTTCTCCTGAAAACTTATAATTTTGACGATTTTAATATTAGCATACGCGTTATGAAATGTCAACGATTTGCGTATTGTTTTTTTAAATTTATACTGTCGGCGCCAACGGACTGATTGCGGTTTGCCTTGCGCCGTAAAAATTTTTTGTAAATAAGTTTTGGTTATAGTCTTTTTAATCATTGACAAACGGTATCCATAAATGTTATCATATATGCGTATTACTGTACGAGAGGTGTAGTATGCCTATTTCGGATGAAGTCATTGAGCTTGCACCGGTTAAAAAAACCAAAAAGACGCTTATAATCTTGATAGCGAGTATGGGAGTGCTGTTTGCGCTTGCCGTAGCTTTTTTGGTTATGTATTTAGTCAAACCGAGTGTTACCGAGGACAAAAACCATGTCAAAGACATTACGTTGGTTTCTACCGAGCTGTTTTCCGAAGCAGTTGACGGAGAGGTCAAGTATTACGCGTCCATCGGTAATGAGTACACGGTTTATTCCACGCTTACGGTTGACAACAATTCCAGCACCAACGTGCAGTGGGATTGCGATCCCGATTTGCTGGAGGTCACCGGACAGAGCAATACCGGCGAGCCGTACCTTAAGTTCGTGCCGCGCGCGAATATGCATGGCAAGACCGCCAAGATAACCGTTCGTGCGCCCTCGCAAGTAAACGAATACAAAACCGTAGAATTCACCATCGTCAATCAAGGCGCGGAGGATATACGCGTAACGCAGTACGGCGTGCGCGGCAATCTCACCAACGTTACCGGCGATAATATAGATAAGGAATTGTCCATTACCGTCCCGCACTACACCATGAACGGCAGTGACAACAACAAGTCCATTCAAGTTAGGTTTGAACAGCTCAGTAAGCAAGACCCTTCCACCAAGGAATACGCCAAGCTTACTTCTATAGAAACGTCCAAAAACGGCCCTATGACCGACGACGTAACGGTGACCTCGAGCGACGAGTCCATTTTGTCGATCAACGAGGATTCCATATCCAACGAGGGCTTTTCCTTTATAGTAAAAAAGAGCTCCAGCACCCCCGTCACCGTCACCATCAAGGCGAACGTGTACAACGAGCATTACGAGGAGATTACCAAGACTATTAGTGTTAAGGTAGACTCCAACAGTGCGCTCGGCTTTGTCGATTCCATGTACGTGTTCAACAAGCCGATTGTCGACAAGGACTTTATTAAAAAAGTTGAGACCGCCGGCAACAGCGCGCTTATAGATTCCGGCAAGCTCAAGACCGAAATATCCAACGCCAACAAAGCCGGCGAGGGCATTAAAATGATGTCGTACAACGACAATCAGATCGTTGACAATTCCGACTTCGCTTTGGTTTTGCCGTACAGCAACAACAGCAGCATTACGTACAACGATATATTCAAGCACATTTTGCTCAATCCGCTCAGCATACAGTTTGACGGAGAAAAATTGAAAACCGATTGGTACAAGAATATCGAAGTCAGCGTAAAGGCTACCGACAATACCACGCTTCAAGTAACTACCAACAGCAGTACCGGCGACGTACGGCTTTATCCCAGAAACGTCGCGTCCAAAGTAGAGCTTACCTTTAAGGACAAAAAGCAGGGCAGTGCCGGAGCTTCGATAACTATACCGGTACGCATTATTGCGCAAACGACCAACGTGGAGCTTGCGTATGACAGCAACAAGACCACCGCAACCCAAACCAATATAACGGTACCCGCTGCGCCTAACACTCCGTACGACGTACGCGTAAATTACGTGTTTACGGCGCCCAGCAGAGATAACGCCAAAACGCTGTGGGAGGAGAATTGCCTTAACACCGCGTATTCGCTCAACTACGACAAAACCGAAATGACTGTTACGCTCAAAGGCTCCGACAAGCCGATTGAGCCCAACAAGGAGCAACACGCCGAGTTTGGCGATACGCTCAACAAGGTGCCCGGTACTTCCGGCGCTTCCACGCAGTACAGCGCTTCGTTTACCTTTACGGTAACCGTAAAAAAGGATACGACCGGCGACGCCAAGCTGACTTTTATCAAAAACGGCTCGGATATTTTCGGCACGGACGAGAGCACCAGCCTTAAGTCCAAGGATAAGGCGGTTGAGCTTTCGGCAGCGTTCCAGATTAAGGAAAGCGCTACCAAGGCGTGGTTTGTCAAGAATTCGGACGACGACGGCAACGGCTATCAAAACGCGCTTAATCTCGTTACCGAAAACGGCAAGTATGCCGGTAACTTCGTGCGCGACGAGGATTCGGATATCGCGGCTAAGGTTTACGTTCAAAACCGCACCGCCAACACTCCGGTCAGCATAGTATTGCCCGAAAATCTGCTCAAGCTCGTTAGGACGGATAAATCCGACTGCAAGGTGGAAATCACCAACGGCGGCGCCTCCGATAACTGCGTCGTCTGGAGCAACGGCGACAAAACGCTTACCTTTGCCGGCACTCCGGTTACGAGCGGCACACGCGTAAGCACGATAACGTTCCAAGTTAAAAACGTCGGCAATAAATCCCTCGGCACCTTCACCTTGGAGGTGTACGTAGTTGACGCCGTCACCGACCTTATAATGGTCGAAAGCAAGCCTACTGTTCAGTACGACGGCAATGCCAACGCTTCGATTACGCTTGACGCTAAGGATATTCAAATAAAGCGCGTTATCGACAGCACTGCAAAAAATTATACTTGCAACGACGCAAATCTGTATTACGGCGGCGGCACTCTGTTTGAGAAGATTCCTTTGGGCAACGGCGTTTACGCATTTGCGCATGACGGCAAGCAACTGTACAAATACGAAACCGGCAACCGTAGGCTTTCCGTTATTGCCGACGTGTATGCGTACAGCTACAAAAAGGGTATCAACTTCGGTGAAGTAGACCTCGAATGCTTGCTAAAGGACGACGAGGAATACGCCGGCAAGTGCTTTGAAAGAGAGTTTGAGTATAAGTACAAAACGCATTTCGAATTCGAGCGCGTTGCCGACGACGCGATGCTGTTTACCGATAGCAACTATCAAAACGAAGTGACGCCGCAACAAACCCAAACCGGCAAAGTGTTCAACGTATCGGTCAACCAATCCATGGAGGCCTCGCTTTACGTTACTGCTATCGTTAATATACAAGTAGAAGGCGAGGGAGGCGCCACCACGACCGAAAAGGTGTACGTGGAGCGCGATAACAAAGTGCACAGCGCGCCGGTGCAAAAGGCCACCTTTACTCTGCCTCCCGAAATAACGCCGATGGATAAGGACGAATCGTCGTCTGCCGGTCGGTACTATTCCGTTTCCTACCGCGCACCTACGATAACCGGTTCTTCGGCTAATTACGGCGGTGCTCATGTGTATTACGGCAGCAGCTCGGCGCAAAAGTCGTACGGTCTTACGTTTATCGTAAACAACGCTACTCGTAAAATCAGCACGATCGGCCTTTACAGCGACGAGGACTGCAAAACCGAAAGCTCGCTTTCCGGCAAAACGCTTTTGTTCGGCGGATTTATCAACAACAGCGATAAGTACAGCAACACCGTTTACGTCAAAGTAGTATACGACGCCAAGCAAGATTCGCACACCTCTTTTGAGGATGCCGTGCTTATTTTGCCCGACTATTTGACTGCGTCGGAAACCCAGTTTAACACGAATAAGAACGTTAAGGACATTGACGAGTGGACGTTCACTTGCACGATTACGCTTAAAAAGGATGCGGAAATAACCGGTTCCAATACGATAGAAGTCGTTCCCGACGGTCAAAGAAACGCCGGCAAGGGCGCAAAGTGCAACGTTGACGTTCAAGCCGGACTTAGCGGCGTAATCGCCAAAATCGGCGGCAATGAGGTTGCTCACATTACGGCCGGCAGCACGGAAACGCATACCGCAAGCTTCGATATGGAAAGCCCGACCGTTGCAAAATCGCTTACCGTATCGTTTGAATACGTTGCGATTAACACCAACCAGTACGAGTTAAGCTACGACTACGCGGGCGCGGGACTTAAGGTTACTCCGCCGACCGCCGCAAGCGGCTTTACGTTCGCCAACAATATCAAGGGCGCAACGTCGTCGTTTACTATAACTACGACCAATGCTATCGTAACCGGCACGCAAAAGTTCTTGATCACGCTTACGGATACGTACAACGACGCGAACGCAAACAACGTGTTCAAGTTTGAAGTAACTATCAACGTAACGATGGATATTTACTCGTTGGCGTTTGCCGAGGGGGTAAATACCGCCGTAACGGTAACCGGCAAAGGCGGCAGTCAAACGCTTACCATACCGGTCGTGTACAACGGCGGTATCGCCGGCGTTCAACCGTCCGCATCCGTAATCAAATCCAAAAACGTGTTGGGCGTATACACGCTCAATGCCGAAACCGGCAAGTACGAGGCCTTTGACGGCATAATCGTTACGCGCGCTTCGAGCGATACTACCGGAAAAACCTTTACCGTAAGCATTCCCAACGGTATAGACCGCACCACGCAGTACTATTTGAGACTGATTTACGGCAACGTTACGTACAACGGCGACGTGCACCTTAAAGCTATCACCATCAACACGCTCACGTCGCATATCGAATTCAACAAAGATAATTCCATCAAACCCACGCAAGGCGACGCTTGCTTGGAGGCGAGTATCGTCGTTAAATCGGCACAGGACTCGTTTACGCTCGTTGCCGACGTAGTCAACGACGGATCGAATAAGCTTGAAAGCGCCGAAAAGCAGAATTCGGTTGAATACGGGCTGTACGACAATTTGGAATGCACTCGTGCCGCCAACGGCTTTGCCATCAGCAAGGGCATTATCACCGTTACCAATCCGTCCACCAGCGGTACTATTTACTACCGCGCTAAGTACGACGACGCTAATATCGGCGCGAGAACTCCGCTTATCGTAAAGATAAACTACACCGTAGCGCCAGCCACCGCAGTTATAAGCGGAGTGGATACCTATGCGTTCAACTCCGCCAACGATACGATTACGCTTTACTACAAGGACGCAAACAACTATACTCAAGTCAATTTGACCGGCAAAATTGTTGCAAGCACTCCGTTTGACGTAGAGTACACTACCGAAAAGGTAACTTACAGCGTTGCGTTGAAAAACGCTAGCGACGCCGCGTATCTGGACGTAAACGGCTTCGAGCTCAAACCCAAGGCGCTCCGCTCCAACATGTTGACTACCATACCTGTAGTGGTAACGGCTACGTACGAAAACGTAACCACCGACGAAAAGGTGTACAACGTAGTTATAACTCCGTTCGTCGCGCTTGCCAACGCGCGCGGTGAGCTCAGTCTTTTGGACAGCGCTTCGCAGTTGATAGTAACGCCCAATATCGCTACCTTCGGCGGCTTTACTCATACGTTCACGTTTACGCCGTCCGCGGCTGCCAACAGCTTGTTTGCGGTTACCGGCACCGGCGACGAAAAGACGATTAAGTTTGCTACCGGCACTAGGGCGGAACGCACCTCGTACACGTTTACGGAAAGCGTATCCTACGGTTATGCGGGCGCCGACAACGGCGGTATTACGCTCGTAGGCACTTTTGCAAGCACCGCCACTTATACCGTGGCCGTAGTAGGCGACTACAAGCTTACATTCGACCTTTTGGCCGGCACCAACGTTATTACGCCTTATGAAAGCGGCAACGAATCTACCAAGTACTCGGTAGTAAACGACGGCTTGAAATACAGCGTAAGAATAACCAGTGCCGACGACGGCTTCCTTACTACCACGTACGGCGCTACAGTTTTGCCCAACGTAGTAGGCGTTGGAACGTTCAGCAATAAGACGGCTACCGTCACGCTCACGTCCAACGCAAGCGGTGCGTTTACTATCACCGTTACAGCTACGATCGGCGGCCAAAAATATTCCGTTCCGCAAAGCTACTACTTTATGGACGGCGCAAACGTAAGCGCAAAAATGTACGTTTCGCAAAACGGCGCCGACTACGCAGCCTTTGACAAATCGGAGCAGAATATAGACTTCACCACAACGCCGTTCAAATTTAAGTACGAGATTGACGGTATTACGAGCGACGTTAAGGATAGCGATATAGTTCTCGTAGTAAACGGCGACGTAACCAAACCCACTATGCAAGGTCAAGGCACCAACAAGCGGTATTGGGAAATTCCCGTCACTAAACCCACGACTTTGCGCGTGGCCGCTTCCGTCAAGATAGGCAGCCGCACGCTGTACTTGGACGAAAAGACCGTTAAGCTTACCGCTACCGCGCCCAACTTTGCGCTCAACGTAGAGGGTGGCGCAACTGCGGTATTGCCTACGGATACGCTTAAGTTGTCCGTCGGTTATACTGCGGGCTTTGGCGGCACTGTTACCACGACGTACGAGTTGCAATCGGGCAGTGAGTACGCAACTATCAACGCTACTACCGGCGTGCTTACCGCAAATGCCAACGTGCTTACCGACCAAACGGTTATAGTCCGTGCCAAGATTACCGTCGCCGACGGCGTGTACAAGGGCACATACAATGTGGATAAGTCGATCACCGTCAAGGGCGTAGCGCTTCCTACTATTGCGTGGAAGTCTAATGCAAACAAGGCGCTTTGCTTGGACGGCACCAGCGAGTTCACCTATACTTCGGGCGCGTACACGTTTGCCAACGGCAGCTCGTACGACTATGCGAGCAATGTAAACATAACGCTGTCTGCCGCAAGCGATACGCTTACGCTCAGCACCGACTACACGTTTGACGCGCAAGCGGGTAGGATTGCTCTTTTGCCCACCGCCAAGGCTAAAGCCGGCGGCAATATCAAACTTACCGTAAGAGCAAATATCACAAGCGGCGCGCATACCGGCGAATACGTTTCCGACGTCATTACCGTACGCGTTATGCCTACTATGAACGATGACGAAAGCAATCTTTCTATCGGTAACGCCGCGGCTACTTACGACCTTAACGGCGCCGAGTTTAAGCAAACGTTTAAGCCCAATACGTTCAGCCATGCCGACTTCGTAAGAGCTACCGACGCATACAGCGTGGTTTCGCTCGAGGTTGTGGGCAACACCACCGGATTAACCACCGACGGTGCAAAGCTTATAGTCGGTAGCAATCTCACTTCCGCCACCACCACGATAAACGTGAAAGCCACCGTAGTTATTACCGACGGCGCGTATGCCGGCACTACCATAGTCGGAACCAAGGCTATTGCAGTAGTTGCGCCTACCACGTCCGACAAGACGTTTGAGTGGGGCGACAATGCTTACGAGTCTATTACGCTCGGCAAGACCGACGTTATCGGTTCGATAGAGAGCACCGCAAACGTAACGAGCATACAAGTATCGCCGACCGGTGAAAATGCGCAGTACATAAGCGTTACCGACAACGGCTCTGTGGCTCCCACGGTTGCGGTTGACAAAAATTGCAACCTTTACTTGGACGGCAGTAAAGCCGCGCTCGTTATACCGGTAGATTACCTCGTAACGCTGGACAACGGCAAGGTATACGCCGGCTCGGCGGAATACACCGTGCCCGCGCATATGGTAGTTATCACCGCCAAAATAGGCGAGGACACGGTTGAGGGCACTATTTCGATAAGCTCCGGCGAAACGCTTTTGATCGGCTTTACTTGCGACAGTGGATTCGTGGTAAACGTTACCGCCGCTACCACCGCCGCTTCGTGGTTGACCGTTCAATCGGGCGGCAACGGCGTACAGCTTACCGCCGGCGACGTGACTAACAGCCAAGACGCTAAGCTTACGCTTACGATTAACATTGGCGGAAATACTTTCACCAAAGAGTATACAGTTGAAATCCAAGGTCAGCAAACCGGCACGCAATACGAGGCCAATCATTTGGACAACGTGCTTGCTCAAAATGACAAAAACGAAACTGCAAGCGATTCTTATATGGTTCAGTCGGAATGGAATAAAGTCAACAGCAACGCTTATAATTACGCTGAGTCCGTTACCGTTAGTGTGTCCAGCGGCAGATTGTCCGACTACTTCAAATCGTTGCAAGTTCATAACGGATCGGCAGTAACGTCACTCAACAGCAACACTGCCACCGTGTATTTTGCCCAAAATAGAAGCAGAGCGTATATTGGTGATGGCTTTACGTTTACTGCTAGGTATAACACTGCCGCGCCGCGAAACCTCACCACGATTACCGTTACGCTTACTACGTATTGGGCTAGTAGCGGTATGAATCGTTACACTAACGACGTAACCATTCAGTACACTTTGCGCATTGTAGGCACCGTACAAGTAACGCTCAACAAAAACACGAGCGATAACGTAACGGTAGGCTCGTACACTAATCCTAAGTACAACGGTAAGTACGGCACGCTTCCTACGCCTACGCGTACCGGCTACACCTTCCTGGGCTGGTTTACCGAAGCTGAAAACGGCACGCGAGTGACTGCAAACACGGACGTTGATAACTACAACACTCACACCTTGTACGCGCATTGGCGCGTTAAGACCTACCGCGTTAAGTACGATCCCAACGGAGGTTCGGTATCCGGCAGTAAGACTATTACTTACGGTCAGACGTTCGGAGAGCTTGATCCACCTACTTACGTAGGCCACAACTTCGTCGGCTGGACGTACAACGGCGTTATAGTCACTGCCAATACTATCGTTAATTACGATTTGAATGACAACGATGAAGTAAATCTTGTAGCACAGTGGAGCGTAATCTATCACACCGTTACTCTCGACGCGGGTGCGGGCGTGCTGTACGGCGACGTCAAGACCATGGATGTCAAGGTTGCTCACGGCGACGAGTTTACGCTTCACAACGCAATCGTTCCCACGCGCGAGGGCTACCGCTTTGACGGCTGGGCCGGTGATGCGAGCGAGATTACAGCGGACGTTACGCTTACTGCGCAGTGGACGCGAGTGTTTACCGTATCGTTTGACGCCAACGCCAACGGCGAGGTTGCCAATCCGCAGTCGGTGCAAATTGTAATCAACGGCACGTACACGCTTCCCGAGCTTACGCGCAACGGCTATCAATTCGACGGTTGGTACGTGAGTGGCGTAAAGCAAGGAGATAGCATAACCGTCACCGCTGACGTTACCCTTATCGCGCAGTGGACGCCTATAGAAATCACCGAGCCCGAAGTTGGCGGCGAAGACAATTCGAGCGAGGGCAACGAGTAAGCCGAAAAGGATGATTAAAATGGATAAGATTTACACAGTAGACATTTGCGGTAGGGTGGAGCACTTGCCCATACTACCGCTACCGTCGGGCGTAAACATTGCGTTTTTCAACCTTCACGGCAACGTGGAGCTTACCGAGCATTGCGCCAAGCACCTTGCAGAAAGGGTTAAAAAATACAATCCCGACGTACTGATAACCGCGGAAAGCAAAGGCTTGCAAATTACGCACTGCGTAGCGCGCGATATGGGTCAAAAAATGTACGCTGTTGCACGCAAAAACAAAAAGCTGTATATGCAAGACGGCATAGAGGTTCAAGCCAAAACCATAACTACCGGCGAGGTTCAGCGCTTGTATCTTTCCGCGCACGACGTGGATTTGATCAAGGGTAAGCGCGTCGCTATTATAGATGACGTTATCAGCACCGGTGCCGCCAACGCCGCGCTGGAGCAATTAGTCGCTATGGCTGGCGGGGAAGTGGTTTGCCGTGCGTTCGTGCTTGCCGAGGGCGACGCCAAAAACAGACAAGGCGTGGAATATCTCGCTACCATTCCGTTGCTGTAATCCGGAATTATAAATAAGGAAAAATTTTTATTGAAATTGTGCGGCTACGCCTAGACTCCTCCGCGTTGGTCGGGGTGATGGGTAGTGTTGACAAGACAATTTGTAAAATGTAGCTACTAGTCCCATCATTTCGACCGAAGCGCGTCAGCGCGTAGTGGAGAAATCTAGGCGAAGCCGCAAAAACTAATTAAAAAAATTCCAACAACGTAAAAACCGCTCATTGAGCGGTTTTTACGTTGTTAAAAATTGCTACTATCGTTGTTGCACAGTGGGGCGAACTGCTGTTTTGCTTTGGTAACGTCTTCATCCGAGGCTTGCTCGGTTTGGTACATTCCGTTATCTTGCATATAGCTGAACGCTTTGTACTGGTCGGCCGCCGCTTCGGTAAAGTTGGCGCGTATTACGTCGCGCAAGTTTTCCTCCGCGGTTTCGCACAGCGCGGAGGAGTACAACCGCACTATTTCCTTTTCCGAACCGAGTACGTCCGATATTATTTCGTAGTCGTCCAAACGACATTTTTCTTGCGCGCTTTTGCCTGTGCCGCAGTCGCAGTCGTTGCCGCAGTTGCACCAATTATCGCTCGTTGCCGCTTGCTCGTCGCTCGGAGCGTACTGCAACGACTTGTCGCAGTCTTCGCAATTTTGTGCGCCGCAATCGTCACCGTAGTCTTGGTCGATTTCGTAGTCTATATTACAGCTGTCGCCGTTGCACGGCTTGCCGGTTCCGTCGGTATTTTTGTCGCCGTTGCCGTTTTCGTATTCTTCAGCTATTTCGTATAGGTCGGAAAAATCGCTGGTTGCCGCTTGCTCGTTGCCGCCGAAGCTATTGCCTATATAGTCGTCGGGCGTTTGCGGGTATTCGTCGTAGCCGTCCACGTCCGTTTCCACAATAAAGTCGGAAGCAAATTCCTCGGGCACTTCGTTTTCGTACTCGGGGCAGTCGTCGTGATCGAGATCGTATTCGTTGTCGTATTGCATAATTTTCTCCTTAGTTTTTGTCGAGGTAATTGCTTAGCGTTTCGTAACGCTGTTTGTGGCCGTTGGCAAGGTTGCCAAGCGCGCATTTCAGCTGTTCGTTGTCGGTTTCCGACACGTAGTTGCAGCACTTTTTGTATGCAAGCTTTTCACTGCGCATAAGCTCGCTCAATTCCGTAAGGCTTTTCGTAGTCATGTAGTTCTCCTTGATTTGTTGTGTATTTAATATGTGTAGGCATATTTGTTTTTATTCGCGCTTGATTTTTTGTGCGTATAATGTTAAAATATACGCGTATGGGCAAAATAACGGATATCCAAAAGCAAAAACGCAACCGCACCCGCGTCAGTATATATATTGACGGCGAGTTTGTGTGCGGCTTGGACGAGGTTGCCGCGGCCGCCGCACGGCTTAAGATAGGCGACGAGATTACCGCCGACGAGCTGAAAAGCGTAATGGAAAAGAGCGAGCTTAATTCGGCGTTCGAGCGTGCGGTGGGGTATCTGTCCATTGCGCCGCGCGCAAAAAAGGAAATTTACAAATATCTTTTAGACAAGGGTTACGACAAGGCCGTAATTATGCAGACTATAGATAAGCTCGTTTCCTACCACTATATAGACGATTACCTTTACGCGCAAACTTATATTAGGTCCAAGTCAAAAAAGTACGGTTCGTTTAGGATAAGCGCCGAGCTCAAGCAAAAGGGCATTGCGCAATCGGTTGTAGACGAACTGCTGGACGATGCGCCCGAGGATAATATTACGGATATAGCGCTGAAGTATATCAAGTCGCACAAGTCCGCGGACAAGCAAAAGCTAAAACGGTTTTTGGCTGGGCGCGGATTTTCTTGGGACAGTATAAACTCCGCCGTTGCCGAGCTTGCTAACGAGCTTACCGGCGACGACGACTACGAATAACTGACGATAGGAGTGAATTATGAACGACGCGGTGCTTTTGCCCGACGGAATAAAAATAGGACATGCGCAAGACGACTATACCGGCGTTACGTGCATACTTACCGACTACGCAGTGGGCGGCGTGTCCGTGCGCGGCGGCGCACCGGGTACGCGTGAAACGGATATGCTTCGCGCCGAAAAGTCGCAAGGCTTTGTAAACGCAATCGTGCTTTCGGGCGGTTCGGCTTACGGACTGGAAGCTTCGTGCGGAGTTATGGACTACTTGCGCGAAAATAATATCGGCTTTAAGGCGGGCGACAAAGTGGTGCCGCTCGTCGCGCAAGCTATACTGTTCGACCTTAACACGCAAGGCGAATATCACTATCCGGATAAGGCAATGGGCTATGCCGCCGCACAGCGCGCTACTGCCGACAACGTTGCGTTCGGCAACGTGGGTGCCGGCAAAGGCGCCTCGGTAGGCAAAATTTTGGGCGCAATGGGGGCGAGTAAGGCCGGAATAGGCGCGGCCACGTGTAAGTTCGGCGACGTGTTTGTGACCGCCGTAATCGCTGTAAACGCGTTAGGCGACGTGTGCGATCATACCAACGGTCAAATACTTGCCGGCGCAAGACTGCCAAACGGCAAATTTTTGAATACTATGCAAGCGCTTGCCGACGGCACGCTCGAGCATATGTTCAAGCTACAAGCGGGCACCAACACTACCATAGGGTGCGTAATGACCAACGCCAAGCTCGACAAGGTTGGCGCCAACAAGCTGGCGGCAGTGGCGCATGACGGACTGGCCATGTCTATAAGACCGGTGCACACCGACGCGGACGGCGACACGCTGTTTGCGCTGTCCAAGGGCGATAAGACGGCTGACATAAATATACTTATGGCGCTCGCTACGGAAGCTACCGCGCGCGCCGTGGAAAATGCCGTTAGGCCGTAAACGTAATAGGCGTTGAGTATGATAGGTATAGATACGGTTAGGATTTCCCGAATAAAAAAGGCGATAGCAAAGGCCGCGTTTACCGATAGGGTTTTTACCGCGGCCGAGCAAAGCTATTGCAACGGCAAGGCGGACTGCGCGCAAAGCTACGCCGGTATTTTCTGCGCCAAGGAGGCGGCAGTCAAGGCGTTGGGCATAGGCTTCGGAAGCGGCGTAATGCCGTCCGATATAGAGGTCGCGCATTGCGACGGCGGCGCGCCTATACTGAACTTTTACGGCGGCGCGGTACGGGCGTTTGCGCAGTACGAGTGTAGCGTATCTATTTCGCACGACGGCGATTACGCGGTAGCGGCGGTGGAGCTTTTGCGTAAAGGAGACGGCAAATGAAAAACGTTTTGAGCGCGGCGCAAGTGCGCGCGGCGGAAAGTAAAGCAATGCAAAACGGCGTGGGCGAAACCTTTTTGCGCTTTTCGGCGTCGCTTGCGGTTGCTGATATAATTGCCGAGCACGTAAAGGGTAAGGCAGATAATTCCGTTGCGGTGTTTTGCGGTAGCGGAGGCAACGGTTGCGACGGCTTGCTAGCCGCGGCGCGACTGCACACCGTAGGCTGCAACGTGGCGGCGTATACCGTGTTTGATATATCAAAGTACGACGCGCAAACCCTAGCGTACGCAAAAAGCGGCGGGCTTAAGGTTTTGCCGGCAAGCGAATACGACGGCAACGCCGATATTATTGCCGACGCCGTTTTCGGCATAGGACTGAACAAGCCGATAGAGGGCGAGGCGGCCGAGCTGATTAACAAGCTTAACGCGCAAAGTGGCGCGTTTAAAATTGCGTTGGACGTTCCGTCTGGACTTAATTGCGACAGCGGCGAGGTGATGGGTACTTGCTTTAAGGCGGACGAAACGGTAACCTTTTCTTGCTACAAGCCGGGGATGCTGTTCGGCAATGGTCGAAATATGTGCGGCAAGATTATAGTAAAGGACGTTTTTGCCACTTCGTCCGATATTCACGTGTACGAGGACGGCGATTTTCCGGTGTACGTAAGGGATAACGCCGCGCACAAGGGCACTGCCGGCAAGGTTTATATTATAGGTGGGTGCGGGTCGATGGTGGGCGCACCGATGATGGCGGCCGCAGCGGCGCATACCGCGTACCTTAACGGCGCGGGGACGGTAACGGTGTGCATGCCGGACGTTCACCGCGCGGCAATGTCGGCGCGCGCCACTATGTCCATTATGAAGTTTATGCCGGATACACCCGACGGATTTATCAAGTTCGACAAAAAGGAATTCGACGATATAGTGCGCAACGCTTCGGCGCTATGCATTGGCATGGGTATGGGTGCCAATCCCGAACTGAAGGATATGGTTAGGTTCGTTTGCGACAATTACGACAAGGCCGTGGTGGTGGACGCCGACGCTATAAACGCGATTAAGGGTGATTACGGCTTTATCAAATCGGCCAAGGCCAAGGTTATACTTACGCCGCATGTGGGCGAGTTTAAGCGGTTGACCGGCTTGGACGCGACGGTTGAGAACGCCAAAGCGTTTGCCGCAGACCTAAACGTCGTACTCGTGCTTAAATCGGCAACCACTATTATTACAGACGGAAAGGAAGTTCGGCTGAATATTGCCGGCACGCCCGCAATGGCAAAAGGCGGTATGGGTGATATGCTTAGCGGCTGTATTACGGCGCTGACATGCGCTTACAGCCCGATAGACGCGGCCACGGTTGCGTGCTACCGCAACGGCTTGGGCGCAGAGCGCGCGATAAGCTCCTACGCGCAAATGATGCTTACGGCAAACGACGTACTCAACTTTGCGGAGTACAAGGAATAAACAGTCATTTAACGAGGTAAAAATGAAAAGGAAACAGCTTACCCTTAAAGAAGTAAAACGAGAAGCTTCGTTTTGGCTTACGAGACAATGCGAGTCAGCAGACGATTCCGATATTGATATAATCGTTGACGATTATATCGAATGTATTAAATACTTGCTAAAAGGGAAATTAGTTCCAATTATCGGTTTTAGAGATGGAGTGCATGAGTGGCTTATGACCGATAGTGACGGTGACGTAAATCTTGACGCTATTCCGCATGATAATTGTGAACTGACGGAGCGCCGCTACGAGATTGAGGCGCTGATAGTCGACAATGGGTACGATGACAATATTATACTTAAAGCGCTTAATGAAAAGATACGCGTATTGTTGCAAGCGTAAATTTCAATTTGTCGTATTTGCATTAAACGTAGCTAACTCTATTTTTGCTCGAACTTATTTTTATCAAAATAAGTAATTATACGAATCCAAGCGATATAAGCGTGGCGCGTTCTATCTTGCGCATTGCGGTTGTATCCAGCTCGCCGACGCGCGCCTTTAGCCTACGCTTGTCGAGCGTGCGTAGCTGTTCCAGCAGTACCACCGAGTCCTTGGCAAGTCCAAACTGTCCCGCATGCAATTCCACGTGCGTGGGCAGTTTTGCTTTGGTAATTCGACTGGTAACGGCGCATACTATAACGGTGGGCGAGTAGCGGTTGCCGACGTCGTTCTGGATAATAAGCACCGGTCGCACTCCGCCTTGTTCGGAGCCGATAACCGGACTTAAATCCGCATAATATATTTCTCCGCGCTTGTACGCCACCACAGCCCTTTCTCCTTTGCTACTACAAGTTGGCCCAGTCCAGATTTATATCCTTGCACTGTTCGGTGCCGGACTGCCAAAGCTCGTTCTGTTCCATGATATGCGCGTCGATAACGTAACGTTTCAACAATTCCGCTATCAATGCGGGAACGGTCATATTGCGCGCGTAAGCGTTGCCGTTAAGTAAATCGTTCAATTCGTCGTCCACCTCGATTATATACTGCATAAATTTTTGCCTCGTTAGTGTTAAATATACCTTTAGTTTGCATTAAACGAAAAAAGTTATGTACAAATTTCGGCGTTTTTCGACAAAACGCCAACGCCGCAATTATAGTGGCACAAAAAAATAGGCGAGCGATTGGCTTGCCTATTTTTTACGTATCGGTTTTTATTTAATTTATTCGGCCTTTGCCGCCAAGCCGCAGTACACGGGCGGGGAGACCATGGGAACGCCGTTGGACGCAAGGGTGAGCTGGGAGATAATGAGTGACATGGACGAGAACACGTTGCCGCACAGCATGTTAAAGTCGTTGGCGGTAAGCGTGCGCAAAAGTTCGCGGTAGTCTATATCTTGTCCGACAAACTCATCGTTAAGCACGCGACGAACGGTGTACACAGCGGTGATTTCAAACACGCCTTCCGGCTCGAAGTCCATTCTGCGCACAACCTCGAATTCCACGTTGGCGCCGTCTTGCTTTTGAAAGAACACTTCGTCTTGCGTTCTGCCGCGGTAATTGACCTGCGGGCGAATTTGCAGTCTGTCAAACGTAGCGCGGCGCAAAGTGGTTTGCATACCGCTGTCTTTAAAGAGCTTGGATATTTCTATTTTCTCCATATTTTCCTCCGAAAAATTTTAGCTTTCGTCTATTATATATCATTCGAGCATAAATGTCAATAGGAATTAGAATAATGCAGAATTAAGAATTTAGAATGCAGAATGAACGTATAATTCGAAATTCGGAATTATGAATTCGGAATTAGCGGTAGTAATAGCATAGCCACTTTGCGGCGGTTCGCCTAAATAAGGTTGAGATTCTTCGCCGCGCGCTTTGCGCTTGCTCTGGATACCTTCGGTGCTTCGTAGGACAAAAGAATGGTTTGCTCGACTATCGACCAAGCAAACTATTCTTGTCATTCCGAGTGAAACGAGGAATCTCAACCTTATTTAGTTTTGGGAATACTATATATAGAACAGCGTCGCGCAATTATTACCGACACGCAACTATTCGGGCGTAACGATAAACTAATCACTGCGTAAATACACGCTTATAAAAAACTTCTTTTTTTAAAGAAGTATGTTGACAAAAATATTGATAAAGTATATAATGTTAGATAATCTCAAACGCATAAAAGAGGTGTATGCCAATGAAGTATTTTGTATCGGGGCTTGTCAACGTAGAAACCAATTTACGTATACGCTCCTTTCCTGTTGCCTACTATCCGATAGACTATCCGTTTTTCGGCATAGACTCGTCCATTTCGGGCGTGGGCTACAATATTTCCATGGCCGCCAAAACGCTGGGCGACGAGATTACGCTTTCCACGCTGATAGGCAAGGACAATGAGGCGGACAGAATTAGGCACAAGCTGGACGAGAGCGGCATTTCCCGCGAATATGTTTTTGAAGCTTTGGACTGCACACCGGTGTCGATAATACTCTACGAACCTGGGGACGGCGGCAGACGGCAAATATACTGTGATCTTAAAAACATTCAAGATATGAGCGTCGATACGGCGCGCGTGCAAAACGCTATAAACGCGGCCGACGTATGCGTTTTGTGCAACACCAACTTTAATAGGCCGTTACTGCCCATTGCAAAGGCCGCGGGAAAAACCATTGCGACCGACGTTCACGTAATAAGCGATATTTACGATCCGTTCAACCGCGACTTTATGGAGTACGCAGACGTGCTGTTTTTGAGCGACGAGGATTTGCCGGTTCGGCCAGAACAATTTTTGACCGATCTTAAAAACGTGTACAAGGCCAAGATAATAGCAATCGGTTTGGGCGGCGACGGCGTTATATTTTACGAGCGCGTTACAGATACTATAACGAGATTGCCAGCATGTCAGATAGGTGGGGTGGCAAACACTGTCGGCGCGGGCGACGCGCTGTTTACGGCGTTCAACCACTATTACCTTAACGGTTGCGCGGCGACCGAGGCAATGAAGCGCGCGGAAATATTTGCCGCGCTTAAAATCCGCCACGCGGGCGGCGGCGCGGGATTCCCGACCGAACAAGAAGTTCAAGAGATTTACACCAATTATCAATTTTAATGAAAGACAGAGTAATACTGCATTGCGATTTGAATAATTTTTATGCGTCGGCGGAATGTGTTTCTCACCCAGAGTGGAAAGACGTTCCGCTTGCTGTTTGCGGCGATCCCAACAAGCGCCACGGCGTAGTGCTGGCAAAAAACGAGCTGGCAAAAAAGGCGGGGATAAGAACGGGTGACGTCATTTGGCAAGCCCGACAAAAGGCGCCCAATCTTTTGGTCGTGCCGCCGCACTTCGAATTGTACATGAAGTATTCCAAGCAAATGTTCAAGCTGTACAACGACTATACGGATATGGTGGAACCGTTCGGCGCGGACGAGTGCTGGCTGGACGTTACGGGCTCGCAAAAGATTTTCGGCGACGGCCGCCAAATAGCCGACCTTATACGCGAGCGCGTAAAAAAGGACAGTGGGCTTACTTGTTCGGTGGGCGTAAGCTTTAACAAGGTTTTTGCCAAGCTCGGCTCGGACTTGAAAAAGCCGGACGCTACTACCGTTATAGACCGCGCCAACTTTAAGCGGCTTATATGGCAGTTGAACGCCGGTGAAATGCTTATGGTAGGGCGGCGCACGTACGAGCATTTGCAAAAGCTGAATATTACTACCATAGGCGATTTGGCAAACGCAGACTCGGGCGTGCTGAAAAGCCACTTCGGCATAAACGGACTGAAAATGAAAGCGTACGCCAACGGCGAGGATACAGAGCCGGTGCGCGAGGCAGTATATTCCCGCGACGTAAAGTCTATAGGCCACGGCATGACCGCGGTGCGGGATATAGAAACGATAGAGGACGCGCGCGACATTATTTACTATCTCAGCGAAAAGGTGGGGGCGCGTATGCGCAAGGCCGGCTATCGCGGCACGCTCGTTTCGGTAGGTATGCGCGACAGCGCGTTGTATTCCATGTCCCGCCAGCGCGTAATGCCGGTGCCTACGTATTCGTCCACCGAAATAGCCGAAAACGCGTTAAAGGTGTTTAGCGACAACTGGAACGGCGATCCTATGCGCACCATAACGGTGGCGGTATCCAAGCTCGTTACGGACGACGCGCCCAAACAGCTGTCCTTTTTTGACGACGGCACGCGCAACGACAAGCTGGAAAAGCTGGACGAGGCGCTGGACAAAATAACGCACAAGTACGGCAACGGCGTAATCCACCGCGCGTCGCTTATAGGCAAGGACTTTATTTACGACAAGACCGACGCCGAGGACTTTTTGCCGTTTCAACGCTAATACCGAAAACTTACCGTCGTCCAATATCGGGCGACTTTTTATATAACTTTTTTTGACATTTGCAAAATAAAGTGATACAATATAACTACGAAATAACTTTCGGAGGGTTGTATGAAAAATCGGCGTTTGTGGCTCGTTATTTTGAGCCTCGTAGTTACGATATTTGCGTGCTTATGTCTTGCCGCGTGCGGTGACGTCAACACCGGTAATGGCGGTGATAAGGGCGACGGCAACGGCGACGGCAAAGACCCCATTGTGCCGATAGTTCCCGCAACGACGGAGCTTACTGCACCGTATATCCATATACGCATAAACGGCAAAGCTACGTGGAACAACGTGGCCAATGCAAGCGGTTACGTATTTAAGATTGACGACGGCGCCGAGCAGACCGCCGAAAACCGCGAGGTAGTGCTGGAAAATAATCAGTCTATTGCCGTTAAAGCAAAAGGCGACGGGGTAAACTATTCGGACAGCAAATGGTCTGAAGCTATAACGTATAAGGCGCCTAAGGGCAATTTGGCTGCGCCCGAAAACCTTACCGTGCGCATTCAAGGCACGGACATGGGCAAGGTAGTAGTCAGCTGGGACGCGGTAGCCGGCACGCACATTTATGAGTACGCTATTAACGGCCCCGATCAAAATTCGGCGATGGTTTTTGAAAACGCCGTTACGGTAGATCTTTCTGAAATCGACGAGACCAAGCTTGACGATACTTGGGTTTTCCAAGTAAGGGCGCTCAGCGACGACGGCGAGGACGCGGACGACGGCGATTATTCCGATTGGTACTTTTCGAGCAATTATTGCGCCGGCGTTGAGTTTAAAATATCCGATGACGATATTTATACCGTAGCCGAAATTACCAAAATTATAAATTACTACGGCGAGCATATTCCCAACCGCGAGTTTATGGTAGGCGGCAAGATAGCGGAGAATAAAAACGGCAACGCCGTGCTCGAGGGCGGATTTACGCTTTTCGGCGAATACGTACCCGAATTGTATTTGGCAATAGACGATAGACTCGAGGGTCTGGAAGTAACCGCAATGGGCACGCTTGTTGCGGACGGCGAAGTAAAGGGACTTTCAAGTTATCGCTCGGTAGATTTTGAAGATATCGAGGAAAACGACAGATATGATCTCGTTATAGAAACGCTTAACGCTTGGGATATTCTAAATGGAAATTCCAAGGTAATGGGCGACTTGTATTTGCCCGCTAAGCTTTACGGCGTAAATATGCTGTGGGAGGCGGACGACGACGATACCGGCGCGTTCGTAATTGACGATTACGGCAACGTTACCGTCACTTGTCCCGCAGACGGAGAGGAAGATATTTACGTTATACTCACAGCCTTGATGTATATTGACGAGGATCATGAGTACGACGGCGAACTTGGGTTCGAGCTTTATATTACGTCCGACGTGCGTATTCAGCTTGCTGCGCCCAAGGTAAACATCAATCCCAAGACCGGCGTTGCAACGTGGAACAAGATAGACAACGCAATAGGCTATCGCGTAAATTACTACGGATTTTCGACCCCCGGCGATTACTATTCGGAATATATAGATAAGACTATAATAATCTCTGCCAACGGCAACCGCGAGGTTACGCTTAAAGACACGTGGTGGATTAAGGTTTGGGCGATAGGCGACGGCGTTACGTACAAGGACAGCGAGGTCGATCCTAAGCAGTACAATTACTATCCCGAAACCGTTGAGCCGGACGGCACTCCGCTCGATTTCGATATGATCAAGCTTACGCAGACCGGCAAGCTCGCAAATCCGACTTATATTTTCGGCTTGGCTTGCGGCAATGCAAGTGTTTTTGAAAGCGCTTCCGCGACCAATGTAGAGCTTGGCAATAGTGACTCTCACGGTGTGGTTACTGGTACGGGCTTTATCAAGGTCGGTTCGGCAAGCAGCAACGGCAAAATTACGCTTAACTTCAACAAGCGGATTAAGGGTGTGGTTATTACCGCACGCCAGTGGAA
>JAIDCZ010000004.1 GCA_029055565.1 Clostridiales bacterium
CCAACAACGTCAACAATCAAAACCAAAACCGCAACCAAAACCGTCCCGACAAGAATAATAATAACAACAATAATAACCAAAACAACAATCAAGGGGGCAGTCAAAACGTCGGCGGAAAAAAGAAAAAGCACAAGTTCAACCGCAACAAGCGTGGTGGCGGACAAAAGCCGCAAGACGTGCCCAACGGTGGTTCCGCAGAGTAGCAGTCAAATTGTTCGCAACTGCTAACCGCAAAAATATTTTTTTGGCGTTGACAAGTTTCGCGGTATGTGGTATAATTACCGTATAAATTGATGGAGGTTGTACCATGGCACACAAAATTTCCGACGAATGCGTAGCGTGCGGCGCTTGCGCGGCGGCTTGCCCCGTAAATGCTATCAGCGAGGGCGACGGCAAGTACGTAGTAGATGCGGACGCATGCATTGACTGCGGCGCGTGCGAGGGTGAATGCCCGACGGGCGCTATTACCGCGTAATACCGCTTGTAGCGGTAATTAGGTAATTATCGTAAAAACATTCGAGCTGCGGTCGTAGATTACAGCTCGGATTTTTTTATGCGCAAAAATATTTAATAACGGATATAAAGGGGATAGAGGTATGATTTATTTTACGTCCGACTTGCACTTGGGGCATAAAAACTGCATAGAGTTCTGTTCGCGCCCGTTCGGTAGCGTGGAGGAGATGGACGAGGCGCTTATAGCCAATTGGAACGAACGCGTATGCGCCGGCGATACCGTGTATATCGTGGGCGATTTGGTGTGGGAAAGCAGTGACCCGATAAAGTACCTTTCGCGGCTGAAGGGTAAAAAAATACTCGTAGCCGGCAATCACGATTACAAGTGGCTCAAGCGGTACGGCATGGCTGTAGCCCGCAAGGACGGCAGCGTCGAATTTTGCGATTACGCCGAGTATTTTATAAAAATCGCGCAGTACGTCGAAACGACGGTGGACGGCGTTACGGTAACCTTGTGTCACTACCCGATGCTGGAGTGGAAGGCGAGCCGTAAGCTGGGCAGTAAAAAGCTCGGGTATTTGATACACGGACATATCCACAACAGTCGCGACAAAAAGTATGCGCCGTTGTGGCAACTGCCGCACGCGCTAAACGCCGGCGTGGACGTAAACGGCTACGTACCGGTCACGTTTGACGAGCTTTTGCAAAACAACGCCGCGTTCAAGAGGTTGGCATTGGGCGCGGAGGATTAGAAAAACCGTATAGTATTTAAGAATTAACTATCGACCGTTTAACCATACTATATACGTGAAAAAAGAGTACACGGTTAAATCGTTCGGTAGGAGCGCAATCGCGCTTGCCGTAATGGGAATGATAGCAAAGCTGATAGGCGCGTTGTACAGAGTGCCGCTTACCAACGTAGTCGGCGCGGAAGGCATGGGCTTGTACCAAATGGTATTCCCGCTGTACACCGTTCTTTTGGCGTTTTGCGGGAGCGGAATGACCGGCGCGGTATCGCGCGTGGTGGCAAAGTACACGGCGCTGGGAAACGACTGCGCGGCCAAGCGCGCTATAAAAATAGCTATCGTGCCGCTCGTAATTACTTCGGTTGTTTGCACTGCGGGCGTGGCGCTACTGCGCAACGTAATATCGGGCGTGCAAGGCAATACCGACGCCGGTCTTGCGTATCTTGCGCTATGTCCGTCGTTGTTGTTTGCCAGCGGCATAAACGTTTTGCGCGGGTATTTTCAAGGTAAAAGTCAAACCTTGCCCAGCGGTATAAGCCAGCTTATAGAACAGATTATCAAGCTGGTGCTGGGCTTGTATTTGAGTAGACTGCTAATGCCGTACGGCGTTAAGTACGCGGTGGCGGGCGCGCTTATCGGCGTGTCGGCCAGCGAGCTTGCCGCATTGCTGTACTTGTGTATACGCTACGGCATTACGGGCCGTCGGCGCGTGCGGTTGAGCATGGTTCCGTCGCTCGCCGCCGAAATATCGGAGGAGCTGTCCGTCGCGCCGCCGGTCGCGGATAAGACCATACTTAAGGAATTGTTTTCGTTCGCGCTGTCCGTCACGCTGGGCGCGCTCGTTTTGCCAATTACGCAAATGATTGATTCGGTGCTCGTTATCAATCTGCTTACCTACGGCGGCGCGGGGCGGGAGGGCGCTACCGCGGCGTTTGGCTTGTTTGTCGGGCCGGTGGGCACGCTTATCAATATGCCGACTGTGGTAGTGCTGTCGGTGGCTATAGCATTTTTGCCGACTATTACTCACGCTGTGGAAAAGGGCGAGGACGCGGCGCAACCCACGCGCAGTGCGGCCAAGTGGATAATGCTGTTCGTAATACCCATTACCGCCGTATTTTTGGCCTTTCCCCAGCACGTATGCAACGTGCTGTATCGCAAGGGTCTTACCGTCGACCAGCTGGAGCTTGCCGCACGACTGTTGCGCGTGCAAGCCATGTCTGTGTTTTACGTGGGCATATTACAGCTTTCCACGGCGGTACTGCAAGGCTACAACAAGGCGCACGTGCCGGTTATCAATCTGCTAATCGGCGCGTGCGTAAAGGTAGGACTTACGCCCTTTGCCGTGCGTGCGTTCGGCATTACCGGCGCGGCGTTTGCCACTACGCTGTGCTACGCCGTTGCGGCAACGCTTTCCATGAGGTGCGCGGCAAAGCGGCTTACCGTCGGCGCGGATGTAAAAAATGCGTTTATCAAGCCGTTGCTGTTTACGGCACTCGGCGGGTTGGCGTTTTGGGGGATAACTGTGGCGCTGAAAAATTCGGCTATGGCGTATCTTTGGCAGATAGTTATTGCGGCGGCGGCGTTCGCCGTCACGTACGCGGCGGGAATACTCCTTACCGGCGCGATAAATATAAAGGCGGAAGTAACGCGCTTGTTTAAACTGCGAAGGCGCAAGCAACGAGATTCGTAAAAAATTCAACCGATAAATTTGCGCATATTGTTGCTTTTATCATTCCTTTGGTTTATAATAGTGTAAACGGCGAAGTTCGGATAAAAAATCAACCGAGCCAAAGGACGAACTTATGATAGACATTAACCTTATACGCAACGATACCAAAGGCGTGGCGGCGGCGCTTGCCAAGCGCGGCTGTGACGCCGACTTGAACGCCATACTCGCGCTTGACGGAAAGCGGCGCGACATTATAGGCAAGACCGAAACGCTCAAGGCCGAAAAGAACAAGGTCAGCGCGGACATTCCTCGGCTCAAAAAAGAGGGCAAGGACGTTCAGCCCATATTCGCAAAAATGCGCGAGCTGGGCGACGAGATTTCCGCCAACGACGAAAAGCTTAAGGCCGTAGAGGACGAGCTTAGGAACTTGCTGTTGTGCTTGCCCAACATGCCCGACGAGGACGTAGTGGCCGGCGGCAAGGAGAACAACGCGGTAGTCAAGGTTTGGGGCAAAAAGCCGGAATTCGACTTCCCGATCAAAAACCACGTGGAGCTTTGCGAGGGTTTGCACCTTATCGACTACGAGCGCGGCGTAAAGCTGGCGGGCAACGGTTCGTGGCTGTACACCGGTCGCGGCGCGTTGCTTGAATGGGCGCTTATCAACTACTTTATCAAAACGCACACCAAGGACGGTTACAACTTTATCCTCCCGCCGCACATGCTAAATTACGAATGCGGTCTTGGCGCGGGGCAGTTCCCCAAGTTCGAGGACGACGTGTACCGCGTGGAAACGGCGGAAGGGGGTGCTGCGCGTAGGTTTATGTTGCCTACGGCGGAAACGGCGCTCGTCAACCTTTACCGCGGCGAAATTTTGCAAGAGAGCGAGCTGCCCCAAAAGCTGTTTGCCTACACTCCGTGCTACCGCAAGGAGGCCGGCTCGTACCGTGCCGAGGAGCGCGGCATGATTCGCGGCCACCAGTTCAACAAGGTGGAGATGGTTCAAGTTACCACGCCCGACCAGAGCAAGGCGGCGTTTGAGGAGCTTGTAAACAAGGCTTGCGCGTTGGTGGAAGGCTTGGGCTTGCACTATAGGCTTAGCAAGCTGGCGGCGGGCGACTGCTCGGCATCCATGGCGCGCACTTACGATATAGAAATATGGATTCCTTCCATGGGTATTTATAAAGAGGTCAGCTCGGTATCCAACGCCAACGATTACCAAGCGCGACGCAACATGACGCGCTACCGCGGCGCGGACGGAAAAATAGGGTACGTGCACACGCTTAACGGGTCCGGCCTTGCAACGTCGCGCGTACTGCCCGCAATAGTCGAGCAGAACCAAAACAAGGACGGCTCGGTGACCGTTCCGGAAGTCTTGCGCGAGTTTTTGGGCACCGACGTATTGAGGTAAGCTATGTTTGATTTTGACGGCGGAAGCAGAAGAAGAACGTTCGACAGAACTAACAACAATAACGTCGGCGAGCAAAACTCGACCGGCTACAGCGAAAAAACGGTGTTTCCCACCGACTTCGGCAGTGCTCAACCCAATAACTACCAAACCGACTACGCACAGCCTACGCAACCGCAAACCGGCTTGTACGACGTCGGTTACGGTCCCGCTCAACCGCAAAACGGCGGCTACAACGCCGATCCGTTGAGCGTGGCGCAAACCGGCTACGCTCAGCCCGCTCAACCGCAAGGCTACGGGACGGCACAGCAAACGGCCGCACCGGTTGCCACTGCGCAAGTAAGCGGCTTGCCTATGGTGTTTGCCTCGCGCACGCACAAGGACGTATACGTTTACGAATACCACGACAGACTGGAATGGTATTTGCGCACGGCCACTTGCATGCACTTGTTCAACATAGACAGAAAAAGGAAATAACGCAAGCAAAAAGCGGGACTGAAAAATTTTTCAATCCCGCTTTACCGTTTGGCGTATGCGCCAGTTACAGCTTGCTTTTGTATTCGTTGCCCCAGACCATCATGGCGTCCAACAGCGGCTTTAGCGATTGACCAAGCTCGGATAGGGTGTACACCACGCGCGGCGGCACTTCGGCAAACACTCGTCTGTTGACTATACCGTCGTTTTCCAGCGCGCGCAGATTGTCGGTCAACACCTTTTTGCTTATGGCGGGAATGGTCTTGGAAAAATCGCTGAACCGCTGTTCTCCGTTGAATATAAGATTACGCAAAATAAGCAGTTTCCACTTGTTGCCTATCAGCTGAACGGTGGTGGCAACAGGACATTCGGGCAATTCCTCGCGAGTAAGCATAACGTAGCTCCTTTTTTTGCATTATACCAAATGCACCGCACGAAGTCAATAGTTCAAAAACGAAACTTAGTAACAAATCTATTACTCGATAATAGAAAAGTTACTATATTGTATTGTGGATAGCGCCGTGGTATAATGAGCGTAACGAAACAAGTTGGAGGTATCATTATGAATTACAGCAAAATCACGATAGGCAACGAGCCGCGCGTGGAGCTTCACGACTCGCTTAAGTTGACCGGCGCTGAAGTGAGCGTCAACGCGTTGCCCGCGGGCGCGAGCGTACCATTCGTGCACTCGCATAAAAACAACGAGGAAATCTACGCCGTAATAGAGGGCAAAGGTCACGCCGTTATCGACGGAGAAACCGTATCGCTGTCGGCGGGCGACTGGCTGCGCATTGCGCCCAAGGCGAAACGCCAATTCTTTGCCGCAGCCGACGACGGCATAAAATATATTTGCATACAAGTAAAGGAAAATTCGCTGGAAGGTTACACGATGACCGACGCAGTAGTGTAGGTATGACTAAGTTAGACCGCATATTAGAAATACTTTGCGCCGAGCGCGGCGAGGACGTGCCTACTCTTTCCGAAACGGAAAAGGGTAGGTACTTTCGTGCGCTGGTAAACGTGCGCATGCCAAAGCCGGCAAGCGCGGAATTTATCAAGCTTCAAGACGAGTATTTGCAAGACCGCTTGCGCGCCGTAGGCGTTACGGATATTGCCGACTTGCCGCCGACAGATATACCCGACATCTACCTATGGCAAGGGGATATAACCACGCTTAAGTGCGACGGAATAGTGAACGCCGCCAACAGTCAAATGCTCGGTTGCTTTCACCCCAACCACGGCTGTATAGATAACGCAATACACACGTTTGCGGGCGTACAGCTTAGGTTTGAATGCGCTAGCGTTATGGAGGCGCAAGGCGAGCCGGAGCGGACGGGCGGCGCCAAAATTACGCGCGGCTACAACTTGCCGTGCAAGTACGTTTTGCACACCGTAGGGCCTATAGTCTACGGCGGGCTTACCGCAAGGCACGAGGAACAGCTTGCAAGCTGTTATCGGTCTTGCCTCGAGCTTGCCGACGGCAACGGACTAACGAGCATAGCGTTTTGCTGTATATCCACCGGCGAGTTTATGTTCCCCAACGCGCGAGCGGCGGAGATTGCGGTGGCTACGGTGCGCGAGTACAAGCAAAAAACCGATAGCGATATAAAAGTGATTTTCAACGTTTTCAAGGACAAGGATTATGGCATTTACGCAAGACTGCTCGGCGCAAATTAACGCGCTTAAAGCCGCGCTTAAAAGCTGTGACTGCGTCGTTATCGGCGCGGGCGCGGGGTTATCTACTTCGGCGGGGTTTACCTATTCCGGCGAACGCTTTAGCAAGCACTTTGCCGACTTCGAGCAAAAGTACGGCTTTCACGATATGTATAGCGGCGGGTTCTATCCGTACTCGTCGCTCGAGGAGTTTTGGGCATTTTGGTCGCGCAACGTTATGCTCAATCGGTACGAGGCGCCGCCGCGGCCGGTGTACGACGAGCTGTATTTGCTGGTAAAGGACAAGGACTACTTCGTGCTTACGACCAACGTCGACCATTGCTTTCAAAAAGCGGGGTTCGACAAAACACGGCTGTTCTATACGCAAGGCGACTACGGCTTGTTTCAGTGCTCGGAGCCTTGCCATAGCAAGACGTACGACAACGAGGATATTATCCGCCGTATGGCGGCCGAGCAGAAGGATATGAAGATTCAGACCGAGCTTATACCGCGCTGTCCGGTTTGCGGCAAGCCTATGAACATGAACTTGCGTTGCGACGATACCTTCGTACAAGACGACGGCTGGGCAGAGGCGTGCGCACGGTACGAGGACTTCGTTCACAAGCACAAGGATACTCGCGTGCTGTATTTGGAGCTTGGCGTGGGTAGCAATACGCCGGTTATAATCAAGTATCCGTTTTGGCGGCTTACGAGCCAAAACCCCAACGCTACGTACGCGTGCGTAAACTACGGCGAGGCCGCTTGCCCGCCGCAAATACAGAGCCGATCCATTTGCGTCAACGCCGATATAGGCGAGGTTTTGACAAAGCTTAAAAGAGGCGAGTAATGCACGATATTTGGAATCCGTGGCACGGCTGTCAAAAGTGCAGTGAGGGCTGTGCGCATTGCTATATGTATTACCTTGACAAAACGCATAACGGCGGCGATAGCTCGGTCGTTACAAAGACGAATGGGTTTTATTATCCGCTTGCCAAAAACCGTGACGGCAGCTATAAGGTTAAAAGCGGGGAGATGATACGCGTTTGCATGACGTCCGACTTTTTTGTGGAGGGCGCGGACGAGTGGCGCAACGAGGCGTATAACATAATTCACGACCGACCGGACGTAAAGTTCTTTCTGCTGACCAAACGCCCCGAGCGCGTAAGTAAGCTGCTGCCAAAGGATTGGGGCGACGGCTGGGAAAACGTGTTCTTTAACGTTACGTGCGAAAACCAACGCCGTGCCGACGAGCGCATACCTATACTGCACGAACTGCCGTTTAAGCACAAGGGTATAATGACAGCGCCGCTGATAGGCGAAATATCCATAGATAAGTATTTGGCGCAAGGCCAAATCGAGCAGGTCATTTGCGGCGGGGAAAACTACGACGGCGCGCGTCCGTGCCGGTACGATTGGGTTAAAAAGCTGTCCGACGAATGTAAGGCGTACGACGTAACGTTTGCCTTTATAGAAACGGGCAATTATTACGTAAAGGACGGCAAGACGCGGTTTATAAAAAGCAAGATAAGCCAAACGTATATTGCGCACGAGGAAGGGTTGTCGCACCAAGGCAAGCCTATCGAATTTAAGTTGACGGATAGGTTTGGCTTGCCTATATCGCAAAGCGAGCTTTACGTCCCGCACTATCGCGCCAACTGCAACCGTTGCGGCAACAAGCTTATATGTAACGGCTGTTCCAACTGCGGCAAGTGTGGCAAATGATTTGAATATTTTTCAATTCAAAACCCGACCAACACGTTTTGTGTTCGTCGGGTTTTGAAACTGCGCACCGTCTTTGATAATACGCACCGAAGCGTTTCTCCGTCGGTTGACTCCGCTAAAGCTACCTTGTGGCACACGCCACTTCATGCTTAGTGCTGCTGCGGTCAAGCCCTGACACGGTTCGCAAGCAGACGTTGCACAAGACCTTAGTATCAACGTCACCTAACGGCAACTGTCCTCCCATACGCAAACCGAGGACGGCGTTCGACCCATCTATAGCGGATTGTAGGTTACAGAGTGCCGCTGCCTCTCCGTCTAGCGCAGTACGATTATTATACGGTATTTGCGCGGAAAAAGCAAGCGTTTTATGCGAATTATACGAATAAAAAGACGTGTTGTATTGAGTCGAAAACTTATAAAATTGTATTGACATTTGTCGAAATATATAGTATAATATACCCGATATTCCCACCGAATCTTGTGGAGTGTCATGTCCGGAGAGCGAAATGACGGCCTACGTAATAGCGTACAGTTTAATTTTGTTTTTTGTAGCGGCGACGGTCGTGGCGATTGCGTGCATATACGTGCGTACGCAAAAGGCTAAGCTTGACGAGCGCGCCGCGAGTATAGACGCGCTTTCCGAAAGCGAGCAAACGTTTATAAACGTGTTTGGCAATGCGGCCAACGCGGCTTTTGTTATAATTGACGTAAAAACGACGGCGGCTACGTACGCCAGTCCGAGTGTTGTAAAGTTTTTCGGCCTTGACGCCGAAAAACTTTCTTTGGATTTGACGGCTATAGCGCACAGCGTTGGCAAAAACGCTTGGCGTAGCTTTGCGCACCGTTATATAGAATGGACCGGCGAGGACGTTCTTTCCACGGAGTTCGAATACGGCACGGACAATCATGCTATTGCGCAAGCGGTCAGAATCGAGCGTAGCGGAAAACAATACGACGCGTTTTTGATTTACGACGTTACAGAGCAGACCAAGGAAATGAAAAATCTGCGCACGGAGCTTGACAAGGCGCTGGGCGAGGCGGCGGGCAAGCTGTCCTTCCTTTCGAGCATGAGCCACGAAATTCGTACGCCTATGAACGGCGTTATGGGTATGATGGAGCTTGCGCGTATGAATATTAAAAATCCCGAAAAGGCGGGGGAATATTTGGCGCGCGCCGGAGATCTGTCCGTTTTCCTTTTGAGCATGATCAACGATATTTTGGATATATCCAAGCTCGAAAGCGGCAAGATGCTTCTGTTCAATACTACCTTCGATATATTTGCGTTTGCCGAAAAAATACGCAATATGTTTAGCGGTATGGTCACTGGCAAGGGTATTGACTTCAACGTGGAAACGGTGGACTTTACCGCGCGGTATTTCGTTGCGGACGAAATGCGGCTTACGCAAGTAGTTACCAACTTTATATCCAACGCCAACAAGTTTACGCTTGCCGGCGGCAAGATTGACGTTACCTTTAAGCAGCTGGATAACATTGGCGGCAAGGCGCAGATTTTGTTGCGCGTGCGCGATACGGGCAAGGGCATTGCGCCCGAGAATATTCGCAAGATAATGCGCCCCTTCGAGCAAGAGGAAGCGTCCACTGCCCACCACTACGGCGGCACCGGACTGGGGCTTGCAATATGCGATCAAATAGTTCACTTGATGGGCGGCAATATAGTGGTAGACAGCGTGCTGGGTAAGGGTACCGACTTTTCGGTGTTTCTGTCATTGCCGATTGCGGACGTCGAGCAAGACTTGTCCGAACCGGTTAAGCATGTGGAAAAGATTTCGGGCGACGACTTCAGCTTCGAGGGCTGCAAGATACTTCTTGCCGAGGACAACGAGGTCAACGCCGAAATTGCTATAGAGATACTTTCGAGCGAGGGTGCCGAAATCACTCATGCTGTAGACGGACAAGAGGCGCTGGATATATACAACGAGCGCCCCGAGTATGCGTTCGACTTGATATTGCTGGACGTGCAAATGCCCAGACTTAACGGTCGGGACACGGCCAAGGCTATTCGTGACGGCGGTAGGGCGGACGCTCAAAGCGTGCCTATTATAGCGCTGTCGGCCGACGCGTTTGTAGAGGATATAGCGCTTTCCAAGGCGGCGGGTATGGACGAGCACGTTTCCAAGCCGGTCGACTTTGACGCGTTAAGGACGACTGCCGGCGCAGTTATTGCCGCAAAAAAAGCGACCGCCGCAGTAAAGCAAACGGATACCGCACCCGCCGAGCAAGCGAACGTTCAAGACGTTGCAGACAGCGGCGTTGCAAAAAAAGCGAATAAAGCCACGAAAAAACAATCCGGAAAGGCCGCCAAAAAATCGGGCGGTAAGGTGAGCAAATGAAGCGAAGTCGGATTGTTTGGATAATCGTTTGTGCCGCGGTTGCGCTTTGCGCTATCGTTTTTACCGCGTGCGCAAAGGTTGGTTATACCGACAACCGGCCGGTACCGGATACTACCAAAAACGAAGTACTGTTTATCGAGCGTAACAGACTTAGCTTTGCGCTCGGTATGGAAATTGACGAGCTTGACGTTATCGAACGCTGTGTTTGTACCTTTAAGGACTCGGACGGAAGCGAGTTCAAGGTTACGGCCAAGGCGCTTAAAAGCGGCGAGGTGGAGTACGAAAGCTTCGACCTCGATACCGTAGGATCGAATAAGCAGATACGCATTTCGAGGGGTGGCGCGGTCAATTATATTTACTACGACGTAAACGATTACACAGCCAATTTGTATTTGGACGACGACTATACCGAGTTGTATCAGACGGTTAAGGCATCGGCACAGCTTACCGAAAATTTGGGGCTTGCGGTGTGGGTCAATTTAATTCAATGCAACTTTTCCACCGACGAGGTTATGCGTGAATACGACGCCGACAGAGCTATGCGCTTCGACGGCTGGTACGATTCCTCGGAAAACCGCGCTACCGGTCTGTACACGCTGGCGCCGCCGGTGTTCGGCAACGAGCGCGTTATGGATTTTCACGCGCACTATCTTTCGGAGTCCGACTTTGCCGACCTCAAGCTGTCGTACGACAGCAGTGGTAGGCGAGTGTTTTCCGGCTACGTCGGCAGTAGCGACAGCGTGCAAGTGCCGGAGGGCGTTACGTACATAGACCTTGCCGCGATGTTTGCCGACGGCTGTACCTTTAAGTCGATTAACATACCGTCTACCGCCAATATAGACGTGCCGTTTTTGTCCGGATATAATTCCGGTGAGCTGGAAACGATTACCGTCAATTCCGGCAATACCATATACTCGTCGTACAACGGCGCGTTGTATTCCAAGGACTACACGACGTTGCACTTTATGCCGTCCGGCAACAAGAATACCGAGTTCCATTCCGAGCTGGCCGTAATAGGCAGTTATTCTTGCTCGTATTGGCGGGTTACCGATTTGACTATACCGGAAAGCGTGGTTGTGCTACAACACTACTGCTTTGCGCACTCGCAAATATCCGAAGTGCGCGGCTTGGAAAACGTAAAGACGATCAAGACCGGCGCGTTTTTCGATTCTAAAATGAAGTCGTTTACCGACGGCAAAACCGCGCAGTACATTATGCTCGACGGCGGGGACAGCGGCAAATATATATTAAGCATGATTTTGGACGAGAGCATAACCGAGTATACGGTTATACGCGGCACCGTCGGCATAGCCGGCGACGTGTTTGGTCGTTGCGAATCGCTCACTACGGTAAACCTCGGCAACGAGCTTAGGAGTATAGGCAGCTCGGCCTTTGCCGGCTGTGGATCGCTGGAGAGCATTACCTTGCCGTCGACGCTGGAAAAAATGGGTTCCTCCGTGTTTTACGGCTGTTCGGCGCTTAAGACGGTGGTCGGCTTGCCCGACGTCACGTACGTCGATGACGACGGCAACGAATACGAGCACATGTTGCCGTCCGGCATTTTCCGCGATTGCGCAAATTTGGAATCGGTAACTATACCCGACGGTATAGTCAATATCGGATCGAATGCGTTCCGCAACTGCAAAGCGCTGTCGTCCGTAACACTGCCCGATACTGTGGTTACTATCGGTTCTTACGGATTTTACGGTTGCGGCATGACGGAAATCAAGCTGTCAAAGTCGCTTAGGCGGTTAGGTGCTTATGTCTTTGCGTCAACCGCGCTTACCGGCATAGATCTTTCGGTTTGCGAGCAGTTGACAAGCTTGTCCGAAAATTGCTTTCGTAGCTCCAGACTTACGGAGATAACTATTCCCGACCGTATAACGACAATCCCGATGAACTGCTTCTATACATGCTCTTTGCTCAAAAAGGTTGTACTCGGCAAGGTTACCGTAATCGAAAATCAAGCATTTGCGGGCTGCACCGCGCTGTCCGACATCGATCTTGACGGCGTGGAATCAATAGGCTACCGCACTTTCCAGCAATGCAATAGGTTTGTAAACTTTGTGTTGCCCGATTCGGTTAAGTACGTTGGCGGTCAAGCGTTTATGTCTTGTGGCGGACTTACAAGCATTACCCTCGGCAAAAACGTGCAAACGTTCGGTGAGTATGTTTTTGAAAACGACGGTGTTTCATTTATGGGAAACCAAACTCAAAGACCCGCTCTTTACAATTGCAGAAAGTTGCAGAAAATATTAGTTTCGGACGGCAATCTGTATTTCAAATCAATCGATGGCGTGCTATACGGAAGAAGCATCTGCGGCATCGATTACGGAGAGGGCAGCGTGCTTTACTCCGTACCTCCGGCGCGTGAAAATACAGAGTTCGTATCTGCGAATTCTACGCGTATAGTTGCTCCGTATGCTCTTCATTATCAAGTAAAACTGACAACGGCAACTTTTAATGAGGGTCTGGAAAATATCGGACTCGGTGCATTTTACGCTTCGTCTAACCTTGTTGCGGTGCATTTGCCTTCTACCGTAACGAACATAGGCGCGAGCATATTGCTTAGCTGCTCTAAGGTCAACGAGTTTACGATAGACCAAGCGAACAAGACGTATTCCTCGGACGGAGACTTGGTGTACTTGGGCGATACCCTTGTCATGTATTTGGGCTTGAACAAGAAAATAAACATTAAAGACGGTATTACCAAAATAGATTTCGCCGTGTTTATGAACAATACGTCGATAACCGAGATAGTTATTCCCGACAGCGTTACGACCATAGGCGAAAAGGCGTTTAGCGGCTGTTCCGCAATAAAGTCCTTGCATATAGGCAGTGGACTTAGGCACTTGGATTCCACGGCGTTTGCGCTGTTGCAGTCGCTGGAAACGATAACCGTAAGCGCGGACAATCCGTACTTTATTGCGGAGAATAATATACTTTACACCAAGGACGGCAAGTCGCTTATTCTTGCCGCCGCGCACAACGGAATGACCGAGCTTAATATAAAGGCCGGCGTTACCGAAATTTGCGACTACGCGTTTTGCTACCATACCACGCTTAAGAACGTGGTTATGCCCAACACCGTAAGGCTGGTAGGCGATTACGCCTTTTACGAATGTCGCGGTATAGAAAAGCTGTACTGCTCGGAGGCGCTGGAAAGCATAGGCGCGTACGCGTTTGCGTTCGATTCCGGCAGCCCGCTCAACGTTGACAGCACCAACAGATTTTGCGATTCGCTTAAGGTCGTTATGTTTTACGGCAACCTTCGCAGTATAGGCGACTTTGCGTTTAACGGTCAGTTCGGCATAGAATACACGTTTTATAAAATGACTATTTCCGAGCTTACCACTTTGCTTGCCGGCTTGGGCAAAAACAGCGTGTTTATTACGCTCGGTTGCAAAAACCACGACGGCGACGGTTATTACAACAACGGCGGATTCGGCATAATCCGCGCGCTGTACAGCGCGGTGCCGCCCACCATAGACTACAACGGTTACGAGTGGTTCTATCTGGAAAACGGCATGCCTACCATTTACCAACAAATACCGGCAAGGGAGCCGGACAAATCGGGAGACTTGAAACTATGATTATCGAAAAGTCGGAAGAGATTGTCGAAGCTATAGGCAACGTTATTATCGGCAAAAACGACGTTATAAGAAAGGTGCTTATGGCGGTGTACGCCAAGGGCAACGTACTGCTGGAGGACACCCCCGGCGTAGGCAAAACCACGCTGGCGTTGGCGTTTGCCAAAACCTTGGGACTGGACTTTAAACGCGTGCAGTTTACGCCCGACACCATGCCGTCCGATATAACCGGCTTTACGGTATACAATACCGAAACCGGCGAGTTCGACTATAAGCAAGGCGCAATAGTGTGCAATCTGTTTATGGGCGACGAGATTAACCGTGCGTCGGCAAAAACGCAATCGGCGCTTTTGGAGGCGATGGAGGAGAACAAGATTACGGTCGACGGCGTTACGCACAGACTGCCCAGTCCGTTTATTTGTATTGCCACGCAAAACCCCATAGGTTCTGCGGGTACGCAACCGTTGCCCGAATCCCAGCTCGACCGGTTTATGATTAAAATGTCTATAGGCTATCCCGCCGCGGCGGAGCAAGTGGAAATTTTGCGCCGCCACCAAAGCAGTGAGCCGCTGGAGCATTTGGAGCAAATCGTCGACCGCGACAGCCTTGTGGAAATTCAAAACTACATCGGGCAGATAAACGTGTCCGAGGATATTTTGAAGTACTTGGTGGCGCTGTGCGAGGCGACCAGAAACAACCCGCTTATCGAGCTGGGCGTAAGCCCGCGCGGACTGTTGGCCTTGTCGCGTATGGTGCGCGCTTGCGCTGTGGTTTCGGAGCGCGATTACGTTACGCCCGCCGACGTGCGCGAGGTGTTTTGCGATGTGTGCGCGCACAGAATTATTTTGCGCCCGCGCGCCAAGCTGGAGGGCATGACTACGCGCAGTATTTTGGAGGGCGTGCTTGCGTCCACAAAGGTGCCCACTATATCGTAACGGAACAAATTATTAGTTAAGTAGGAATCGGACTGACTATGGCGGTAAAGCGTATCATATACGTAATAACGTTGCTCGCGGCGATTGCTGCGTTTATCGTTGCCAACAACGGTATAACGCTGTTTATGGTCGTGTGTCTTTTTGCGCTTCCGCATATCTCGCTTGTAATGATGCTGCTTGCCAGTAGGTCGGTGCAGTTCGATCTGTCGGTGCGCGATTCGTGTATACGCGGCGGAACGCTTCAGCTGGCTATGCGCGCAAGCGTGCGCCCGAGGTTTTGCGTCGGCTGCGTAAAGGTTATCGTCGCAATAGAAAATACTACCTTCCACAAAACGGAATACAAAAGCTTTATTATAAAAGACTTGTCGTATGCCCAGCACGTGTTCGACTACAACGGCGCCGACTCCGGGCGAATTTGCGTCAAGTGCGACGCGGTTAAGCTTATAGATTTGTTCGGCATATTTTCCATAAAAATGAAATGTCCGGTTTTTGCCGAGGCAATAGTTTCGCCAATGCTGTACGAGGACGTAGTGGTGAATATGGGCGACAACGGTAGCGATACCGTTTTCGGCGACACAGCTTTGCCCAAAAAAGGCGGGGATATTACCGAGGTCTTTAACGTGCGCGACTATGCGGCCGGCGATCCGCCCAACGCCGTACACTGGAAGCTGTCCGGCAAGTTCGGCATACTCAAGTCCAAGGAGTTCGGCGCGACCGACGACCGTCGCACGCTTATACTCGTGGATATGAGCCGCAACAAGTTTGGCACCTCCGCCAGCGACGAACAGCTTAACGGCGTGCTGGACGTGACGGTTTCCATATCCAACGCGCTCAAGTCCGTCGGCTACTATCATAGCGTGGGCTGGTTTGACGACGGCGAGTTTCAAAGCTCGGAGGTCAGCGACGGCGATACTTTCGTTCGCACGGTAGGCAAGCTGATGAGCGTAAAGGTGAACGACGGCAACGAGGAAAACATGTTCTATCTGTCGCGTACCGCCGAGTGCGCGGTGTTTACCAAAATTATTTTCGTTTCCGCGTTCGTCAATTACGAGGAATTCAAAGAGGTATCCAACGCCGAAATAACCGCTATAGAGATAGGCGACGAGTTCGGCATAACCAACGATCAAGGCGTGCGGGTAATCAGTATTCCGCACGACAACATTCTCGACGCCCTTACGGCAAGTAACATTTAGTAAGGGGCGTATTACGGCATGAAAAAGTTAAACAAAGCTACAGTAGTAAACGCGGTATCCAAGCGGAGCACCAAGGCGATATTAAGCACGATGTTTATCGTTGCCGCGTTTTCCGTGCTGTATTTGGTGTTTATTTCCGCCGTGCCGTTCAACGCCGCATACTACGTCGCACTGCCTATTGGCATAGTAGTAATAGTTGCTACGGCGTTAGTTCCCGACAAAAAACACGCCAAGCTTGTAGTGCTCGGCGCGGTGGGGTTGTTTACCGTACTTGCAGTGTCAGTCGGATTTATATGGTTCAAAAACGGCATGCTCGGATTCTTTAACGCTGCGGTGCGCACTATAAACGGTACCCGCCACGCCGGATACGAGCTGTTCGTCGCCGACGAAAGCTTTGGCGCGGCCTTTCTGTTCGCTTCGGTAATAGCCGTGTGGTGTGCCGAGTTTACGCTGTTTGCGGTGCGAAAACCGTACGTGTATTTTTGCGGGTCGGCGCCTATAGTGCTGACGTTGATATTCGTAGGGCTAATGCCGCAGTATTACGTAATGGCGCTTTTGGTAACGGTGTACGTGTGCTTGATGGCCGTACACAACGGATTTACGATTAGGGCGCTGTTCTGTTACCTTGCATGCGTTGCTGTAGTTATGGCCGTAACCGTGCCGTGCTACTTCTATGCCGGCAGTAAGGTTGTGGACGACTTTGCCGATACGGTTGCGCAAGCGTTTGCCGACGCCGCGTACGGAAAGAGCATGCCGAGCGGCAAACTGGCGGCTTCGTCGGGAATGCGCTCGTCCAATGAAGTGCGGCTTAAGATCACGCTCAACGGACTTACGCCCACGCTGTACTTGCGCGGGTTCGTGGGCAGTGAGTTGAACGGCGCGGAGTGGAGCGCAACGGACAAGAACGCGTACGTGCAAAACGGCTACCAAGGCTTGATGGACTATATTGCCGACGGCGGCTTGCCCACTATGCAGTACTCGGAATATTCCGATTTGTGCAAGCGAAACAACAAGTATAACGTTACGGTGGAGAACGTGTCCGCCGACCGCAGATATATTTACGTGCCGTACACGCTCAGCAGCTACAGCGTTGGCACGGCATATTACGATATGGGTCTGCGTGGATCCGTCACTTCGCCCACAAAGTATTCCTATACCGTGTTTGCACCCGACGAGAGCGGCGAGCGCGTTACGCAAGCGCCGTGGCTGTTGTCGGACGTAGATCGATCCGATGAGATGGACGAGTATATAAAGCTGGAAGGGCAGTACCGCGCTTTTGTGTACGACACTTACGTAGGCCTTGACGCAGATACCCAAGCCGCGGTGCGCGGCGTAATGAACGGCTTTGAAACCGCTTCCGTCAATACCGCTACGCAGTTTATACGCTCGTACTTCCTCGACGGCTTTACCTATTCCGACAAATGCGACGAGGTAGGTCAATCGTTTGCCGCGGACTTTTTCGGCGGCAAGATTAACCGCGCCAACTCGGCGTACTTCGCTTCCGCGGCCACGTGTATGTTCCGCGCGCTCGGCTTTGCCGCACGCTATGCGGAAGGCTATGCCGTGTACTTTGACGGCGACGACGAAACTCAAGAGGATTTGACGATAACCGTCACCGGCAATGCGACGCACGCTTGGACGGAGGTGTACTTCGACGGCATAGGTTGGCTTCCGATAGAGATCACGCCTACGTTCTTCAGCGAGCAAGCGCCCGACTTTTCGGTAGACCCCAATGACCCGAGCGGAACGGACGCGCGGCCTTCTACGCCGTCCCAGCAAGAACCCGAAATTCCGGTGGAAACTCCGCCCACGCCCGACGTGCCTATCGTCGTGCCCACCGAGCCGACGACTAACGGCAACGGCACGCCCGCGCTGTTGACTGCGCTCAAGGTGATGGTGCCTATCGCATCCATTGCACTGTTCTTCGTGCTTATAGTACTGCTGTTTGTTGTGCGACGGAATTTGGTGCGCATTAAGCGCCGCAAGCTACTCGAGGCCGACGGCGTGGAGTACGGTCGCGCGGCGTATAGAATAGTCGAGCAAGACTGCAAACACTTCGGCGGCTTTGACGGCGCAATGCTGGCACAGCTCGGCGTGGCCGACGGCGGCACCGCACGGTTTATCCGCCTTACGGAGCGTTGCGTGTACGGCGTGCACTACGTGTCGGACAACGAGCGCGCGTTCGTGCTGTGGTATATCAAGGCCGTGCAAGAGGCGCTTACCAAAAATTGCGGCTTCTTTAAGTCCTTGTACTACAAGTACGTTTTGTGTTTAGTAATATAGCGCTTACGCGCAGTGATATAGCGCCTACGGCGCAGTGATATAGCGCCTACGGCGCAGTGGTATATGCCGCTTGCGCGGCAAGTGATATTGCGCTGGCGCGCAGTGGTATAACGATATAAACTAAAAACACCGCCGAGGCGGTGTTTTTTTCGTGATTATTGAGGTTTGGTGCGCAGAAAGGTGTTTGGCATAAACTCGCCGTAAAACATTTGCTGGAAGGCGGCTATATTGGAGTATCTGTCCTTGGGGTAGACGGACAGCGCCTTTAACAGCGATTTTTCGCGTACCGGCTGAATTTTTACGCCGAGCGACGACGGCGGGATAATTTTATCGTTCAGCCTACGTTCGGTCGCTTCGGGCGGGGGATTGCCTACGAGGCAAGTGTATATGGTTGCGCCCAGCTCGTATATGTCCGTCCACGGACCTTGACTGCCGCCTTGCGTGTACAGCTCCAGCGGCGAGTAGCCTTTTTTAAGTACAAAAAACGGCTTTTGTACGTTTTGCGTGTAAATGGACGCCGCGCCGAAGTCGATAAGCTTTATTGTGCGGTTGTCCACTATCTGAATATTTTCGGGCGAAATGTCCTTATGTATAACGCCGTGCTGGTGCAGTCGCAACAGCGTGTCTATTACCGAGCGCATAATATTAAGCGTTTCGTTCATATGCAGCTTGCCGCCGCGGCCGTTGATAAAACGGTGCAAGCTCATGCCGTTTAGAAATTCCATAACGATATACGCCGTGTTGTTGGTAAGGAAAAAGTCAAGTATGCCTACTATGCCCTCGAGGTGCTTTATGGAAGTAAGTACCTTGGCCTCTTGTATAAACGCCGTCAGCCAGTAGTTGAACGCTTTGGCGTTGTCGCCGGTGCCTATTTCCACTACGCTCGAGTGGGGTAGGCGGCTGGTATAGCCCTTGGGAAAAAATTCCTTGATCGCAACGCAAGACGAGGTGTACATGTCGTACGCCTTGTACGTTATGCCAAACCCGCCGCGACCGAGCGGCGCGCCTACGATATACCGCCCCGACAGCATTGTCCTAAGTGGCAATGCGCCTATGGGCGACTGCTCGTCGCCGCGCTTTCCGCACCGCGGGCATACCCGCGTTCTCGGGTCGAGTGTGGCAAAGCAGTTCATACATATTGAGCGTATGTCACGAGTGTCTTGCATCGTATTTATTATATCCCTATCATAATTATTTGTCAAGGAAATTCGGAATTATGAATTCGGAATTCGGAATTAAGGAGATAATTTTTATCAACAAATTGATTGACCTTAAAAGGCATATGTGTTAAAATACAAATATGAGTAGAACGAGGGTGACAAGACGCATAACGCTTGCACTCCGGCAAATTTAATAACGTATGCGATTGCCGCATTTGTTACATTTGTCGGGCTCGTTTTTTTGTTGGAATTTACTCGTTTACTTTGTGAGGAGTTATGTATAAAAAGGTAGAAGGTTACAATCCGGTCGGCATGGAAAAACGCGTGCTGGAGTTCTGGAAGGAAAACGACGTCTTTAACAAGAGTATTACTTTGCGCGAGGGCGGCGACGAGTTTTCGTTCTACGACGGCCCGCCTACGGCAAACGGCAAGCCGCACGTAGGGCATGTTCTTACGCGCACCATGAAGGATATAATTCCGCGCTTCCACACTATGAAGGGCAAGCACGTTTTGCGCAAGGCCGGCTGGGACACGCACGGTCTGCCGGTCGAGCTGGAAGTGGAAAAGTCGCTTAACATCGATGGCAAGCAAGATATAGAAAAGTACGGCGTGGAGCCGTTTATACAAAAGTGCAAGCAGAGCGTGTGGAAGTACAAATCCGAATGGGAACGCATGAGCGAGCGCGTCGGGTACTGGGCGGATATGGACAAGCCGTACGTAACCTACGACGACAACTATATCGAATCGGTATGGTGGTCGCTCAAAACCATATTCGACAAAGGCCTTATTTATAAGGGACACAAAATCGTTCCGTACTGCCCGCGTTGCGGCACGGCGCTTTCCTCGCACGAGGTGGCGCAAGGCTATAAGGATGTAACCGAGCGTACCGCAGTCGTTGGGTTCGATACCGACTACGCGGGCGGGTGCAAGCTGCTTGCTTGGACCACTACGCCGTGGACGTTGCCAAGCAACGTAGCGCTGTGCGTAAACGCCGAATTCGACTACGCACTGATAGAGGCCGACGGCCAAAAATACGTGCTGGCAAAAGAGCTGGCCAATAAGCATTTTGAAAATTACACCGTAATCAAAACGGTTAAGGGCGGCGAGCTCGTAGGCGTGCATTATCGGCCGCTGTACGCCACCTATACCGGCAAGGACGATTGCTACAAGGTGGTAGCCGACGGATACGTCATGCTTACCGAAGGTACCGGCATAGTCCATATCGCGCCGGCGTTCGGCGAGGACGACGCGCGCGTAGGCAGAACCAACTCGCTTCCGTTCGTGCAGACTATAGACGAGCGCGGCAGATTTACCGAGCCGCAATGGCTTGTCGGCAAGTTCTGCAAGGACGCCGACAAGGATATTATAGCCGACCTTAAAAAGCGCGGACTGTTGCTTTCCGCGCCGTCGGTAACGCACAGTTATCCGTTCTGCTGGCGTTGCAATACGCCGCTGTTGTACTACGCGCGTTCCACGTGGTTTATCAAAACTACCGCCGTCAAGGACAAGCTTATCAAAAATAACGCGTCGGTAAACTGGCACCCGCAAAGCATCGGCACCGGTCGTATGGGCAACTTTTTGGAGAACGTTATCGACTGGGGTTTGTCGCGCGACAGATTTTGGGGCACGCCGTTGCCCATTTGGGTGTGCGATAAGTGTGGCAAGACCGAGGCAATCGGTAGCAAGGCCGAGCTTAAGCAAAAGTGCGGCATTAAGGGCGATATAGAACTGCACAAGCCGTACGTGGACGGCGCTACCTACAAGTGCGCTTGCGGCGGTACTATGCGCCGCACGCCCGAGGTTATAGACTGCTGGTACGATTCGGGGTCTATGCCGTTTGCGCAGTACCACTATCCGTTCGAGAACAAGGACGTGTTTGAAAAAACCTTCCCCGCCGATTTTATTTCAGAAGCGGTCGATCAGACTCGAGGCTGGTTCTACACGTTGCTCGTAATTTCGACGCTGTTGTTTGACAAGGCGCCGTTCAAAAACTGCTTGGTGCTCGGACACGTCAACGACGAGCAAGGCAGAAAGCAGTCCAAGCACTTGGGCAACGTAGTCGATCCGTGGTCGGTGCTCGACGTAACCGGCGCCGACGCCGTGCGGTGGTACTACTACACCAATTCGGCACCGTACTTGCCGTCGCGCTTCTATATGCGCGCGGTAACCGAGTCGCAAAACAAGTTTTTGGGCACGCTGTACAACACCTATGCGTTCTACGTAATGTATGCGGATATAGATAAGTTCGACCCGACCAAGGTCGATAGCAAAAAGGTAAAGTATTCGCTTATGGACAAGTGGGCGCTTTCCGAGCTGAACGAACTGGTGCAAAAGGTGGATACAGACCTTAACGCGTACCGTCTGTACGAATCGGCGCGCGCCATTGCCGACTATACCGAAAAGCTTTCCAACTGGTACGTGCGCCGTTGTCGCGAACGGTTCTGGGTGGGCGGCATGTCGGCCGACAAGACGGCTGCGTTCTACACGCTGTATACCGTGCTAAGCACGCTCAGCCGCATAGCCGCGCCGTACGTTCCGTTTATAACAGAGGAAATCTACCGCAATATCGTATGTAGCGTGGATAGCAAAGCGCCGGTATCGGTGCATATGACAGACTTCCCCAAGGCCAACAAAAAAATGATAGACGCCAAGCTTTCCGCCGATATGGAACGAGTTATCAAGGCGGCGGAGCTGGGCAGAGCGGCGCGTAATAAGAGCGGCATTAAAAACCGCCAAACGCTGTCGCGCGTAATAGTAGCGGGCGACTTTCCGTTCGAGTACGCGGATATACTTGCCGACGAGCTTAACGTAAAGGACGTCGTGGCGGGTGGCGCAAGCGAGCTTACCGGCTACGACGTAAAGCCGCAGTTAAAGACTGTCGGGCCTAAGTACGGCAAAAAGGTAGGCGCTATACGCACGCACCTTGCGGAAAACGGCGACGTGGCGGCCAAGACAGCGCTTGCCGGCGGAACGTATACGTTCACAGTGGACGGCGACAAGGTGGAGCTTACCAAGGACGATATGCTGATTGCTACCAAGGGCGCAGAGGGCTACTCGGTGGAGAGCGATTTGGACATGACCGTCGCGCTGGACGTAACGCTTACCGACGAGCTGTTGCAAGAGGGCGCGGCGCGCGAGATAATATCCAAAATCCAAACTATGCGCAAAACCAACGGCTTTGACGTTACCGACAGAATCAAGCTGTACTACTCCGGCGACCAATTTATAGACGGCGTGTTCAAGGCGCACGGCGAGCGCATTGCCAAGGTCACGCTCGCGCTCGAGGTAAACAAGCTTACCGGCGACGGCGAGCAAGCCGATATAAACGGTCACGACGCGAGGTTTGCCGTAGAAAAATGCTAGCGCCAGATTGGAAGGATTATAAAATACTCGGCACCGGCGACGGACTTAAGCTGGAGCAGTGGAAGGATATTTTGTTGCTTCGACCCGACCCGCAAGCCATTTGGCACGCCACAGTCGATTACAAAAAGTTCGATACGCACGCGCGGTACGAGCGCGACAGAGCGGGCGGCGGTAGGTGGATAGTAAACAAGCCTATGCCCGACGAGTGGCAAGTTGCGTGGCGGGACTGCAAGTTTTACGTAAAGCCGACCGGATTCAAGCATACCGGACTGTTCCCCGAGCAAGCCGTAAACTGGGCCAAGCTGTCCGAAGTAGTGGACGCCTACGCCGCGCGCGGCAAGCAGATAAAAATACTCAATCTGTTTGCGTACACCGGTGCTTCTACCGCGGTGCTGGCCAAGCACGGCGCGCACGTAACGCACGTGGACGCGGCCAAGGGCATGGTGGAGCGCGCAATGCTCAACTGCAAGCTTAACGGCGTGGACAGCGCCAACACTCGCTTTATAATAGACGACTGCAAAAAGTTCGTCACGCGCGAGATAAAGCGCGGCAAGACGTACGACGCGGTTATCATGGACCCGCCAAGCTACGGCCGCGGCGCGGGCGGCGAGGTGTGGAAAATGGAGGACGATATTTTCGACCTCGTAAAGCTGACGGTAGGCGTTCTGAATAATCCGATATTCTTTTTGATAAACAGCTATACAACCGGACTTCAGCCGCAAACCATATCCAACATACTTTCGCTCAACTTGCAAGGCGGCAACGTATCGGCGTACGAGGTGTGCTTGCCTACGGAGCAAAAGACCGTGGCGTTACCGTGTGGCTGCTCGGGACTTTTTACAAAATAAATTACAACCTTTTAATTCCGAATTCCGAATTCCGAATTCCGAATTTATCCGGAGAGATCGTGGAAAACGAGAACACTAAAAACGGCGGTAAGCCCGCCACTAAAGTTAAACTGCGTTTGGACGTTAAGGACGTAGTGCGAAAGCGCAAGGATGAGGACGCGCAAGCCGATCCCGACGGCGTTACCGTTCTGTACGAGGACAACCATTTGCTGGTAGTGCTCAAGCCGCAAAACGTACCGACCCAAGGTGACAGCAGCGGCGATACCGATCTGCTGACTATGCTTAAAAAGTACTTAGTGGAAAAGTACAACAAGGCCGGCAACGCCTATCTCGGCATGGTTCACCGCCTCGATAGGCCGACCGGCGGCGTAATGGTGTTTGCCAAAACGAGCAAGGCGGCCTCGCGGTTGTGCGAACAGATACGCGACACCGACGGCGAGTTTGAAAAGACCTATCTTGCGGTAGTCAACGGCCGACCGTCCCGCGAGGGCAAGATAGAACACTACCTCGCCAAGGACGAAAAGACCAATATGGTAACGGTAGTGCCGTCCACGCTGGAGGGCGCAAAAAAGGCGGAGGCCGAGGTTAAGGTTCTGGACGAGCAAAACGGATTATCGCTCGTGTCCGTACACCTTATCACCGGAAGGTCGCACCAAGCGCGCGTGCAGTTAAAGGCGCTGTCTTGCCCGATAGTGGGAGACGTCAAGTACGGCGGCGACAAGGCGGTCAAGAGTCCGCACCTCGCGTTGTGGGCGTACAAGCTGACCTTTGCCCACCCCGTAACCGGCGAAACGCTTAGGTTTATAGCGTTGCCGCCGTCGGAGTTTCCGTGGAATACGTTCGACACCGAAGGACTTATAGATATAGTTCGCCCGCAAAGCGGCAATCATTACAAGCTGTAAAATCAAAAGTCATTCAACCTTAAAACGTTTTCCGTCGCGCTCTTGTCATTCCGAGCGAAGCGAGGAATCTGAAAAGGCACTACGGATAGCCGACGAGGTTCACACAGTCACATAACCTTAAAACATACAAGGAGATATATATTATGTTAGATCAAGAAATTTCCAATCTTTTGGCTTACGGACAGAACTATTTGTTGCTGGACGAGCTGGATTGCGCACAAGCGGCGCGGCGGATTTGCAAGCTACTCAAGATAACCGACTTCGTGCCTATGGAGGCCGTTGAGGAAACGGAAGCGGCGGTTAATCCCAACAAGCTTTTGACGCCGTTGTTGCAGTATGCGACCGAACAGAAAATTGTCGGTGCCGAAGGCGTGGCTCAGCTTAAGGCCGAGATTATGGACGCGATAATGCTCAAGCCGTCCGAGGTGAACGATTTGTTTGCCGACACTTATTCGGTAAACAAGCAAAAGGCGTTCGACTTTTTGTACGACTACTCGGTAAAGAGCGGCTACGTCGATCCCGACGAGTGCGCCAAAAACGACCGCTGGGAAGCCAAGGAGCTTAAGAGCAAAATCGAAATTATTATCAACGTAATGCCGCAAGCCAAAACGGACAAGTATCCCAAGTGCCCGCTTTGCCGCGAAAACGAGGGTTTTGGCGCACGCGCCAATATGCGTACGGTCGCTTGCGATATATCGGGCGAGGAGTGGACTTACTGCTGTTCCCGCCACCAATACTTCGACAAGCACGGCGTGCTGGTAAACGCCGAGCATACGCCTATGAAGGGCGGACTTGATACCGTGCAAAAGCTGGCGCACGCCGCCGACTTCGTAGGCGCGGACGGATACGTGTGCAGCGACTCGCTCGTCGCGTACGGCGGTGCGCTCAACACCGAGCATGAACACTTTAAAACCGGCTTCCGCACAACGCCTATGCTCAAGCAAGGCTTCAAGACGCGGCTCAAATCCCAAGAGTATCCGTACTTGGAAATGGGCGCCGTGGACTGGTACTCTACCGTAATTCGGTTCTCGCACTCCAACTTTGAAAAGATTACCGAGTTTGCCGATAAGCTTATCGGCGCGTGGAAAAAGTATTCCGACGAGCGCATTGCCAACGACGGCACCAAAAACTTCGTAAGCGTGGTTTGCCGCAAGCTTAACGGCAAGTATTGCTTCGACGTAGTGTTGCGCTCGGCCGGACTTAAGCGCCCGCGCATGGCTGCCGACTACGAGGAAATCAAGGCCGACGCGCTGTCCATAACCGACATTTTGGGTTACTTCGTACTGCCCAACAAGCTGTCCGAACAGCTTAAAACCGCACAACTGTACTTGGACGGCACTCTGCCTTACGACAAGGAAACCAAAATTCCGCTTGCCAAGACGGTGGAGCGCTTGCTCAAGGCCCAAGGCGGCAACACGGTAAGCAAGCTGGAAGCCAAGCTCAATATCCACGACGAGGTGGACTTGGTATGCGAAAAGATATTGGCTTCCACCGCAATCGACCCGACGAGCCTCGAACAGTTCCTTGCCACGCTCGACATTCACCAAATGTAGTTTAAATAAATATGCAAGCTTAAACGCCGCGATATGTGGGACTTGTGATAGGGAATCACAAGTCCCACAGTTATATTTGCCTTGCGGCAAGTGATATTTTGCTATCGCAAAACTAAATATCGCATAGCGAAGTGATATTTCGCTACGCGAAGTTATAGGCAAATATAATATCACTTTTAGCCGTTAGGCTAAAAATATCACTGTTTGCTTCGCAAACTATATCACTTATAGGATTTGGCTATATAAAGTATAGCCCGCTATACTTCACAAGCGAAGTATAGTGGGCTGTTTTTGTCCACGGAATTATCCCTATGAAATACACAGCCTCGGCGGCGTTTTTTGCTATATAGTTTTCGTCGGTTTTATGTTACCGTTGCCTTGGCTATAAATATAATACCCACTATCATTGCGGTGAGCGTTAGAATAAACACGACGAGCGCTATCCATGATATAGGTCGGTGGTTGCAACGGAATTGGTATATCACGCTTATCAGTCCGCCGAATATATATTCGGCAAGCATGAATATTGCGCATATAATAAGTATTGCCACAAACACCCACATCAAAAGTGAGCCTATTCCCGCGTCGTCCATACCGTTTATAAGTGCGATAACGCCCCATACGCACAGCAATATCAGTCCCGCAGTTACGATGCTTGCTATAATCGCGGATATGCCGAAGTACGAGGTGTTTGCCTTGCGGGTAGGATCGGCGGAAATTTCTTTGTATTTTACGCTTGACTTTAACACCAGAGAAAGCCAACTCATTGCACAGCCTATTGAGCTCATTTTGTATCATTCCCTTATAAGATATTTGTAATTTACGGTATATTATGTCCGGCCGATTCGTAAATCTTGTACCAGTCGTAATCGGTAAGCGGCACTTCGCAACAACCGGCGTATAGCTTTAAGTGCTTGTCGAGCGTGGTGCCGATAACCGCTTGCATACCCGCGGGGTGGTGCAGTATCCATGCCGTTGCTACGGCCTCGGGCGTGGTGCCGTACTTTTGCGCCAAGCCCTCCAGCATAAAGTTGAGTGCAAAATACTTCTTTTTGGCATGCTCGGTCAAAAACGCGCCGGTGTAAACGTATCCGTTGTCATCGGTAAACGAGCATTGCATTGTACCGTAGGTCTGTATGGTAATATCGTTTTTGCGGCAGTATTCCAGTATTCCGGCCGCGCGGTCGCACGATCCGACCACGTTGGCGTTTATTCCGCTGTCTATAATAGGGCAGTACGCCGCGCTCATTTGCAGTTGGTTTACTTGCAGTTTTACGTCGAGTGCGCTTTGCAAGTAGTCTATTTGCGCCGCCGAAAAATTGCTTACGCCGAACGCGCGCACCTTGCCCGATTTTTCCAGCTCGTCAAACGCCTTGGCTATCTGCTCGGGGCGCATCAGCGTATCGGGGCGGTGCAGTAGCAATATATCTATATAGTCGGTATTCAGTCGTCGTAGCGAGCCGTTTACGCTTTCTATAATATGGTCGTAGCTCAAATCGTACCGGCCGCCGCGAATGCCGCACTTGGTTTGCAATACCATTCGCTTGCGCAAGCCTTTGTCGTTCGCCAGTATTTTGCCGTAAATTTGCTCGCACGCGCCGCCGCCGTAAATATCGGCGTGGTCGAACGTGTTTACGCCCATATCGAGCGCAAGCCGAACGAGCCGTTCATTTTCGGCCAACGGTTTATCTGCAATCCGCATGCACCCGAGTGCGAGCAACGAACAGTTTATTCCGCTTATGCTTTTATACTTCATATCGGCATTGTATCATAACGATTGGCAAAAAGCAATAGTAAAAAGAAAATTGACTGCTTGATTAGTCAAATATTTTTTTGTTACGGCATAAGTTGCCTACACGGTGTTGACAATAGACGGCAAATATAATATAATGTATGCGTGCGGATTTTTCCTCACACTGCAAACATTTTGGAGGTATTATGGACGAACTCATTGTACAAGACGAAAAGTCGCTTCAAGCGCTGATTGCGCGCGTTAGGGAAGCGCAAGTCAAGTACTCCACGTACACTCAGGAGCAAGTGGACAAAATCTTTTTGGCCGCCGCTACTGCCGCCGACAAAGTAAGGCTCGATCTTGCGGAAATGGCGGTAAGCGAAACCGGCATGGGCATAGTAGAGGACAAGGTTATAAAGAACCACTACGCCGCCGAATATATTTACAACGCGTACCGCGACGTTAAAACTTGCGACGTGGTAAGCCGCGACGACTCGTACGGAGTGGAAGTTTTGGCGGAGCCGGTTGGCGTAATTGCGGCAATCGTTCCCACCACCAATCCTACGTCCACGGCTATATTCAAAGCGCTTCTCGCATTAAAGACGAGAAACGGTCTTATATTCTCGCCGCACCCGCGTGCCAAAAACTGCACTATTGCGGCGGCAAAGGTCGTGCTGGAAGCCGCCGTCAAGGCGGGCGCGCCCGAGGGCATTATCGGCTGGATAGACGTACCCAGCGTTGCATTGTCCGGCGCTATTATGAGCAGCTGCGACCTTATTCTCGCTACCGGCGGCCCCGGCATGGTGCGCGCGGCGTACAGCTCCGGCAAGCCCGCGGTGGGCGTAGGCCCCGGCAACACGCCGGTCATTATAGACAGCTCGGCAAATATCGAGCTTGCGGCGTCGTCCGTACTGCACAGCAAATCGTTTGACAACGGTATGATTTGTGCGTCCGAGCAGTCCGTTATAGTAATGAAGGACGTATACGACGCATTCAAAAAGGAATTGGCGTACCGCGGTGCGTACTTCCTTAACGCCGAGGAAACGGATAAGGTGCGCGGCACCATACTTATCAACGGCTCGGTCAACGCCAAGATAGTCGGCCAGTCCGCGCCGACCATTGCCAAGCTTTGCGGCTTTGAAGTACCGCAGACGGCGAGAATACTGGTAGGCGAGGTGACTTCCGTCGAGCTTGCCGAACCGTTTGCGCACGAAAAGCTTTCGCCGGTGCTTGCAATGTACAAGGCGGAGGACTTTGAGGACGCGCTCCAAAAGGCGAGTAAGCTGGTAGCTGACGGCGGTTACGGCCACACCTCGGTTATTTACGCTAACGAGTATTCGGCGCACGACAAAATTGCGCGCTTCGGCGACCTTATGAAGACTTGCCGCATACTGGTGAACACGCCGGCGGCGCAAGGCGGCATAGGCGATATTTACAACTTTAAGCTTCTTCCGTCGCTCACGCTCGGTTGCGGGTCGTGGGGCGGCAACTCCGTATCGGAAAACGTGTCGGTCAAGCACTTGTTAAACTACAAGACAGTAGCAAAAAGGAGAGAGAATATGCTGTGGTTCCGCGCGCCGGAAAAGGTTTACTTCAAAAAAGGCTGTATGCCCGTCGCTCTGCAAGAGCTTAAGGAAATGGGCAAAAAGCGCGTGTTTATAGTCACCGACGAGTTCTTGTTCAAGAGCGGATTTTCCAAGCTCGTCAGCGATAGGCTTAACGAAATGGGCATAGTCAACACCACGTTTAGCGACGTTCAGCCTGATCCCACGCTTGCTTCGGCAAAGAAGGGCGCGGAGGCTATGCGCTCGTTCGAGCCCGACGCTATCGTCGCGCTCGGCGGCGGCTCGGCGCTTGACGCGGGCAAGATTATGTGGGTGCTGTACGAGCATCCCGATGTCGACTTTGCCGACATGGCAATGCGCTTTATGGATATAAGAAAGCGCGTATACAAGTTCCCCAAGATGGGTGAAAAGGCGTATTTCGTAGCCATCGCCACCACCGCGGGCACGGGCTCCGAGGTCACTCCGTTTGCTGTTATCACCGACGAAACGAGCGGACTTAAGTACCCGATTGCCGACTACGAGCTTTTGCCCAAGATGGCTATTTGCGACCCCGCGCTTATGATGAGCATTCCCAAGGGCCTTACCGCCAACTCCGGATACGACGCTATGGTTCACTCGTTAGAGGCTATCGCATCCGTAATGTCCAGCGAGTATACCGACGGCATTGCCAAGGAAGCCATAAAAATGATATTCGACTATCTGCCGATTGCGTACAAAAACGGCTCCGACGAACTGGCTCGCGCAAAAATGGCCAACGCCGCCACTATGGCTGGTATGGCGTTTGCCAACGCCTTCCTCGGCATTTGCCACTCCATGGCGCACAAGCTCGGCTCCTACCACCACTTGCCGCACGGCATGGCCAACGCCTTGCTTCTCGCTCAAGTAATGCGGTTTAACGCCGCCGAGGCGCCTACCAAGATCGGCACCTTCCCGCAATACGATCACCCCGTATGCTTGCGCCGCTACG
>JAIDCZ010000005.1 GCA_029055565.1 Clostridiales bacterium
GTTGTATATTGTAATAGTATACTTATGCGGCAGTAATAGAGGTGCGAGTTATGGCAGAAAGCGATTTGATTCGCGGAAACGTAGATACCATAATCCTAAAAGTCTTGTACGATGGCGACCGCTACGGCTACGATTTGATTAGACAAATCAATGCTCGCGGCGACGGACAGTGGGAAATTAAACAACCCACCGTTTACGCTTGCCTTAAACGACTGGAAAAACAAGGTTTCGTCACCTCCTATTGGGATTCTGCCGAGTCCGAGGGCGGACGGCGCAAATACTACTCCCTTACCGACAGCGGCAGAGAGGTATTTTTAAAGTACAAAAACGAGTTTGAACGCGCGTCGTCACTGTTCGGCGGCTTGATATTCGATTCGGAGCCTACGGTGTTCATTCACCCTACCGACGATTTTTCGGACGTAGAGGACGAGGGCTACACCTTGCCCAAGCGCAAGCCCAAACGCACGCCCAAAAAACCTAAGGCCGAAGCCGAACCGCAAGACGAACAACCGGAGCCGGAGCCCATACCCGAGCCTATGCCCGATCCGGAACCGGAGCCGAAAATTACTGAGCAAGAACAGCCGACCGTCGACGACGATATTTACCCCGATACTCAGCCGATTCAAGCGACTGAACCGGAACCCGAACCCGAGCCGCAACCGGAGCAACAGACCGTTGCGCGCGAGGCGCTCGACCCCAAACAGATAATAGAACGGCTGTTTGCCGCAGAAAACGGCGAAAGCTATTCCGATATTCAGCGCAAGCGCACGTTTGCGCCCATTGACGATCAACCCGCACCGGCACCCAAGCCGGCGGTGCAAAAGGCTCCGCCCGCGCCGGTAGTGCAACGGCCGGTACAGCCGACACCCGCGCCTACTACTGCGCCCGCGCCGGCACCCGCGCAACCGACGCTTCCCCAGCCTACGGCCGAGCGGCCTATGCTCGTGCCCGCGGCGATTAAGGGGTTTGAACCGGCGCCGGTCGAAAAAAATCCCGTAGGCTTTGCCACTGAGGAGGAATCCCCCGCCCGCCGCGAATACCGTGCGGTACTTGGCGATCTCGTGGATAGGTTCGAGGTAACCTCGCCCGATATTCGCACTACGCGGACTGCGGCGGCGCAAGAGCAAGCGGCAACTGCAGAACAGACTGCCGGTCAGTTAGGCAAGGTAGAACAAGCGGTGCGCGAGCTTGGCAACGACGTAAAAATTCGCAATCACAACAACTCGGCGCAAGAATACGCCGAAAAGAATTTTTACTACAGCAATCGGCTTATGATGACGCATTACACCGGCATGTGCCTTGCAATGTTCTTGATAGGACTGGTGCTGTTCCTCACCTTTTACGTCGGGCTTAACATGCGCATGCAGTACGACTATGTTTTGTATATCTGCGCCGGACTGCTGCCCATATTCATGTTTATCACCGCCGTAATCTGTTACGCCAACAATCCCGAAAAGACGCGGCGCATAAACGTTAACTTTAAGTTTTCGCTTATTATCCGCATAGTGATAATGATACAAGTAGCGGTGGTTATTTACTGCGTAAACCTTATTTGCGGAATGCCGTTAGCGTTCTCCACCTACTATATTCCGTCAATAGTGCTCCCGCTCGCCTACTCGTTGTTTATACCTATCAGCGAAATCATTTTTATCAACCTTCTCAACTCGGGCAAATATTCTGACAGTAGACAGTAATACCTATGAGTTCATACTTCGACGAAAGAACAGAAAAAACTTTAACCGCAATCGAGGACGTACTCGACACTCTGCCCTACTTTGCTCGGGAGTTTAACGTCGGTATTTCCATGCGGACTATGCCGCTTACAAGGCTCGGATATCTGCGCGATATTCGGGTCTTTTGCGATTATCTCGTTAAGCGCAAGTTCAAGCGCGACAACCTTATGGTTATCGACCTTACCGTCGAGCATCTTGCACAAGTTACCCCTACCGATATAGAGATGTACATAGACTATCTGTCCATGTACACTATGGACGGAAAAAAGCACACGTGCAAGGAACACGCCAAGGAGCGCAAGGTGTCCTCGCTCCGCGCTATGTTCAAGTACTTTTACAAGCGCGAAAGGATTGACCACGACGTAATGACCAAGGTCGATACGCCCAAGGTGCACCTAAAGCCTATAGTCCGCCTCGACGTAAACGAGGTAGTGGATATTCTTGACGAAGCCGAAACCGGCGAAAACCTTACCGGTCGGCAAAAGGCGTTTCACGACGCGACCGCCGTGCGCGACGAAGCTATGCTGTCGCTGTTTTTGGGCACCGGCATTCGTATAAGCGAGTGCGTAGGGCTTAACCGTACCGATATTAACTTTGCCGACAACAGCTTTATGGTAACGCGCAAGGGCGGCAATACGTCCATACTCTACTTTTCGGAGGAAGTGGCGGACGCTTTGCGCAAGTACATAGACTGGCTGGACGGTCAAATAGCCGAAGGCACGCCGTTTGGCAAGCGCATATACGACCCCGACGCACTGTTCATTTCGGGCAAGGGCGGGCGCATGACCCCGCGCGCCGTGCAAATGATGGTAAAAAAGTACGCAAAAATAACCACGCCGTTCAAAAAGATAACGCCGCACAAGCTACGCAGTACGTACGGCACCAACCTCTACCACGAAACGCACGACATATTCGTAGTGGCCGAGGTTTTGGGCCATACCGACGTTAACACCACGCGCAAGCACTACGCCGCTATGAGCGAGGATATTCGCCGCGAAGCGGTAAGCAAGGTAAAGCTACGCGACAAGGATATGCCGGCCGCAGATGCCGACGACGATTACGATTACGACGACTACGACGGTGACGACGATGAATAATACCGTTGCGCATTTGCTTAACGATCGCGCAACAGACCGACTTGCCGATATATACTTGTCGTTTATCAATATCCCGACGACCGATAGAACCTACCGCTTTATCAAAAAAGCGGTTATTCTATCGTTACGGATTGACGACATGCAAGCAGTGTATGCTGAGCTTGAAAAATCGGAATCGTGCGCGGCGGAGCAAATAAAAAGCGGCATAGCAAAAGCTATATCCGACTTGCCGCAACCGATAGAGGATATTTTCAACGCCGCCTACTGCCCCGAATCCGAGCACGGCTTTATGCCGAAGTTCAAATCCGCTGACGATATTATCGCCTTTTTGGGCAAAGCGTTTTTGTATATACTGGAAACCAATTATAAGTAAAATAAGAATAAGGTTGAGATTCTTCACTTCGCGCTTCGCGCTCGTTCTGAATGACAAAAGTATTGGTTACATGCATAATTGCTTTTGTCATCCCGAACGTAGTGATGGATCTCAACCTTATTTATAATTCTTAATTCTGAATTCTTAATTCTTAATTCTTAATTCTTACAGCCCCGTTGTCGCACTTGTTGCCCCAAGAATCAATCAGCTCGTCCTCTTTGTACACGCAAATAATTTCGCAATGGTTGGCGCACTTGCCGCACTCGAATCCGCGCGTTTTGAATTCTATATCGGCAACGTCAAACGAGAACGGCCGTTCCTTGCCACTGCGCTTGGCAAGCACTGCCACACCGAACGCGCCCATAAGGTGACCGTTTTCGTCCACTATCACCTCGCTTCCGACTTCGTCCTCAAACGCCTTTTTAACGCCCACGTTTTTGCTTACGCCGCCCTGAAACACGATGGGCGCTTTTATTTTTTTGCCCTTGCCTATGTTGTTGAGGTAGTTGGTTACTACGGCCTTGCACAATCCGGCTATTATGTCCTCTTTTTTATGCCCTATCTGCGCCTTGTGCACGAGGTCGCTTTCGGCAAACACAGTACAGCGCGCGGCAATGTTAGTCGGCTTTTTGGAGGTCAGCGCTATCTCGCCGAAGTCCTCCACCGATACGCCCAGTCGGTGTGCTTGGCTGGACAAAAACGAGCCGGTACCCGCCGCGCACAGCGTGTTCATTGCGTAATCCGATACGTATCCGTTTTCGATTAGAATTATTTTGGAGTCTTGCCCGCCTATCTCGAAAATGGTGTTTACGTCGGGATGGACTGTGGTAGTGCCTATTGCGTGCGCGGTTATTTCGTTTTTAATTACGCTCGCGCCGGTCATTACGCCTATCAGCTTGCGCGCACTGCCGGTGGTGCCTACCGAAACTATTTCCACGGCCTTGCCCTCAAGCTGGCGCTCCAACGCCTTTAACAGCCGTTTTACCGCGCCGGTGGGGTCGCCCTCCGTCCACAAGTATTCCTTGGCGAGGATATTGTTGTCGCCGTCTATAACCACGCCCTTGGTGGAAATGGAACCAATATCTATACCTAAATACGCCTTCATACAGCTTTTCTCCTTTCGCTTGATTTGCGGACCTCTATCATATCGTAAAACGCTTCCAGCCTCGTCCTCACGCCCGTTTCGCTCGTTTGCGAGTCGAAGCTGAAATGAAGGATCGGAACGTTCAAGTCCTCGCTGACGCGCTGTAATATGGGCATTGCGTCGTTTTCCGGCATGCACCCGAACGACTTTACTTGAATAACGCCGTCACAGCCACTACGCGCAAACTCAATCGCTTCGGCAATAGTGCTGTTTGCCGTCGCGCCTATATCGAACTTAACGTAGTCCTTGGCGTAGTCGCGCTTGCGCTTGTTTTGGTTGTGGATAATGGTGCACGAAAAGTTCATTTGCCTATAAACCTCCATGCCGAACTTGGCAAGCTCCTTTTCCATAAAATGATTGGAAAACGGCTCTTGCACGGTAAAGTAATCGCCAACAAACCCAACCTTAATGGTATGCTCGGGCTTATCCACCTTTATGGCGTTTAGCGCGCCCCAACAATCCTTGATAAGCTTTTTAACCGCTTTGCCGTCGTTCGTCTTGGCAAGCTGTGCCAAAAACTCGTTATACGTTCTGTCAAACTCGCCGCCGTTCACCTCGAACCCGACGTTGCGGCGAATATAGTCCTCAAACTTATCCAGCGCTTCTATAATTTTTATAGTCGTCGGCGCGGCGGCTACTACCTTTGCAAGCGATACGTCCGGATTGACTATTTTCATGTTCTTGATTATCGACTTGGGCGAATTCCACTTTATCTCCGCCATGTTAAAGAACTCGAACTCGTACCCCATGTCGCGCAGTAATTGCTCTTGCAGCTCGCCGTAATACTCCAAGCGGCACTCGCCGTATATCTGCGCAAGGCAGTTTGCGCCCAGCGCCAACGCCTCTATGTACGTGCCCAAGCAGTACTTAAACGGCGCGCACACGTAATCGGGACTGTACTTACTACCAATCTCCAGCGTCTTTTTGGTTATGGGCGGAGGTATAAGATAGCTCACGCCGAATCCGTTTTCCATCAAGTACCTAAACGCATACGCATAGTTGCCGATATGCGGAAAGCATACTACTATATCTTTTCTATCCATAATTATTCTATTCTCCGTCCGTCGCGCCAAGCGATTGCCGTTGCGCTTGCTTTTTCAGCTCGATAATATCCACAAAGCTTTCCAGCCGCGTTTCCATACCCGCAGTGCCAGACTGCGCGTCCACCGTCAGCGTAATCATAGGCTTGTCCTTGTACTTGCGTATAAGCAATTCGTCCATCATGCTGTCCGTGCCGCAAGGGAAGGCCGTTACCAAAATTATGCCGTCCACCTTGTCCTTAAGCAGCTCCACCGCGCCGACGAGCTGACGGTTGTACGGCCACTGCATAGTGGTGGTAACGCTTTGCGAGGCGCGTATGCCCTCGCGCTCGTCAATGTAGTCGGCTATTATAGGTTCACAGCCCAGCGCCTTTACCGCGCTTACTATCGGCTCGCCTATATACTTATCGCCCACGCAATAGGAATGCGCAACGATAAGTATTTTGGTCTTGGTCGAATTTTCCAGCACCGCCTTTTGCTGTTGCTCGCGCAACATATCGTAGTTCATTTGCGCTTGCTTGGCCATTACGTACGCGTACTTAATTTGCGACCGCTTTACTCCGAGGTACTTGCCCATTTTGAAGACTGCCTTGCGCTCGCGGTAAACCTTTCGGTCGTAAATATCGTAGTACAACAGCTTGACCTTTTTGTCGCGGAACGTGGTGTTCACAAGGTCGGGCAACGCCCAAAACTTAGTGCACATTTCGTACTTTAGCCAATACTTTTGCCGCGGCACGAATATATAGTCGCACTTATCTATCAGCCACGCCACTTGCCCGAGCATTATTTTGGACGGCAAACACGCCTCGTCTATGGCGAGGTTGGATCCGTCCGTCACTATCTGCTTGTCCGTTTCGGGGCTTACTATATAGTCAACCCCTATCTCGTCGAAAAAGGTCGTCCAAAATTTGTGATGCTTGTGATATAAAAGCGCTCTCGGTATTCCTATTTTCATACTATTTAGCAAAGAACGATACTGCTATCGCGTTGGGGCCGGCATGCGTGCCTATGGTACTGCCAATCATATACGACGGAACGAAGTCGGTGTGCTCCTTCCACAAATGCGCACTGTCGTTAAGGTACTTTTGCAGATAGTTGTCGGACAATCCGGAATACGCCAAGGCGTACGGCATATCGAAGTCTATACCGCCGCATTTTTCCACCAGCTGGTTCAAAAGGTTGTTGCTCTTTTTGGAACCCATTGCCTTGCCCAACAGCTTGATTTCGCCCTTGGCAACGGAAATAACCGGCTTGATGGAAAGCAGTTCGCCGGCAATGGCCGCAACCGACGATATGCGCCCGCCCTTGCGAAGATACTTAAGCGTATCAAGCACGGCCAGTAGCTGTATTTTGTGCTTTTTGTCGTTAAGCTCCTTTTCTATTTCGTCGGCGGCCGCGCCCTCGCTTACCAGCCTAAGCGCATGGTCCAGCAATACGCGCTCGCCTATGCACGCTTGTATGCTGTCCACCACGCGCACTTTGCCTCCGAACTTTTTTGCCGCCTTTACCGCGCTCGAATACGTGCCGGACAGCTTGGACGAAATGGTAATTGCTATAACGTCACTGCCGTCGTCAGTCAGCTCCCCAAAGCTTTCGCCCCACGTATACTCGTTTACTTGGCTGGTCTGCGGCAGCTCAGCGCTTTCTATCAGCCTTTCAAAAAACTCTTCGTGCGAAAGATCTATGCCGTCCGAAAACTCTTCGTCGCCGAACCGCACCTTCATAGGCACCAAGTATATTCCCTTTTCGTCGGCTTCGCTATTTACGATATCGGACGCCGAATCGATTACTATTTTAACCATTGTTTTTAACCAAATCCTTGTAGTAGTTTTTTAGGTTGTCGACTATCACTCCAAGCGATTTATAAAAAAACGCGCGCTCCTCCTCAGTAAAATCCACGCTTCCCGCCATAACGGCTCTGTCCGCCATGCCGAGAATAGTCAATGCCATTTCTTTGCCGCTGTCCGTCAGCGTAATAAGTGCGTTGCGGCTGTTGGGATCGTATTTTACGTAACCGTCGTTCTGAATGATTTTCAGTGCACGCGAAATCGCCGCTTTGTCCTCGTGCGTCAATTCGCCAAGCTCCTTCGCCGTAAGCCCTTGCGGATTTTTGTTGAGATAATAAATGCACATAACGTGAATAGACTTTAATCCAAATCGCTCCATCTCGAACGTCTTGATTTTTTGCACGAGCTTATTCAGCTTTAAAATAGATATAGTAAAATCTTCGAATAACTGTCCCATAATCACCCTTTAGTTGATTAGTCAACCAACTCAGTATATCGTATTGTATGCACGTTGTCAACCATTTTAGTTGACTAATCAACTAAAATATAAAATAGCAATAAAAAAAGACAGCCTTGCAAAATTTTGCAAAGCCGTCCTCAATAATTCTTAATTAGTTAATCGCCTTGGTGTCTATTTCCTCGCGGATTTTGTGGTAGAACTCGTCAAACGTCATAGTGCCGAGGTCGTCGTTGCGGTGGCGAACGGAAACGAGGTTTTTTTCGGCCTCCTTGTCGCCGATAACCAGCATATACGGCACCTTATCCATTTGCGCCTCGCGGATTTTGTAGCCTATCTTTTCGCTACGGTTATCCTCTGTGGCGAGTATGCCGCGGCGTTTAAGCTCGTCGGTTATTTGCGTGCACTGCCCTGCCGTGCGCTCGGTAAGCGACATAACGCGCACTTGCTCGGGCGAAATCCACAACGGGAACGCGCCGCCGAACTTTTCTATCAACAGCGCGAGCGTGCGCTCGTAGCAGCCTATCGAGCTACGGTGGATAATGTACGGCGTTTTCTTTTCTCCGTTGACGTCGATATACGTCATATCGAACTTTTCCGCAAGGAACATATCGACTTGAATGGTCAACAGCGTGTCCTCTTTGCCGTAAACGTTGCGCGACTGTATGTCCAGCTTGGGCCCGTAGAACGCCGCCTCGCCTATGCCCTCCACGTAGTTTACGCCAAGGTCGTCAAGTATGGCCTTCATAGTGCTTTCCGCTTCCTTCCACTTGGCCGGTTCTTGAATGTACTTGTCCTTGTCCTTCGGGTCCCAGCGCGAAAAGCGGTAGAATATATCGTCGTGCAAGCCGAACGTGTTAAGCATATATTCGCACAAATCCAAACAGCCTTTAAACTCGTCCTCCAGCTGTTCGGGCGTGCATATTATGTGCCCCTCGGCCAGCGTAAACTGGCGTACGCGCGTAAGTCCGTGCATCTCGCCGCTCGACTCGTTGCGGAACAGCGTGCTCGTTTCGTTGTAGCGGCACGGAAGGTCGCGGTAACTCTTGAGTCCGTTTTTGTAAATCATGTACTGGAACGGACAAGTCATAGGCCGAAGCGCCATAACCTCGTCGTCCATAACCTCGTCGCCTATTATGAACATACCGTCGCGGTAGTGATCCCAGTGACCGCTAAGCTTGTACAAATCGCTCTTGGCCATGTACGGTGTTTTGGTAAGCATATAGCCGCGGCGTTCTTCCTCGTCCTCGACGAAGCGTTGCATGGTCTGAATCATTTTTGCGCCCTTGGGCATAAACAGCGGCAAGCCTTGACCGATACGTTCCTCAGTCATAAACAGCTGCATATCGCGGCCAAGCTTGTTGTGGTCGCGCTTTTTGGCCTCGGCCAGCTTTTGAAGGTACTCCTCTACCTCCGACTTCTTTTCAAACGCCACGCCGTAAATGCGCGTAAGCATTTTGTTGTGCTCGTCGCCCTTCCAGTACGCGCCGGCCAGCTGGGTAAGCTTTACGTGCTTAACCTTGCCGGTGCTGGCAAGGTGCGGACCTCTGCACAAATCTACGAAGTTGCCTTGGCGGTAGAAGGTTATTTTGCTACGCGCGGGCAGCTCCTCTATAAGCTGCATTTTGTACACCTCGTTGTAGCCTTGCATCTGCGCCATCGCCGCCTTGCGCGTAACCACCTCGCGCTCGATGGGGAAATCCGCCGCAATTATGCGGTTCATTTCGTTTTCCACCGATACGAGATCGTCCATAGTTATAGCAAACGGCAAATCCACGTCGTAATAGAAACCGGTAGCCGTGGCGGGCCCTATAGCGAGCTGTGCCGCGGGATATACTGCCTTTATCGCTTGCGCCAAAATATGCGACGCGGTGTGACGGTACACCTCGCGTCCCTCCTCGTCGCGGTACGTCAGTATCTCCAACGTGCAATCGCCGGTTATCGGACTTTTAAGGTCCACCAGCTCGCCGTTCACCTTGGCAACGAGCGCGGCTCTGGCAAGCCCTTCGCTTATGTTCTTGGCAATCTGCTCGGCCGTCGTGCCGTTTTCCACTTCTATAACGCTACCGTCTTTAAGTGTGATTTTCATGTCGTCCTCCGAATTAACAAAAAAATAAATCGTCCGTAACAATACTGTTAAGGACGATAATTATAACCGTGGTTCCACCTTAGTTCGCGCTTATCTAAGCGCCTTAATTTCTTGCAAACTGCAAGCAGCTTCCGATTAGACGCGGTGGTTTCGCTTGGCGCGGCTCATACAAGGTTTCCAGCTACCCCTTGCTCTCTGTAAATCGCCCACGCGGCTACTTGTCCGCTACGGAATATTCAATTACTTTGAGTTTAGCACTGTAATTATATTTTGTCAAGCGATTTAATTCAATCTCAACCTTATTATTTTCTGCATTCTTAATTCTTAATTCTGAATTGTCTGCGGCTTTCTATCTTGGACTTGATTCCGCCGATAACTATGAACACCACAAACATTAAGCATGCGATTGAAATCCATACGGGAATGCCCCAACCCGAAAACGGTATAACGCCGCTGCCGAGGTATGCAGTAAGCCCTATCATTACCGGACGCGTCACCAAGCATATAACGGTAAAGTACGTGTACGACATTGTTGTTATGCCCGCTATCATACAAAGCATATCGTCGGGGAAAGCGGGAAAAAGCAGCATTATTATGAACAAAAACCTGCCCTTTTCGTTCATGATTTTGGCGTACTTTTCGGTATTATCCTCGCCGAACATCCAGTTGCACAGCCGCCGCCCAAACACCTTGCCCAGCATAAACGATATTAGCGAGCCGATAATAGTGCCTATAACGGACAGTATAAAGCTGGTCGTTGCGCCGTAAATGGCCACACCCAATAGTATTGTAACCGCTTCCGGTATAGGCAACACCACCACCTGAAAAACGGTAAGGCCTATAAATATAGCCACGCCCCAAAACCCGCTGCCGCGTATGTAATCTTTAAGCGCGTCGAAGTCGGAAAACTTATCCGACAGTCCGGTCGTGTAATACAGCACGTAGCAAACGACAACCGCTACGGCAACAATACTTACCACCAACACCGTGCGCGAAAAGTGCTTGTACTTTTCCTTATCCACCGCGCAATACACTATTGGGCAAACCAAAAGCACAGACACCGCTATGTAATACAAAACGACGCTTCTGGATTTCATAAATATTTCGCACAGTATTACCGTGCCGGCGCACGCAGCGCACAGCATAGCGGCCGTAATAGTCGATTTCGTTTGATCCTTCACGCTATATATTATGCGCAAAATATACGCAAAACATTAAGGCGCGGCAAAAAGTCGGTCTGTCCTATTAGTCCTCTATCTTGGCTATTTCCGCACGCGCGGCTTTGTCGCAACGGTTGTTGTACTCGTTGTCGGCATGTCCCTTAACCTTGATAAAGCTTACGTTATGCTGTTGCATAAGCTCATACAACCGTTGCCAAAGGTCTTGATTCTTTACCGCCTTTTTGTCGGCCGTGCGCCACGCGTTGCGCCGCCAGTTATCCAGCCAGTGCTGTTCTATAGCGTTTACGAGATACGCGGAATCGGAATACAGATTGACGTTGCACTTTTCTTTGAGAGCCGCCAGTCCCGATATGGCGGCGTAAACCTCCATGCGGTTGTTTGTAGTTTCTTTTTCACCGCCGGCAAGCACCTTTTCCTTACCGCCGTACATAAGTATAGCGCACCACCCGCCTTTTCCGGGGTTGCCGCTACACGCGCCGTCAGTATATATTTCCACTGTTTTAAGCATAACGATCCTTAACGCCGAAATTTATTCTACATACATTGTACCATATTTTTTTGAAAACTGCACGCAAACCATTGACTTTATTTAATTTAAATGATAAAATATTATCGTTTAGGGGAGTAGCTCAGTTGGTAGAGTCGCGGTCTCCAAAACCGTTGGTCGCGTGTTCGAGTCGCGTCTCCCCTGCCACGTAAACCCCCATCCGCTTGGATGGGGGTTTTACATTGCAGAGGAGCGCGACGAGCATTGCGCCGTTGTACGGTACAATCAACAGCTGACTTGAAAAAGAAATACGAGCTCTAATGCATGCAAAGATTTTTCGGCGCAAGGTTCGCTAAGCGCTTGCGCGTAGCGCAAAGCTCGCCCGCGCAGTCCGCGGGCAGTCGCGTCTCCTCTATCGCTTACGGATTTATTACAACGGAGCACTACGAACATTGCGCCGATGTAGGACGTACGATATTCCTTATATTATATAAAATTCTATATTAACAAAACGCGGCGCAAAGATACGCCGCGTTTTGTGCGATTACTATGACCCAACATGTTAATTACGCATTGGGATTGGCCGCTTTAAGCGCCTTGTTCATTGCGCTCTGACCTAAGCAGACGGGCACGAAGCCGAACGTAAACATACCGAGCAACAAGTACAGTATGCCTTCCGAACTTGTGTTGTTCATTTCGCCGGCTTTTTGGCCCATGCGGTAATACCAGTAGAACATATATATGCCGCATGTAATAATGCTTAGGAACCAAGCCAGTATGCCGCCGGCCGTAGCGTGCTTGGGTGCAAGCTTATTGGAGCCGTTTGTAAGACTGACAAACCAATAAAGGTAGTATAGCCCAAAGGTGATAAGGCTGAACAAGAGTGCCAAAATAATACTTCTTTTTTTCATATCTCCTCCTCGAGACGTTGTGATTAAAATAATTTTTTTATGCACTTGCCGTCTTTGCGCAGAACTCTGCCGACGGTATTCAAAATAGTCATAAATCTGTCGAGCGAAAGATTGCGTTGGCGTTCGGCATGCTCGCGCAAAAATATTTCGTCTATCGCGCCGCGTAAGGACTCGCGAGAGCAGTCGCCGCTAAACAGCTTGTCCGCAATCACGTTACCGTACTCGTACGACTTGCTAAGCCGCTCCTCCACCGTTTCCGTCGAATAATCGCAGTGCGCCTTTTTAAACCCATTGCAATATGACAGATCCAAGTCGAGTATAGGCGTATCGGTTACGAAGTTATTGCGGTAATCGTACCGCGAGTCGAAGTGCATAATAACTATCAAATCCAGTTCACTCGGCGCGAACGACGCGCTTTTGCTCTTTAGCAACGGAAACAGCGGAATGTTGTCCACCGCCCCGCCGTCTATAGCCAGTCGGCCCTTGATAAGCGATGGCCGCAATTGCAAAAACGGATAATTGGCCGCCGCAAACATATACTTGTTCCACACCCGATTGAATCCGCCGTACAGCCAGTAATATTCCGCGCTGAGTATAGGTACGTAGCAGACCGGAAAGCACATCGGTATAGACAGATAGTCGCCGTGCGCCGTAAGCGAATACAAGTAGTCGGACAGCAAGCCTTTGGCGAAAACCTTCCAAAACAGTTCGAGCTTGTTGGATATGTTTACGTTTCGGTACAAATATTCGGCGCAGTCCAGCTTGTCCGCGGCAAGCGCATAACCAGAAAAAATTCCGGCCGACGCGCAAGAAATCATTTTGATCTCCGACCGCGATACGTAGTTGAGTAGCGCCTTGGTAAAACCTATCTGATAAACGCAGTTGCTTACTCCGCCAGAATATACGAGCGCTATCTTTAGTCGTCGCCTTTCACCGTTTTTTTTAGTTTGTCAACCGCGCCGTCCACAAAATCGCCGACTTGCTTTATGCCGCTTTTAATTTTGTCGGACAAACGCTCCACCGACTCTGAAACGGACTGCATGCTCAACGCGTCGTTAATATCACGCTCCTCCGCTTGAATCTTGTCCCGCAACGCCGAAAGCTCCGCACACGCACGCGAATATACTATGGCGTTGCCCGTCTTTTTCAGCTTGCCGACAATACCTATAAGCTCGTCGTACCGCCAAACTATATCTTGCAAATCCTCCGCCGATATAGACGCCTTACTTCCTTTGGCGTTTTTGCGTTCCAGCCTAAGCAGCTTTACGCATTGCTTAAGCATTTTCTTTTCACTCTTGCATTCGTCGGCAACCGCCGCAAGAATAGCCGTCCTTTTGTTGTACTGCAACAGCGTTTTGTACTCTGCGCTCGTCTTTTGTTCCATATTGTACCTATTTATCGAATATTTAGTAGTTTTATTACTATTTATAGTCATTTTACAGTATATAAACTACTTTGTCAACCGTTTTCAGTATTTTTATTGTATTTTGTAGAAAATAAACGTATACGAGGTGGATATATGAAATTGAGAATACGAGAATTGCGGGAAGAATACCAAATGACTCAGCAAGAGCTGGCGCAAAAAATATCCAACGCGCAAAGGAATATAAGCAACTGGGAATCTGGCATAAACGAGCCGGACTGCGAAACCATACTCAAGCTTGCCGATTTATTCAACGTCAGCATAGACGAGCTGTTCGGCCGCGAATTTTACGAACGAGAAAGCGCCGGTACGGATACCGACGCCGATAAGTCGCTCGCACTCGCCATTAAGCGTTTGAACACCGAGCAAAAGTTTGCTATAAAGATTTTGATTTCCTCGTTTACTAAATAACGTACGTATTACTTGCTTACCGTGTAATTGACCGGTATATACTTTTCTATTACGTCTTGCTCGTAGAGTGGGATCACTATTTCGTTTTCCTCGTCGTCCAAAAGCACGGTTACGGATATATACCCTTTTATAAACAGCGTGCCAAAGTTGTTGGCGCGTATTTTGTACGGCTTATATTTTGGAGAAGTAAATTTTTCGTCCTTGGTCCAGCCGTAAAACGCGACGTTTTTCGGCACGTATACGGCGTCCTTTATTGCCGTAAGCGGAATGCACAGCAAGTCGTTGACGTCGGCAAAGTACAAGCCGTCGTCTTGCTTGAATATCTTGTAGCTGATTGGCACGTATTGCGCAAACTGGCAACCGTTCTTTTCCTTGCCCTTGCGATTGAGCTTGTACGGAAAGCACAGTATATCTATGCTATCGGCGCCGTCCGGCACGCCAAGCTCGGCGTAACTGCCGTTATTTGCATTTTCGTTGTCGTTTATCACCGCTTGATACTCGGGCGAAGCAAGCACCTTTTTGTTGCGCATACGCCCCCATACAAGCAAGCCGATTGCAACAGCAAGACAAATAACTCCCACCACTATCATAACGATTGCGCCGTTGCTGACGAATCTATCCCACATTTGCCCAAACGGCTCGTCGCCTATATTCTCGCCGATTGTCCTAAGCACGCCACCCAGCAAAATAATTCCGGCCAAACCGCAAAGGTATTCTATTATGCGCAACCACAGCGGGAGCTGAGCGGTCTTAGCCAGCTTTTGCAGTTCGTCTTGCGCACTATCTTGCTTGGCTGTAGCGTCCTCGGAAACCGACCGAACCACAAGCTTGGAGTACGCCGATTCCTTGGTTTGCATATTGAATCTAAACAAATTTTTCATAGTCTACTTTAACCCCCGCTTTACGCCCTGCGCGGACAGCGCGTGGCAGATCGCCGCGGCCAACGCGTCGGCGGCGTCGTCCGGCTTTGGCGTTTCCTTTAGGCGCAAAAGCTGGCGTACCATAAACTGCACTTGCGTTTTTGCGGCGGTGCCGTTGCCGGTGACGGTGGACTTGATTTGAAGCGGCGTGTACTCGAACAGCATATCGCAAATTTTGGAGCAAGACAAAAGTATTACGCCGCGCGCTTGCGCCACCTTTATGCCGGTGGTTATGTTGGTGTTAAAAAACAATTCCTCTATGGCTATCTCATCCGGCTTGATTTCGGTTACAAGCTCGGTTATTTGGCTTTCTATCATTTTCAGCCGTTCGACGGTAGATAGCTTTGCCGGCGTTTCCACCGCGCCGTAGTCGAGCGGGCGCAGCTTGCCGAACTCACTTTCTATAATTCCGTACCCGACAATCGCATAGCCGGGGTCTATACCGAGTATTCGCATCGCGCTCTCCTATCTGAACATAGTGGTAAGCACCGAAAAGTTTTTCAGCCGCTTTTTTACCGTTTTGTAGTTGGGCATAAGCTTTTGCACCAGCGCCCAAAACTGAGCGCTGTGGTCGTGGTACGCCGTGTGGCAAAGCTCGTGAACTATAACGTAGGTAACCAGCTCGTCGTCCAGCATTACCAGTCGCCAGTTAAGCCGAATATTGCATTTGCCGTCGCAGTTGCCCCACTGCGTGCGCGCGTTGGTCAGCGCGAATCCGGCGTAGCTCAGCCGCGTGGAAGCGGATATTCTGTACAGCTTGTCGGCAAGCTCGGTCTGCGCGAGTTTTTTGTACAAATTGGCAATGGCACGATCGCGTTTTTCTTGCGCGTCGTACTTGACCGGCAAATATAAAACGCTGCCGTTGATGCACGCCTTGGCCGTATTGGTCGGGACTATTGGCAAAAGCATGCCGTGGTACAGCGCCGACGTGCCGTTGGTTACCGGCGCAAGCGCGGCGGCTTTGGCGTTGTACTCGCCAATCTTTTTCGCTATCCACAACGCCTTGTCCGCCAAGAACTGTTCTATATGCGCTACGGACGTTCTGTTGGGCGCCTTTACTATTATCTTGCCGTCGGTTATGCACACGGCAAGTGTTTTTCTGCTACTGCGCTGTAATCTATAATCCATAATATTCCGTTACGCCGGCTCGACGTCGGTAGGCTTAACGTTGTCCGTGTACTCGCGGCGCGTACGCATATCCTTGATAAAGTCGCCGTACTCGTCGTGCATAATCGCGTCGCGTATACGCTCGGTAAGCCTCGTCAAATAGTAAAGGTTGTGGTAGGAAATAAGCCGAGCCCCAAGCACCTCGTTGGTGTTGATGAGGTGGCGCAGATAGCTCTTGCTAAAGTGCTTGCACGTATAGCAATCGCAATGCTCGTCCAGCGGCGACAAATCCTCCTTGTACTTGGCGTTGCGCACGGTAACCTTACCCGCGCTCGTGTACGCCAGTCCGTTCCTCGCAGTGCGCGTGGGCAACACGCAATCGAACATATCTATGCCGCGCAGTACGCCCTCCGCAATGCAGTCGGGACTGCCCACGCCCATAAGGTAACGCGGCATATTTTGGGGATATTCGGGTCGTAGCACGTCCAACATTTTGTACATAACGTATTTGGGTTCGCCCACCGAAAGTCCGCCTACGGCTATGCCACAGCGTGCAAACGGCACGGTTTCCTTTACTGCTTGCAAACGCAAGTCCTCGAACATATTGCCTTGAATGATGGGGAACAACATTTGCTCGTCGTTTTTGTGATGGTTATAGCAACGCTCCAGCCAGCGCAAAGTGCGCTGTAACGCCTTTTCCGCATACGCCTTGTCGCACCCCGGTTTACTGCATTCGTCAAACGCCATAATAATATCGGCGCCCAATGCGTTTTGAATATCTATGGATTTTTCGGGCGTAAAAAAGTGCTTGGATCCGTCCAAGTGCGAGTTGAACTCAACGCCGTTATCCGTTATCTTGTTAAGCTTGGCAAGCGAAAAAACTTGAAAGCCGCCGCTGTCCGTAAGTATGGGCTTATGCCAGTTCATAAACTTGTGCAAGCCGCCGTTGTGCCGCACTATATCCTCGCCGGGACGCATGTACAAGTGGTAGGTATTGGACAAAATTATTTGCGCGCCAAGCTCCTCAATCTCGTACGGCGCAAGAGTCTTGACCGTCGCTTGCGTGCCGACCGGCATAAACACCGGCGTTTTGATAACGCCGTGCGGAGTGGTGAACTCGCCGACGCGCGCGCCGGTCTGCTTGCAAACATGTATTTCTTTAAACGAAAATTTTTCTGACATAATATTTTACCGTTATCGTTTTACTCGTTGATTATTGTTTACGGTTATTGGAAGAAACACGCGTCGCCGAAGGAAAAGAACCTATACTTATTTTCCACAGCGGTCTTGTATATTTCCAAAGTTTTCTCCCTACCCAGCATTGCGCTGACAAGCATGATAAGCGTAGATTCGGGCAAGTGGAAGTTGGTTATAAGTCCGTCGACAGCTTTGAACTTGTACGGCGGGTAAATGAAAATATTGGTATCGCCATGTCCCGCGTGCACCATGCCGTCGGGCGTAGAGCTCGATTCCAGCACGCGTACCGATGTCGTACCTACCGCTATCACACGCCTGCCGCTTTGCCTCGCGGCGTTAATCTTGTTTGCCGCTTCCTCCGTTACGCAGTAGTATTCGCTGTGCATTTTGTGGTTTTCTATATCGTCGGTCTTCACCGGCAAAAAGGTGCCCAAGCCGACGTGTAACAATACTTCCGCAAACTCAACGCCCTTGGCCTTTAGCTCGTTTATCAGCCGCTCGGTAAAGTGCAGTCCCGCAGTCGGCGCGGCGGACGATCCGACGTCATGGGCGTACACCGTTTGGTACCTATCTATACTTTTAAGCTGATTGTGTATATAGTGCGGCAACGGCACTTCGCCTATCTTGTTGAGTATTTGCTCGAACACACCGTCGTAGGAGAACTTTAGCGTTCTCGCGCCCTCCTCGCCCTCGTCGACTATCTCGCCGGTCAGCTCGTCGGAAAACTTAAGCTTAACGCCCTTTTTTGCGCGCTTGGCGGGACGGCACAGCGTTTCCCATGTGTCGCGGTCTATGCGCCTATGCAGTAGGAAGGATATATTCGCGCCGGTGTCCTCTTTTATGCCGGTCACGCGTGCGGGCAATACCTTGGTGTTGTTTATTACGAGCAAATCGTCAGGGCGTAGCAGCTCTGGCAAATCAAAAAAATGCCGATGCGTTACCGTATCGGAATTTTTGTCGTATACCAAAAGCCTTGAACTGTCGCGCGGCTCGATTGGAGTTTGCGCAATCAATTCCTTTGGCAAATCGTAGTAGAAATCGCTTTTATTCATTGCCGCCTACCGTGTCTAAAAATGAAAGCTGTGTAACCGCCTTGGAGGACGGCTTTACGCCTAAGTGATTAAACGCCGCCTTTAACGCTATCCGTCCGCGCGGCGTGCGCGCAATAAAGCCGAGCTGAATGAGGTACGGCTCTATTACGTCCTCTATCGTGCCCGCGTCCTCGTTGATTGCCGCGGCAAGCGTATCGAGCCCCGTCGGCCCGCCGTCAAACTTTTCCACCAATGCGGAAAGCAGTTTTTTGTCGTTGTAGTCAAGCCCGAGCGGGTCGATTTCCATATCGTTAAGCGCCTTTACGGTAATGGGCAAAGTTATATTGCCGTCGCCTATCACTTGCGCAAAGTCGCGCACGCGCTTTAGAAGTCTGTTGGCAATACGCGGCGTGCCGCGCGAACGCGAGGCAAGCTCCGCCGCCGCGTCGTCCGCTATGGATATTTTAAGCAGCCGTGCCGAACGCTTGATTATGCGCACCAAGTCGAGCGAGGAATACGGCTCTAATCTACAAATAACGCCGAATCTATCGCGCAACGGACCGGTGAGCATACCCGCACGAGTAGTCGCGCCGATTAGCGTAAACTTGTTTAGGTTAAGTCTAATCGAAGTTGCGCCCGCACCCTTGCCGGTGGATATATCCAGAACGAAGTCCTCCATTGCGGGATACAGCACTTCCTCGATGGAATGGTTAAGTCTGTGAATTTCGTCGAGGAACAGCACGTCGCGCTCTTGCAGATTGGTCAGCATGGAAGCAAGGTTGGCGGCACGTTCGATACCGGGACCGCTCGTCACCTTGATTTCCACACCCAATTCCGAAGCGATAATATGCGCAAGCGTGGTCTTTCCAAGCCCCGGCGGGCCGTACAACAAAACGTGGTCTAGCGCCTCTCCGCGCGCCTTGCTGGCTGCAACGTAAACCTTTAGGTTGGCCTTAACCTTGTCCTGCCCTATATATTCGTCAAACGTAGTCGGGCGGAGCGAAATATCTCCGTCATCGGTGACTAATTCTTTATTTGTAATAAACCTATTGTTTTCCATGGTTATGAGTATTACCCAATTATTATCAAGCAATTTTGGGGGCTCAGTCGCGCGTCAGACGGGCAACAGTTGGCGAGGTGGCGACGGGAGCGTAGACCCATCTACGTGACCAAGGCGCCGAGACAAACGTAGCCCGTATCACGCGATGAATGTGCTTCCAAAATTATGAATTACTCAACACTGCACGTATTATGTCCTCGGTGGACATATCGGGCTTTGCAAACTTTTTGACCGCGGCTTCCGCTTCCTTGCGCTCGTAGCCCAAGCCTATAAGCGCAAGCACAGACTTTTCGTCGGGCAGTTGCTTATCCGCAACTACGACGTCTACGCCCTCAGCGGGCGCAACCTTGCCCTTTAGCTCCAGCACTATGCGCTCGGCAGTCTTTTTGCCCACTCCCTTGATTGTGGAAAGCGCCGCGGCGTTGCCCGATGCTATAGCCGTGGTAAGTCTATCCGGCGCCATACCGCTAAGCACGGCTACGGCCAGCTTTGGGCCTACGCCAGACACGCCTATAAGCAGTAAAAACAATTCGCGCTCGGGCGTTCCCGAAAAACCGAACAACTCCAACGCGTCGTCGCGCACGGCAAGATACACCGGCATTTTAACCTCTTGCTTGCGGCTCGCTTCGGCACAAGCAAAAGCGGACGCCGTGAGCGCAAAGCCCATGCCGCCGCAATCTACTACTACCTTATTTTCACTTACCGCGGCAACCTTGCCCGATATATAGTCGAACATTATTTTACCCTTTCGTGTTAAGCTTTCTATGCTTGATTGTATAGGCATTGACACTCGGCATAAGTGACGCGTGCAATATTGCGTAGGCAATTTTCGTGATAAGAAGGCGGCGTTGCCGAAGTCGTAGCAGCGCTACGTCAAGGTGACGCCAACGCACTTAGCGCGGAAATTGACAGCAAGATTGCCGCACGAACTTGTGCTGAGTGTCTTATTCGCCGTCGCCTTCGTCGGAGCTTTCCTCAAACGGCAGACCGCCCTTTTGCGCAATCATTTCGCGTATTTTGGCGTCCAGCTCCTCCAACAGCTCGGGGCGGGAAAGAATAATCTGCTTGACGGTTTCTCTGCCTTGGCCGAGCCGCTCGTCGTTGTACGAGAACCACGAACCGCTTTTTACGATAAGGCCTTGATCGATAGCCATATCCAAAATACAGCCTTCGTTGGAAATGCCCTTGCCGAATATGAGGTCGAACTCCGCAGTCTTGAACGGAGGCGCAAGCTTGTTCTTTACGATCTTTACCTTGGTACGGTTGCCTATAACGTTGGCGCCGTCCTTAAGCGCTTCGCCCTTGCGCACGTCCAGTCTGACGCTGGCGTAGAACTTCAACGCCTTGCCGCCGGGGGTTACTTCGGGATTGCCGTACATAACGCCGATCTTTTCGCGCAACTGGTTGATAAATATAATGCAAGTCTTGGTCTTGTTGCAAACGCCCGCTATCTTGCGCAGAGCTTGCGACATTAACCGCGCTTGCAAGCCGACGTGGCTTTCGCCTATCTCGCCGTTTATTTCCGCTTGCGGCGTGAGCGCGGCAACCGAGTCTATTACCACTACGTCCATAGCGCTACTGCGCACCAAGGCTTCCGCTATGTCCAACGCTTGCTCGCCGTTATCCGGCTGGCAAATGTAAAGGCGGGACAAGTCAATGCCCAAGTGCTGAGCGTATACCGGATCGAGCGCGTGCTCCGCGTCGATAAACGCAACCATGCCGCCGGTCTTTTGCGTTTCCGCAATAACGTGCAACGCGAGCGTGGTTTTACCGCTCGATTCGGGGCCGTACACCTCCACTATTCTGCCGCGCGGCAAACCGCCTATTCCGAGCGCAAGATCGAGCGCAAGACAGCCGGTGGGAATGGCGTCCACTTGCGTAGCAACCGAATCGGTCATGCGCATGATGGAGCCTTTGCCGTACGTCTTTTCGATCTGGGCAATGGTCTCCGCCAAAGCCTTCTCTTTTTCGGACTGCGTCATGTCGGTGTTGTAAACCTTGAATTTTTCCTTCTTATCCATAATATACCTCTCGGTGATTTTTTGCTAATTGTCGTTGCCGTCGTTTGGCGAAACTATAGTCGGCGCAAACGGCGCAATGGGCGTAGTGTGTTGTGGTGCTTGTTGCACCGGTTGCTTGGGCGCATACTGAACGGCTTGCGGCTGTTGCATAGGCTGTGCGTATTGCACCGGCTGTTGCATAGGTTGCTGTTGCGGTATAGGCTGCTGCACCGGCTGTTGCATAGGTTGTATCGGTTGTTGAGCTTGTGCCGCCGCCATTGCCTCGCGTTGCTTCTTTTGGCGTTTGTAGCTGATTAGGCTTTCGTACAGCAAGAACATTGCGTTTTTTACGCCGCTTTTTATGTTGTAGTCGCGGTCGCCGTTAAAGGTGTATTTAATTACGGCTATGCTCTTTTGCGACGTTATGCCGAGCGCGACGTAACAAAGGCCGAGCGTGCCGCTCTGCACGGACGGACCGGCGTTGCCGGTGGTTGCTATGGCAATGTCGCAGTCCCCACTGGACATAAGGCCGAGCGCCATATTGTACGCGGTATCGCCGCTGACTACGCCCTTGGCCGCAATGGTTTCAAACGGAACGCCGAGCCGCTTGTTTTTGGACGCTACGGAATACGTAACTACGTCCTCCATCAAATACTCGCTTGCGCCGGCTACGGACGTGAACGCCGCACCCAGCGCACCGCCGGTAAACGATTCGGCTATCTTGATTTTAAGCCCCTCTGCGCGGAGTATTTGCGCCACGCGCTCGTTGATAGTAATATCCTCGTAGGCATAGGTACAGCCGCGAAGTAGCTCCACCAGTCTGTCGGAAATGTCGTTCATATCCTCTTTGGCTATTCCGGTAGAAACGCGCGCGTGCACCTCGCATTCCAAAAAGTCGTCAAAGAACCCGAACTGGACCTTGCTCTTTTTGGTCATATATTCCTTGAGCAAGGCTTTAAGCTCGTCTTGCGATTTGCCGTAGGTCTTAAACACCATTACGGCGTAGCGCTTTTTAATCTTTTTGTTGAGTAGCGGAATAAACTTTTCGGTCAAAAATTTGGAGTCAACCTTGGCGGCGACGCTGTGAAGCTTGCCGTCCAGCTCAAAGTGATCGGGACGGTGCGCCAGCGTGTCCTTGTACGCGTCGTAAAACGCATCCACGTTGCCGTCTATTACTATAGCGTCGCACGCGGCCCGGAGCATATTTACGGCGCCGTCAATCTCGCCCACCTCGGCGGTTACAAACAAGTCCGCACTGTGGCAGTTGTCAAACAACGCCATCTTGGCAGTGCGCGGATCGACGGTTTGGTATTCTACCGATAAAAAGCCTACCTTCATTTAGTCCTCCAAAACTTGTCTGTTCCTAACGATATAATGCACGCCGGAAACGACGGTGAGAATAGTGGCAAGCACCAAAAGAATCAAGCCGCCGTAAAAGAACACTATGCCGGCAAGTTGGTTCCATACCACGAAGTCCGCAACCGGCAAAAGCGCAAACAGCGCCATCATTTGCACGACGGTCTTTATCTTGCCGAACATATCCGCGGCAAGCACTACCTTTTTGTCTGCGGCTACCGTGCGGAACACGCTTATCATAAGCTCGCGCGACAGTATAAGCATAGTGCAAATTGCTATAACTATTTTGTGCGCGCTCGACGGTTCGGCGTACAAATGCCCGCCGTACGCGGCCAACACGGGATCGGCAACGCAAATAGCTACGAGCGAGCACGCTATTATCATTTTGTCTGCTATCGGGTCGATAAACTTGCCGAAGTTGGAAACGAGATTGTTTTTGCGCGCAAGGTAGCCGTCAAAAAAGTCGGTTAGGCATGCAAAAAAGTACACCAGCGCGGCGGCAAGCCTATGCCCTTCGAACTCGACGAAAAACAATACTATCAAAATTGGTATCATTAGCATTCTAATGACGGTTAAAATATTGGGTACGTTCTTTTTCATTATTCTTCTCCAATCACTTTTCCGTATAAGTCGTAATTAGTGCTTTTGGTAATCAGTACGTCGTAATAACTGCCTACCTCCAAGCCATTGCCTTGTATGTACACTACTCCGTCCACGTCGGGCGTTTGGAATTCCGCGCGACCGACGAAACGGTTTTTATCAAAGTCCACGTCCTCGTAAATGACGCGCAAGGTTTTGCCTACTTGCGCCGCGTTGAACTGCTTAGTAACGGCCGCGCACGCTCGACCCAAAACGCTTACGCGCTTAACCTTGTCCGACTTTTTAACTTGATCGGGTAGTCGTGCCGACGGCGTGTCGTCCTCCTTGGAATAAGCAAATACTCCGGCATACTCGGGCTTGACCGTTTGCACGAACTCGCACAGCTCGTCAAACTCCTTTTGCGTTTCGCCGGGGAACCCGACCATAAGCGTGGTTCGCACCACTATGCCGTGCGCGTGCAGTTTGTTAATCAACGTTTCCAGCGCTTGACGGCTCGTCTTTCTGTTCATCAGCTTAAGTATCTTGTCCGAGCAGTGCTGAATGGGAATATCTATGTACTTGGCTATCTTGGTCGAGCCGGAAATTTTTTCTATCAGCTCGTCGGTTATGCGTTCGGGATAGCAGTACAAAAGTCTAATCGTTACCGGCAGTTTTTCCAGCTCGTCAAGCAACTGCATAAGCGACGAACCCAAATCCTCGCCGTACCGCGACACGTCTTGCGCAACGAGTATAAGCTCATTAACGCCGTCGTCGGCAAGCTTTTTCGCCTCCGCGCAAACGTCTGCGAGCGGGCGCGACTTGTACTTACCGCGTATGGACGGAATAGTACAAAATGTGCATTTGTTGTTACAGCCCTCCGCAATCTTTAGGTACGCTACATGCGGATAAGTGGTAAGCATACGCCCACAGTTTTCAGCATCGTAAAACGCGGTATCGGTCGATTCCTCATTTTCGGCAGTATGCGCTTGCTCTGCCTCGCCCGATTGCTCGGTGCCGAACAGACCGTTTACTATATCCACTATATTATCGTACTCGAAGGTACCCAAAAACGCGTCGACCTCGGGCAGTTCCGCAACCAGCTCGGCGCGGTACTTTTGCGGCATACAGCCGGTAACCACCAGCTTTTTGCACTTGCCGCTCTTTTTAAGCTCGGCGTAAGTGAGAATTGTGTCTATACTCTCCTCGCGCGCACTTTCAATAAACGCGCAAGTATTGACTATAATAACGTCGGCGTCCGCAACGTCGCTCACGGCAAAGCCGCCGCGCACGAGCCGGTACAGCATATGTTCGGTATCTATTCTGTTTTTGTCACAACCGAGTGAAATAACCGCGACGTTTTGCATTTGTTCTCCAACTATAATGTTTGCTGTAGTAAATTACGATGTGATGAATAAGTGACGCGAGCGAGATTGCGTAGGCGATTTGCGAGATAAGCAGGCGGCGTTATCGAAGTCGTAGCAGCGCTACGTCGAGGTAACGACAACGAACTTAGCGCGTAAATCGACAGCAAGATCGCCGCACGAACTTAGTCAACACATCAGTTATCATCAAGCTCGTGGCCGAACAGCTCCTTGTACTGCTCAACCGTCATATTAACGTCACGCGGCTTGTTGTTGCCGATCATCGGGCCGATATAGCCCGCCGTTTCCAGATTATCTATAATGCGTGCCGCGCGCGCATAGCCTATTGAAAATCTGCGCTGCACGACGGTAGTGGAAATCTGCTTGGCCTTGATGGCGTGCGCCATAACGCGAGGCGCAAGCGGATCCATCTCGCCGCCGCCGTCGCCGTCACCACCGCCGGCGCCGCCGTTACCGCCGGCAACGTACTTCTCCGCTTCCTCGTCGAAGTCGCATTCGTAGTTTTCCTTGAGGTGGCTTACGACCGACAGCACTTCCTCGCCGCCGACGAACGAGCCTTGTACGCGCTTGGGCGCATACGCGTCTTGCGGATAGAACAGCATGTCGCCGTCGCCGGTAAGCGCTTCCGCGCCGGTTACGTCGATAATAATACGCGAGTTGGTAGCGTCGGGAACCTTAAACGCGATACGGCTGGTAAGGTTGGCCTTGATCGTACCGGTAATAACGTCCGCTGACGGGCGCTGTGTAGCGACTATAAGGTGAATACCGGCGGCACGCGCAAGCGCGGCAATACTGCTGATTTTGCTCTCTATCTCGCCCGAAACCGACGATTGCATAAGGTTTGCAAGCTCGTCGATTATTATGACTATGTGCGGCATTCTGCTAAGCTTGCCGTTAACCACGTCGGGCATACCGTTGTATTCCGAAAGCTTACTGCACGCGTACTTTTGCAATACGGTATACCGTCTGTTCATTTCCTTATCCGCCCACTTAAGCGCGTTAAGCGCCTCCCCCGGCTCGGTAATCGTCTTTTCAAACAGCAAGTGCGGCATGCCGCGGAACTTACTGAACTCGACGCGTTTGGGGTCGATAAGGATAAATCTAAGATCCTCGGGACTGGACTTGTAAAGCAAGCTGACTATAAGACTGTTAAGACCGGCGGACTTACCGCTACCGGTCTGACCGGCAATAAGTAGGTGCGGGATTTTTTCCAAATCGCAAACTACCAGCTCGCCGCCTATGTCCTTACCTACCGAGAAAAGCATGGGCGATTTGTGCTTGGTAAATACTTGGGAGCTGACTACCTCGCGCAAGCCGACTATGGCCTTCTTTTTGTTTGGAACCTCTATGCCGACGGCGCGCTTGCCGGGTATGGGCGCTTCCACGCGCACACCGCTTACCGCGGCCAACTCGTACGCTATATCCGCACAGCGCGTTTCTATCGCCTTAACGGAAGTGCCCTTGGGCACGTCCAACTCATACCGCGTTACTTGCGGACCGGGTACGATGTTGATAACGCTTACTTGAGTCTTTAGGAACCGCGATACGACGTCCTCCAAAATCTCGGCATTGGCTTGCAGCTCCTCTTGCGACGCGTCTACGGCGTCGTAAATTTTGAGCAAATCGTAGGGCGGCGTTTTGTAGTTGTAATGCTTATACCGCTTGGTGTCTTGCGACACTACCGATTGCTCGGCTTGCTGTTGCAAAACGCCTTGTATGGTCATTTGGTTTTCCAGCGGAGCATTGCTCTTTTTAATCTTAGGCTTAACCGCCTCCACGACCGGCTTGTCTTGATCGTCCGCGGCAACGTACATGCCCGACAAATCTTGACCGGTAAAGCCGTCGCCGTTGTCGAAATGGCGCTCGCTTAAATCTATAGCCGGCTCGTTGGATATAACGAGCGAACCGTCTATTATGCCGTCGTCGTCGCTTTCGTCGCCAACGTCCGGACGAAGCTCCTCAATGTCCGATTGCGCACCGAATTCGGGTTCGTACGGCTTACTGCCGTCCAAAATTTCCTCTTGCTGTTGTATCTCCCCACTGCCTTGACCGGCAAACGGATTAAGCGCGTCGGTAGCGTCGAAAATCTCCTCTTTAAACTTATCCGTTTCCAGCGGCGGAACGTAGGTCTGCACCGATCCGTCAGTTATATCGTTAAGCTTGGGTCTGTCCATATCCTCGAGCGCGCGCATAAACTTGTCGTCAACCGACGCGGGCTCCGGCTCGGGCGCGTACTGTGGCGTAGCGTACGATATGGGCGGCGCCGAACGCACCGGCTGAACCGGCTCGATAGGCCGTACCGGCGGCGTCATAGGCTGGGAAGCGTCAATAATAGGATCGATAGGCTCCACGTACTCCAAGCGCTGATTGGTCTTGGGCATGCCGAACGCCGGCCGATAGTTGTCACTGCCGTCGTAAATTGGCTCGCGCGGCGTGGTCGGCCGATCTTGCTTTTTGGGATGCTCGTCTACTATGTTTTCTATACCGACGTCGTTAAAGTGAATATTCTTGTCGGGCGGGAAGTACAAAGCGTTAAGATTGTTGGGCGTGCCGTCGTAATCGACGCGGCGTGGTCTGTCCGCGTTTTGAGCGTCGCTTACCACGCGCTCGGCGGGGTCCATATATTCGAGCGGCGTAACCGGTTGCGCCGGCTCCGCGTATACGTATTGCTGTTGAATAGGCTGGTGCGGCTGGGTTTGGGTTTGGGTTTGGGACTGCTCGGCTTGGGGCTGTGCGTTGGCGGCACGGAACTCCTCCGCGGCGCGGCGCTTAATCTCCTCCTTGTCGCTGTACAGCTGTTTGCGCGCGGCGGCAGTAAGCGCACTGCGGTCGGCGGGTTCGTCCTCGTCCTCGAACACCGGCGTACCGGCGTAATCGCTCACCTTGCGCTGAGTGCCGACCGGAATATCGGACGACGAACCGGCGTCAACGTTTATCTCCGGCAATCTCGGCTCGATCTTGTCGGTAAACAGTCCGTGCGGCGGCGTTGCGTCCACTACCAGCTGCGGCGAAGCCGGCTCGTCCGGCTCTTCTACCGGCGGTTCCTCCATAACGGTTTTGTCCTTGCGCTTGCCTATGAGCGCACGAAGCTTTTTAAATGCCGAGGTCATAAACAGAATATCCAAAATAAACGCAAGCGAAAACACGACGTACGTCGCGGCTTCGGTAATAACCGCCTTGAACGCAAACGCGATAAGCCCCATGATTACTCCGCCGGCGGAATACTTGGCAGAGTACGTCGACGACATATACGCCGAAAACTTTTGACCCAAAAACGCGTGCGTAGACGCCAACTGCAAAATTACGAGTGCAAAAATAACGGCAAGCGCAATGCCTACGCGCGTCTTGACTTCGGCCTCGATTTTGCGGCCCAATAAAATAAAAATACCCAGAGTAAGCGTGGCGATAAGCATGGGGTACGAAGCGATGCCGAACACACCGAGCATCACGCCGAAAATAGCCTCGCTGAACACACCGAGAATAGGCTTGATAACTATGCAAAGCAACAAGAACGCGGAAACGATTATCAGTCCCACGCCCAAAATATCATGGTTCCCGTTGCTCGGTTTGTTTTTCTTTTTACGACTTCTGTTTCGTGCCACTTTTCTACCCTCGGAAAAAGTCAATAGTAAAATTACGCAATTCTACGCACTAACAATTATAACATAGACCTTGATACTTTTCAAGGCTTTTGGCACAAAAACAAAAACTTTTTTGTCGCACGCAAAATAAGGTTGAGCTTCCTAGGCTTACGAAAATGCTCGGAACGACGAAAACTTTATTTTGTCATTCCAAGCGTGGCGAGGAATCTCAACCTTATTTATAATTCTTAATTCTTAATTCTGAATTCCAAATTCCGAATTACTTATCGCCCTTCAGCTCGTATCCGGTTTTTGCAGACAAGCCGTTTTGGCGGTCGTAGTTTTCCTTGTTCTTTTTTAGGTAAATATCAAACAGCTCGTCGCTCGTCATGCCGCTGTCTATACACATACCCAAAAAGAAGTGCAGTACGTCCACTATCTCCTCTTTTAGCTTGGCGTCGTCTATTTCGGTAGGGTTTTTCCACCATTTGTATTTGGCCTCATCTACCACCTCGCCCAGCTCGACCATAAGCGCGAGCGCCTTTTTGCACACCCACTCGCCTTTGGTGTAATTTAGGTTGCGCTTTTCGCGTATGTATGCGTCCAAGCCCTTTTGCATTCTGAACAGAACGTCCAGCTTGTCCTCGTTTTTCGTAATTGCTTCCTTGGTATCCATTCCGTTAATCTCCGTTGTAAATATCTATAATCTTGGCGTTAGGCTTTTTGCCGGCGTACGCAAATGTCGGCTTACCGCAAAATACGTCGTGCGCCATAGCGTTCACCTTGTCTGGCGTTACGGCTTGTATATCCGATATAAGCTTATCTATATCGTAGGTAAGACCGGCCATAACTTGCCAGCGCAAAAGCGCAAGCATATAGTTCATAGGATTTTCCTTGCTGAACAGCGAGGTGACCTTGAGCTGCATTTTGGCTTTTTCGGTTTCCTCGGCGGTAACGCCGTCCTTAAGAATAAGGTCTATTTCGTTGCGGATAGCGCGCACCGAGTTTTCCACGTTGCTAACGTTGACGTTGGCGTTCACGGTAAACATGCCGTTGGTGCGGCCGTACCACGGCGAGGAATACACACTGTACACCAGCCCCATTTTTTCGCGCAAACGCTGGAACAGTCGCGAACTCATACCGCTGCCCAGTATGCAGTCGAGCGCGGCCAGCGTAGAGGTACGCTCGTCGGCAAAAGTAAGTGCGGGGAATGCAATGGATATTTCCGACTGCTCGTAGTCGTGAACGTATTGGCCGTAGCCGCCGTAATACTGCTGTTTTTCGAGCACGCGCGGCGCAGTATACTTTTGCGCTACGTACGAGGCCATATAACGCTCTACAAGCTCCAAAGCTTGCGCCTCGGTAATATTGCCTACGAACGCCACCGCCGTATTGCTCGGCAAGTAATTGTGCTTTTTGTACTCCAATATATCGGGTTTATTAAAGCGCATAACGTTGCTTTTGCTACCCAATATTTCCATACCGAGCGAGCCGCCGGCAAACGCCGTTTTGTACAGTACGTCGTAACAAACGCCGTCCGGCTCGTCCTTGCTCATATTTATTTCCTCGACGATAACCTTGCGCTCGCGGTCCAGCTCCTCTTGCGCGTACGCCGCATTAAGGAACAGATCGGACAAAAGCTCGAAGCACTCGCTCAGCTTTTCGTCTATCGACTTGAAGTAAAAGCAAGTGTATTCCTTGCCGGTAAACGCGTTGTACGCCGCGCCGGCACGGTCGAAGCGCGACACTATTTCCGCCGCACTGCGCGTGGCCGTGCCCTTAAACTGCATATGTTCGATAAAGTGCGATATACCGTTGTTGTCCGGCGTTTCAAAGCAACTGCCCGCACCGACCATTATTCCGGCCGTAACCGACCTTAACGCCGTATTAGGCTCTACTATTACGGTTAGTCCGCTGTCGTATTTCTTAACTGTCATATTTCTCCTTTTTTAATTCGGAATTAGGAATGCGGAATTAGGAATTATTGTTTTGCGCGCAAGCGCGCTTTAATTATTCTAATAAGGGCGGCTCCGCCGCAGTCATTCAATTCCGAATTCTTAATTCCGAATTCCGAATTAAACCATGTCGCTTTCCAGCACTTCGCTTACGGGCGCGACCTTAAGTCCCGCGGCGGTTATCGTATTTAATATATTATCCAGCGCCTTGACGGTGCTGTCGGTCGGGTGCATAAGTATTAAGTCCCCGCCCTTAAGGTTTTTAACAGCGCGCTTGCAAATAAGCTCGCTGTCGTGGTCGCGCCAGTCAATGGTGTCGCGCGTCCACATAACCGAACGGTAACCAAGCTCCTCCGCAACGCCGAGCGCAGTATCGCCAAACGACCCCGACGGCGGCGCAAATAGGTTCATATCAACGCCCAGCACGTCCTTAACGGCGGCGTGCGCCGAGCTAATCTCTTTGCGATTGTACGCGGCGTCCAGCTTTTTGTGGTCCTTGTGGTAGTAGCCGTGATTGCCTATTTCGTGGCCGGCGTCGGCTATCTTTTTCAGCACGTCGGGATTGGCCTCGACCCACGACCCGCCCACGAAAAACGTGGTTTTGCAGTTGTATCCGGCAAACAGATCGAGCATAGGCTGAATATACTCGGTACCCCAGTACACGTTGACCATAAGCGATACCTTGGTTGCGGACTTGCCGGCATACAGCGGCTGACGGCCCTGCGCACTGACCTTGGCGTTGCCGCCGTCGGTTACCGAAAGACCCAACACCGCCGCAACCGTGGCGCATATAACTATGTTGCCCAAAATACGCAAAAACTTTACCTTAGCACGCGACATATAACACCTCTTATATACGGAACGCATAATCGGCTCCGCCCGCTTTATAGTAAAAGCCGCAAGACCTCGAATATATTAACGTTCGGTAGGTTTTGCGGCTTTTTGCCACTATAGCATTATATTCTGCATGCTCGGTGTTTTAGTATAATTTAGTCTTTCTTTTCGCGGCGAGGTTTTCTGTCGCCGTGAGGGTGGTCGTGAGGTCGACGGTTTTTGCGCTCGCCTTTTTCGCCGCGGTCGCCGCGTTCTTCCTCGGCGGTATCGGCGTCCGGCGCCTTTTCAATGGGGTCACCGCTGAGCTTTTCTATAAGCTTAAGGTCTATCTTGCCTTGCTTGGTAAAGCTGACGACTTCCACCTTGACGGTGTCACCTTCCTTAAGGACTTCGGACACGGCGTTAAGACGTTTGCCGACGTATCTGCCGAGCTTGGCAATGTGTATCATGCCGTCGCGGCCGGGAGCAAGCTCCACGAACGCGCCCAGCTCGTCGCGAACGGTAACAACCGGTCCGACGTAGGTATCGCCTATTTCGGGATCCTTGACGATGTTCAAGATTATCTCTTTGGCCTTGGCGGTCATCTCTTGATCGATGCCGGCTATGAACACTCTGCCGTCCTCCTCGATGTCGATCTTGACGCCGGTTTCGTCCACGATCTTGTTGATCGTCTTGCCGGACTTGCCTATAACGTCGCCGATCTTTTCGGGATCGATGGTGAACATAATAATCTTAGGCGCGTACTGCGAAAGCTCGGGGCGCGGCTTGTCGAGAACGGCAAGCATTTTGCCGAGTATGTGCAGTCTGCCGACGCGCGCTTGCTCGAGCGCGGTGCGGAGAATTTTTTCGTCAATGCCCTTGATTTTGATATCCATTTGGATAGCGGTAATGCCGTGCTCTGTGCCCGCTACCTTAAAGTCCATATCGCCGAGGAAGTCCTCCAAGCCTTGAATATCCGAAAGAATGGCAAGGCGGTTTTTGGCTTCGTCCTTGATAAGACCCATTGCTATGCCGGCTACGGGCGCCTTGATGGGCACGCCCGCGTCCATAAGCGACAGCGTGGAGCCGCAAACGCTGGCTTGCGACGTGGAGCCGTTTGACGAAAGGATTTCCGAAACGACGCGAATGGTGTAAGGGAACTCGTCCTCGGACGGAATGACCGGCTCGAGCGCGCGCTCGGCAAGAGCGCCGTGGCCGATCTCGCGCCGACCGGGTGCGCGAAGCGGCTTGGCCTCGCCGGTCGAGTACGGCGGCATGTTGTACTGATGCATATAGCGCTTGGTTTCCTCATCGTCAAGGTTATCCAGCTTTTGCGCGTCGCCGGCAGTGCCAAGCGTGCAGATGGAAAGCGCTTGCGACTGTCCGCGGGTAAATACGGCCGAGCCGTGCGTGCGCGGCAGAACGCCTACCTCGCACCAAATATCGCGAATATCGGTGGTTTTACGGCCGTCGGGACGAACGCCCTTAGAGAGGATTTTTTCGCGAACCTTCTCTTTGGTCATGTAGTAAAGAGTGTCGCCTATTTCGCGTTCTCTGCCCTCGAACTGCTGAGCAAAGTGCTCCATAACGTCGGCTTGAACAGCGTCTTGATTGGCTTGACGCTCGGTGCGGTCGAAGGTGTCGAGCGCTTTGTCAAGCTTTTTGTCGGCGTACTTGCGAACGGCCTCGTTCACGTCGTCGCCGATGTGGTAAAGCTCCATATCGAGCTTCTTTTTGCCGACCTGTTTGACGATGCTGTTGATGAACTTGACTTGCTTTTTAATCTCCTCGTGCGCAAAGAGAATGCCGCCGAGCATTTGCTCCTCCGATACCTCTTGTGCGCCGGCCTCAACCATCATAATGGCGTCGGCGGTACCCGATACGTACACGTGCATCGTGCTCTTGGCGCGTTGCTCGTTGTCGGGGTTGATAACGTACTTGCCGTCCACACAGCCGACGACTACCGAACCGGTAGGTCCCATAAACGGAATGTCGGATATGGAAAGCGCAATCGAGCTACCGAGCATGCCGAACACTTCGGGCGGAATGTTGGTGTCTACGGAAAGCGCCGTAGCCACGACCGATACGTCGTTGAACAAGCCCTTGGGGAACAACGGACGGATAGGCCGGTCGATAAGGCGGGACGTAAGGATAGCCTTGTCACTGCCTCTGCCCTCGCGGCGTTTAAAGCTGCCGGGGATCTTGCCGATAGCGTACAGCTTTTCTTCAAAGTCTACTCCGAGCGGGAAGTAATCCATGCCCGGTCGGGGCGCGTCCGCCATAGTCACGTTGGTCATTACTACGGTATCGCCACAGCGAATAATACACGAGCCGTTGGCTTGTCCCGCGTACTTACCGGTTTCTACAGTGACCGTGCGCCCTCCGATTTCTGTTTGGAAAACGTTGCATTCCATTTTTATATTTCTCCTAAATAAATAATGCCTAAAATAAATGAAACTATAAATGCCGAATATAACAAAAGGCGCAAAAATGTGCGCCTTTTCCTATAACGCCGTTATTACTTACGGATTTCGAGTTTGGCAACCAAGCTACGGTATCTTTCGATATCGATTTCTTTAAGATAGTTAAGCTGGCTACGACGGCTACCTACCATCTGCAAAAGTCCGCGGCGGGAGTGGTGATCCTTTTTGTGGGTCTTAAGGTGTTCGGTAAGGTGATTGATACGCCATGTAAGGAGCGCAATCTGAACCTCGGGACTACCGGTGTCACCCTCGTGCGTTGCGTACTTTGCTATGATTTCCGCCTTGATTTGTTTGTCCATTTTTTACCTCCGACAAAAATTGAATTCGCCTTAATCACAGAACTGCGTGGAGAGCGCAATACCGAGAATAAGGTACGTAATGATTATAGCATGCCCATTCTGTATTTGTCAAACGATTTTATTCAATTAAGAATTAAGAATGCAGAATTGTTGAGCGGCGCAAGCGCCTAATAGAATAGATAAGAATGTAGGAAAAAATTTTTATTAAATAAGGGCGCGAAGCGCAGTCCGACATTATTCACTATTCACTATTATCTATTCACTAAATCTTCATATCCCCCATCTTTATCCAGCCTTTTTTGCGCATAAGCTCGCTTACGCCGAGCGCAACCGCGGCGGGAACGATAACGTAGCATACGAGCACAGCAATCAATACGTACCACCACGAAATGCCGTTGTCGATAGAAGTCATAAATGTCTGAATAACGCCGACGAGCCCCGCCGTGCCCATGCCGCTACCGGTAGCGTCGCACGTTATTTTGAACGCCGCACTCGCCAGCGGGCCGGCAACTGCGGAAGCGACTACGGCCGGTATGAGTATGCGCGCGTTTTTGCCGAGGTTGGGGATCTGAAGCATACTCGTGCCTATGCCTTGCGACACGAGCCCGCCCCACTTATTTTCGCGGAAGCTTGCCACGGCAAATCCGACCATATGCGCACAGCACCCCGCGCATGCCGCCGCCGCGCCTATGCTGGCGTTGTAGGCAAGCTCGGGCGTGTTGATAAGCGACGAGTTGAATATCATTACGCCGAACGCCGCGCTGGACGTGGGCAAAGTTAAAAGCAAGCCCATAACCACGGCGACGAGAATTCCGAACGAAACCGGCTCCCAGCCGATAGCAAGCGATACCGCCTTGCCGAGCAACGCAAACAGCATGCCGAACGGTATGCCGAGCGCGATTGCCCCAACCGTCCCGCACGCTATTGCGCACAGCGGCACGACTATAATATCTATCGGAGTTTTGCCCTCCACGTGCCGAGTGACCTCTATTGCCGCGACGGCGGACACAAACGCGCCAACCGGATCGCCGATAGTTATTGACGGATTGGCGGAAGCGCCGTATACGTGTATACCCGACAGCGCAAAAATGTTGGTTATATTGGCGCCCACCATACCGGCGACGGCTGACGAAAAGCTTGTAAGCTTGCCCGCCTTAAGGCTGTGCGCAATGCCAACGCCAATGCCCGCACCCATAAGCAATTTGGCTATATATCCTATGTAATACAGCATATTGCCGAACGCGTTTTTGCCGATTAGCGAACCTATCTGCCCCACTATCGTGCCGATAATAAGCGTGCAAAAAAGCCCGAGCGCCATGCCCGAAAACGCTTCAATAAAATACCTATGCGCAAAATATTTGACCCACTGCTTAGCCGTGCGTTTTTCTTTTGCGGGTTCGACCGCGGGTTGTTCTATTCGTTCGGCTTGCTCCGAATTTTCCGTAGCCGCTTGCTCTGTCGGTTCGCTCGGCGGCGTTACGGTATCGTCAAGTTTTTCGGTCTGAATTTCGTCCATATTGTTTCACTCCGTAAAACAATTATCGTGGCATAAGTATACCATTTAGCGTTATTCCATGTCAAACAAAAAATCCCCCGCTTGTGCTTGACACATGCAAGGGATTGATTTGTTTTGGATTAGTTTCGGTTACCACTCAACCGGCGTAAGCGTTGCCAAAGGCGTTTCGGCGCCGGATACAAAAAGCTTTAATGACGTAGCTTGTCCGCCAGCTTCGGTATCAAGCTGTATCTCATAGTCAACACCATTTGCAGTAATGTATATTCCTTCCATGCCAAAGAAATTATAATACTCTACGCTGGTTGCTTCATACTCAGAGCTGTTTATCGTTAAATAAATTTCATTGGCACTCACAATAATACCATATTCCCAATCAGCAGTATAGAAATAGCCGTAGAACTTTTCGGGAACGCCGTTGCCTTCCGAAGCGTCGGCGCGCGTAAGACTCACGTCGACGGTGCCTTCTTCATTATCGAAATCCATCGTATCGCCGTACATATACAAGTTATATAAATCGCCGTCAAGCGTAATCACCGCCATGCCTTCAGCGTCATACTCTTCAATCACGGCAAGCATAGCCTCGGCCTCGCCATTCTGTACTGTTACGGCGTACTTGGTGATAACGACAGTGTAACCGCCGCCTACGAACGTGCCGCAATATTCGGGGTCAAATTTAATCGCATCCGTAGGCCGACCGAGCACAAAGCTGTTTCGAATATTTTCAGCCGGCATCATTCTGATCGAATCTACGTCGTCGTCAAATCCGGATTCTTTTACAATATACCATTCATCTTGACCAAGCGTGAAAGTGATTCCATTCCAATCGTCATAATCCGTTACTTGTGCTTCAACCGGCGCAGCATTGCCGATTGTTACCGTTAAATCTGTAAGCGTAATATTAACTACGTAGTTCGTACCATTATACGTTCCATTGAAAGTACCTACGAAATGCCGAGATATAACTACCGGCTCCGTCTCTGCAGAACCAAACACGTATTCGGTGCCACCAAGCGTAATCGTAGCGTTGATATTAAGACCGGTATACACCCATCCACTATCAATAGGTTCTACGTTCTCTATAACGACAGTACCGAATGTGATAGTAATCATAGGCGCACTCCAAGAACCGCCTACCGTGTAAGTACCCTCATGAGTGTCGAGCGTTGCAACACCGTAGCCGTCCAGAGTAAGAGTTGCACCGTTCTCGGCCGTAGCAGTCAAGCCGGCGTACGCGTCTCTTACGTATATTTTTTTATTGGCGGTATCAATACGCCCCTCTTCCCAATCGCTGAAGCCGGTGATTCTAATAATATCGTCAGTCAACGTATAACGGAACGTTCTTTTTCCAAAAACGTAATAGACATAACCGTCGTCACGCACAATCCATTTTTCGGCGTATGTGCTGGTATCGGTATACTCGGTGCCGAATACCGGAACGACCGTCGTGTTTGCTTCAATCGTTATCTTTTCGTTAGCTTCTTTAAGCGTAGAGGAATTGTTCACCTTCCAGCCTTGGAATTCCATGCCTTCCTTGGTGAACTGCGTGGCGGCCGCAAGCGTAACTTCGGTACCCTCCTCCACGGTAACGACGGCGGGAATCGTGCCGGTAGCGCCGTTGGGATTGGTGTAAGTTACGGTATACGTAGCGGGTGCGGGCGGAGTCGTGGTAAACTCGTTGTTATCAAAAGGCTTGTACTTGCCATCGTCGTCATACTTGGAACCGTCAAACAGCATTACCTTGCTGCCGTCGGGAGCAATCAACACCATGCAAGTATAGTTTTCTATTCCGACCTCATACATCTTGGCGGTAGCACCGTAAGCAGTAGGCTTGTCGGCGTCATCGGTGGCGTCGGTCACTCCGTTCGCTTCTACGTACTTTGTCGATTTATCGGTACGGTAGGACACTTTTCCGTTCTCGGTATCTACCTTGAGCGCCTTTACGGTAACGGTGGAGAAAAGTATTTTAATCGAGCAATTACCGTAGTAATCGGTGCCGCCGGATTGCGCAACGTCCTTCCATACCGGAGTAACGGTATAAGTAGAGTTGGCGTATGCCGTATAAGTGGCACCGGCTTTTACGCGCCGTTCGCCGCCGTTGGAATCCTTAACCAGCCATTCGTTGAACTCCTTGCCCGAGGGCGGAGTTATGGTGTTGGCTGGCAGAGTAACTACAAACTTATCGCCTTCGTACATCTCGTCGGTAACGGTGAGCGTGGGAGCGGTGCCGGTGCCGCCGTTAAGGCCGAACGTAAACGTAGGCAACGCTTGTTGCGACGTGAAGTTATACGTAATCATACCGACCTTAATGCCTATGGTAAGATCGCCGTCTTCCAACGTACCGGTAGCCGCAGTGCCGCCAACCGGCGTGACCGTAATGGCCGTGCCGTCAAGAGTGTACGTAAAGTAAGTCCAAACGTATTCCTCGTCGATATTCTGGTAATTGCACGCGCCCACCTTATCGTTCAACAGCATAAGCTGTAAATCGCCGGTGGTATCGGTCCATTCGTTTTCGCCGTCGAATTCCACCCACTGCGCGGTAAACGTGGTATCGCCTATAAGCGTGAGCTTGGAATTGGGCAAAACAGTATTGCCGCCTTCCACAGCCCAGCCGACGAATACCTTAAGGTCGGAGTCCACGTATTCCGTAGGATTTTCCACGGTATAGTTTTCGGCTACTTGATTGGTCTTGACAACGTCCTCGCCCGAGCCGTACTTGTACGTAACGGTGTAAGCAATCGGATTGTCGTCGCCGCCCCACTGCGCGGTAAACGTAACGTTTTTGGCGGGCATGGTATACTGCGCGCCCGCTTTGTACGTAGCACTGCCGTCGTTCCAGCCGGTAAACGCCTTGTCCGCGTAGGACATACCGTCTGCCGATTTAAGGATAAACTTTTCGCCGGCGGCCTTGTCCGTTTCGGTAGGCACGGTGCCGGTTATGTCCGCGCCGGCCGCGTAAGTTACCTTGTACTTAACGGTGGGCGTGCCGTCCTTTGCGTCGTCACCGCCGCAAGCAACGAACGCAACAGCCGTCGCCATTACGGTAAGCGGCAGTATCATTGTTTTTAACAATCGTTTTGCCATAGTGTTCTCACTCCTATAAAAAGGTAATATTATACCACTCCACACGCCGTTGTGTGAAAAAATGATAACGGTATTGAGTTCGATTCGGAATTACGAATTCCAATCGTCGGTGGTTAAGGTTCGTTTTTAGGTCGAACCCTTACGCGCATTCGAGTGAGCGTTAACCACACCCGCCTCGCCTTCGCTCGGCACCCTCTCCCAAGGAGAGGGCTTATAAGGCAGTTATTTTTACACACCCGCCGGCATATCTGCCGCCACCGCGCGCCCCAGTAGGGGTAATAAAAGTTAAGCTATGCTTTGGTGTACGTATAGGTAAACGTTTTGAAATCGGCCGATACCGTTGCGGTAAAGGCGTACTTAACGTTGAGATAGCTGAACGAGAAGGTGTACGCGTTGCCCTTTTGCGTGGCAAGCACGCCCCAGCCGCTCGCTTCCGTCCAGTAGAGCTTGCGGTTGGTCGCTTGGTCTACCACGATATTGAACTCAGCGGTCAATACGTATACGTTGCCGTCTTGGACGAGTAACGTTATTTTGCTTCCGTCGGTAGCCGTAATATTTTCGTAGCGTACCGGCGAAAGCTTGCGCGTTACGTTAAGCCACTCGCCGTCGAACGTAATGTAAATATCGTACAGCTTGCCGTCCATCTCGAACTTGTAAATGATTTTGGTGTTGTAGCCGTTGATATACAGCTTTACGTCCTTGCCGTTGAACTTGACGTCGGCGTAGCCGCTGTAGTTTTCGTAGCTGTCGGGTTGCAAGTCCATAGGGTTGCACACGAGCACGTAGTTACCGTCCTTGGACTTGTACTCCATCTCCTTGGTTTCGGACAAGCGACGGAAGTAACGCATATTACTGCCGATAGCCATTTTGATAACGCCGTCCTTATACGTTCCCTCAATCATGCTGTAATGCGTATCGGAGGTACTGGACGAATCGTATTCGTAGAAGGTAATCTTTTCGCCGTCAATGACGTACATCCACACGTACGAGCCTTGGTATATCGCTCTGCCGTCAAGCTCCAGCGTGTCGTCGCCGCTGACGTACGTGCCCTTTTCGTCGCCCGATTCCTTATACAGATGTCTGGTGTAGTCGCCCCAAGTGGAAGCGTTGTAGCAGTTGAGCGCTACGTCAATGCTCTTTACCTTGAACCTAAACGCAATGTTGCCGAGAGTAACCTTGCTACCCATAACCGGAGCCTTGTCGCCCAAAAGTTCAACCATCAGCGCGGGATCCTTTTCGTAAACGTTGCATTGATAGAACGCCAAGTCGCCTATCTGCGCTATATCCTCGCCAAGCTGAACGAGTCTTAGGCTCGAGCAACCGCTAAACGCGCTTTCGCCTATGCCTACTATTGCGGGCAAAACGAGCACGTCCTTTTGCGCGGCGTTGCTGTTGTTAAGCTTGCTGCACGCGGCAAACGCCATGCTGTTCAAGCTCTCTACCTTGGGCATTTTTACCGTTTCGAGGTTTGCGCAGCCGTAGAATGCGTTGGGACCGACTATAATTACGTTGTTGAGGTCAACGCTTCTTATAAAGTCGAGGCCGCGGAAAACGCCGGTGTTGATAGCGGTAATCTCGTCGGGAATGGTTATATCCACAAGCTCGCCTTCCGCAAGCTCCTTTTGCAGATTGTACCGAACGAGAACGTTAAAGGTTTCGCCGCTAATTTCCATCTCTTGCGTTACCCATTCGGGCAAGGTGTTGGCTTCGTTAATGCCGACTATTCTTTCCGCGTAAACGCCCCAAGCCGCCTTGTACGCGTCCACCGCGTCGTCGGGAACGAGGATTTTAAAGTCACCGGTGCCCCAGCGGAAGGGGTTGTGGTCGTCGTCGAAGTTGAGCGTGACCGGAGTTTTGGAAAGGAATATAACGCGGCGCAGAGTGTACGCGTTTTGGAACGCGTGCGCGCCGATAGAAGTTACGGTTGCGGGAACGGTAACCGATACGAGTGATATGCCGGTATTGGCAGAGTTGAGCGCGTTGTCCGAAATTTGGGTTACGCCGTCGGGTATTTCCACTACCGTCGACTTGCCGGTGTAGCCAGAAAGCACGCCGCCGGCGATGATAAGTCCGTCCTTGCTGACAGCAAACGCGTCGCCGGACAATACGAACACCATTACGCGGTCGGTCTTGTCCCAACCGCCGTTGGCGTTCTGCTCGCACTCGGTAAACTCTACTATATACTTAACTCCGTCGGAGTCGTCCTCGGTTACTGTAACTACGCCCGCGTACACTACGCCGTTGGAGTTGTACTCGGCCATGCCGTAGCCGTCCAAGTACAGCGTGCTCTTGTCTGCGGAATCCTCGGCCTTGTATGTGCCGGCAACTGCTTCGTCGCACTCGTAGTACACCGCGTAATATCCGCTGGACGTGCCGTTGCTTACTTGCACGGTGTCCAAAATGAATTTGAATTCAAAGTCTTTATCCGCGGTGGCAAGCGGCTCGAACTGCCACTCGCCGGTAGCGCCGGAGTGGTTTTCCTCGGTAGTTGCGTAGTACACGCCGGCAATCTCTTTGCTTACGGTGGTGCCGCTGTATACGCTGAGCTTTGCGTTGCCGTAGCCGTCAAGCTCGAGCATGCTCAAGTCCACGTCCTCGCTGAAGTACGTGACGTTGGCAAACGTGCCGCTTTCATTGCCGATCAGCGTAAACACACCCTTAAAATCGGTATCCTCTACCTTTTGTTGCGCAATGCTGAAGTACGACGTTCTGGGTTTGGCATCATCGTCGTCGGTCGGCATATTGTATTTGAAAACGTAGTCGCCTTGCTCGGCGTCGTATTCGTAATCGCCGCTGGCGTAAACGCTGAGTTGGTCGCCCACGAGCTGGGTTATTACCGCGTAGCCGAATCCGTCCAGCGCCAAGCTGTAGTCAAAGTAATTTACGCCCCATACGTAATCGTACATTACGTAATCGCCTTGCTTGCCGTCCGACGTGGCGTAGGTGCGGTCGGCGTACAGTCTGCCCATAAACTCGCCGCCCTCGAACTCGTCGGCGTAGAAGGTGAACTCGGTTTTGCCCGAGGTAGTTTCGCTTCCGTCTTGCACGAAGCCCTCGAGGTCTTGCTTGCCCTCGTCGGCGCGCACGAGTTTGGCCGCGCCCTTGCCCTTGCCGATAAGCGGTTCGTATACGTAAATTTTGTCGGCGTTCTCCTTGCGCGAGTCGGTATATTCCACCGCCCACTGCGCGTAAAGCTTGATATTGGAGTCTGTAAGCGTAATCTTGTCGCCGGCGTTGTACTGGCCGTCTTGCTTAACGTCGGACACGAGGCCGTTGGGGTAAATAGACCAGCCCATAAACATATAGCCTACCGCGCCGTAATCGTTGCCGTCGGCAATCGTAACGGTTTCGCCCGCGCCTACCGTAACGCTCGATATATCCTTGGCGTGCGGAACCTTGCCCTTGTTGTATTCGTAAGTAACGGTGTAGCCGGCTTTGGGCGCGTCGAACTTGGCGTAATAGGTAACGTTTTTGCTCGGCATAATATTGGGGATTTGCACAGCCTCGCCACTGAACTTGGAATCGGTGTACCAGCCCATAAACGTACTGCCCGCCTTTTGCGGATCGCTCGGCGCAAAAATCATACTGCCGCCCACCGCCGTTATAGGTTCTATTTCCGTACCGCCGTACGTTTCGAACCTCATAGTATACTTAGTGGACGCGTCGTCACCGCACGCCGCCGCAAACAGCGATACCGCCGCGACCAACGCCAATATTATAGTTACAAGGATAGGCTTACGCAATTTCATAAATATAACCTTTTTGCCAATTACAACCGATTTTTTTGTACACCAAAGTTAACCGTTGACGGCGCCATTGCCGTACAAAAGTTGTAATATTGATATATAATACCACTTTTTTGCACTATTTGTCAAACGTAAAATAATATAAATTACACCGTAATTACGTAAAATCATAAAAATTTTGCGCGCATAAAGATTGTTGCGCTAATTCGTTTGCTTTTTGCCGGAAATTATTATACAATACTTACGTCAATAATTTTTACGTTAAGGAGTATATACTTATGGCAAAAATGCGCGTTGTTCTTGCGTATTCGGGTGGCCTCGATACCACGATTATCATTCCTTGGTTAAAGGAAAACTACGACTGCGACGTTATTGCGGTCGCCGCCGACGTCGGCCAAGGCGAGGAGCTTGCTCCCCTCCACGAAAAGGCCAAAAAGAGCGGAGCCGAAAAGCTCTATATCGAGGACCTTAAGGACGAGTTCGTAACCGACTGCATATTCCCCACCATCAAGGCGGGCGCGGTGTACGAGGGCAAGTACCTTTTGGGTACGTCGTTCGCACGGCCGGTTATCGCCAAACGCTTGGTGGAAATAGCCAAAAAGGAAAAGGCGGACGCTATCTGCCACGGCTGCACCGGCAAAGGCAACGATCAAGTTCGCTTCGAGCTGTCTATCAAGGCGCTCGCGCCCGATATGAAGATTATCGCGCCGTGGCGTATTTGGGATCTCAAGTCCCGCGACGACGAAATAGACTACGCCACCGCGCACGGTCTGGACGTGCCCGTAACCAAGGAGCACAACTATTCCATGGACCGCAACCTTTGGCACCTTTCGCATGAGGGCAGCGACCTCGAGGACCCCGCCAACGAGCCTAAGGACGATATGCTGCTTATAAGCAAGCCCATCAAGGCCACGCCCGACGTGCCGGAGTATGTAACCATCGACTGGGTAAAGGGTATCCCCACCGCCGTAAACGGCAAAAAGCTCGCGCCGGTCGCGCTTATCGAAACGCTTAACGAAATCGGATCCAAACACGGCGTAGGCGTGGACGATATGGTGGAAAACCGCCTCGTCGGCATGAAGTCGCGCGGCGTTTACGAAAATCCCGCCGGCTCCATACTTTACGCGGCGCACAAAAACTTGGAGGAAATCACCCTCGACCGCGATACCGCGCACTTTAAGGAGCATATCGCCATCAAGTTTGCCGAGCTCGTTTACGACGGCAAGTGGTACACCCCGCTCCGCGAGGCTCTGTCCGCGTTCGTCGACCAAACGCAAGAGTTCGTAACAGGCACGACCAAGCTCAAGCTGTTCAAGGGCAAAATCACCCCCGCCGGCATGACCTCCCCCTACTCGCTGTACGACGAGGATATTGCCACCTTCGGCGAGGACGACGTGTACGACCAAAAGGATTCGGCCGGCTTTATCAATCTGTTCGGCTTGCCGCTCAAGGTCCGCGCCAAAATGCTGGAAAAAGCTAACAAAAACAACAAGAAGTAACCTACTTCTTTTTCAAAAGAAGTAGGCAAGAAAACTTTAAACAAATAGTTTTTCTTAATTATAGCTAACTATACTTTTGTCATTCCGAGCATAGCGAGGAATCTCAACTTTGTTCATTACGAAAAATGCGGATATAATATCCGCATTTTTCGAAAGAACACTTTTTTACGAGGTAACCATGAAACTTTGGTCGGGCAGATTTACCGCCGAGCTTAACGATATAGCCGAGCAGTTTAACGACTCGCTCCCCTTTGACCGCTTGATGTACCGTCAAGATATTCAAGGCTCTATTGCGCATTGCACCATGCTTGGCAAGTGCGGCATAATAACGGAGGACGAAGCAAAAACGATTGCCGACGCGCTTAAAACCATTCTTGCCGATATAGACAGCGGCAAGCTGGAACCTATCGGCGCGGAGGACATACACTCGTTTGTGGAAAACACGCTGGTATCGCGCGTGGGCGACGTCGGCAAAAAACTGCACACCGCGCGCAGTCGCAACGACCAAGTGGCCACCGATATACGCTTGTATTTGCGCGACGCAATAGACGAGCAAACGAAACTGCTTAAAACGCTGGTAAACGTCCTTGCCGACAAAGCGGAAAAAGAAAAAGCAACGGCTATGCCGGCGTACACGCATATGCAAAAGGCACAGCCTACCACGCTCGGGCACTATCTGCTTGCTTACGCGAACATGTTTATGCGTGACACGCAAAGGCTTATCGACTGCCGCAAGCGCGTAAACGTTCTGCCGCTCGGCAGTGGCGCTTGCGCTTCCACCACCTTCCCCATAGACCGCGAGTATACCGCAAAGCTACTCGGCTTTGACGGCGTTACGCAAAACTCGTTGGACGGCGTTAGCGACCGCGACTTTGCCGTGGAATATCTGTCGTGCGCGACCCAAGCCATGCTTCACCTTTCGCGCGTCAACGAGGAATTCGTGTACTGGTCGGGCGAGGAATTCGGATTTTTGATTTTGCCCGACGAGTTCAGCACCGGCTCGTCCATCATGCCGCAAAAAAAGAACCCCGACGTAAACGAGCTACTGCGCGGCAAGTGCGGCCGAGTGGTGGGCGACCTTATGAGCATGATCACCGTAATGAAGGGTTTGCCCCTCGCCTACAACAAGGATATGCAAGAGGACAAGGAACCGCTGTTCGACGCGGTAAACACGCTGTCGCTGTCGCTTAAGGTCTTTACTGCGTTTATGAACGCTGTGGAGTTCAATAGGCAGAACATGAACGCGGCCTCCGCCGGCGGACATTCTTGCGCTACCGAATGCGCCGACTACCTCGCCGCCAAGGGTCTGCCCTTCCGCGCCGCGCACGAGGTTACCGGCAAAATAGTGCTGTACTGCATAGAGCACGGCAAAACATTGCAAAGCCTTTCCGTTGCCGAGTACAAAAAGTTTTCGCCGCTGTTCGACGACGATATACTGCAAGCCGTACTACCGCAGACCGCAATCGCCCGCCGCAAAGCAATAGGCGGTTGTGCCGTCGAGGAACTTGACAGACAGTTAAGAGAATTAAGAATGCAGAATGCAGAATTATGAATTTAAGAATAAAGATAAGATTTTATGATAAGCGGTTATAGACATGCCTTCTATAACCGCTTTTTTACGGCTTATACGTTCATGCTATCATTCTTAATTGGCATAGCACTCGCGTTGCAACGACACGTAGTTGGAGAACATGGAAACGATCTCCTTATTGCCGGTATCGCAAAACTCCATGCCGAACAGTCTGCTTATTGCGGCGGTGGCGTTAGAGCTCATAAACAGTCTGCGCAAATTCTTTTCCACCGAGCTTACAGTACAGTTAAAGCTGTCCGCAATGCTTTCGTAAATACTGCCGATGGTGCGCGTAGGATCCTCGGAATACAATTCCAAGCACATGCAAAACTGGTCGAAGCCTTTTAGCGAGGTGCGAAACCCTATCTTGACGAGCGTGATTATAATAAAATCGCGTTTTTTCATGAGCCACTCCGTGTATGTTTTTTAGAGAGTAATCCCATTAAAACGCATAAAAATACAAATGTCAATAGTTTGGAAATGGGCGATTTTGTGTTCTTTTATGCACCGCAACATACTGCGTTTTTTGCCGAAAACCGCACGCAAAATGTAGTAAAAAGAAAACGCGGTGCCGAATTTGCGGTACCGCGGAAATAAATTTATGCTACGGACTTAGCCGTAGTAAAATCCATTTAGTTTACAATACAACAATGAAATAGCTCTACAAAGTAGATAAGCACGTTAAGTGCGGAGGCGCGCGTTAGGCGGACAACTGGTGACGTGCCGCCGACGGGCGCGTAGACCCACCTACGTAACCAAGGCGGCGCGGCGCACGTAGTCCGCATCACGCGATGCATACGCGCTTAACGGAATCTCTTTCTTGCTGCTTCCTTCTTCTTTTTACGCTTTACGGAGGGTTTTTCGTAGTACTCCTTTTTGCGCATATCGCCGAGGATATTATCCTTTTGGCACTTGCGTTTAAAACGCTTAAGTGCGCTATCGAGCGATTCGTTTTCGCCTACGCGGATTACTGCCATTGTTTGCACCTCCTTCGTTCCAAGAACTCCGATTCGCTAAAAACTTAGCTTACATATTATATAAAATCTTTTTCCTTTTGTCAAACGATTTTAGCACTATCCGAGAAGTATTTTTGCCCGCTTGCGGAAGCAAAAATGCGACGAGGACAAATTTGGTGTTATATCCGCTGCTTGCAGCGTACTCGCACGTTTTGTGTGCGAGTCAAGAGCTATCTCTTGGATATAATACCAAATTTATTTTAAAGCAATTTGTATATCGTATTTGATTTTTACGGAATAGTAGTCGTATTGGGATTTGTAGTAGTCGGGATAGTAGCGGTAGAATTCTCTGCCTATAAACATCGGGTCGGAGTTGGTAGCAAGCGAGCTTGCTATTGCGCGCTCCACCTCGCCTTTAATTTTTTTAGTGTAGCCGGCAATAAGCGCGTCATCGGCCTTTTTCCGATTAGTGGCGAACAGAGTATTGAACTTATCCCCATGCGGCTCGATAAACGCCTTAATCTTGATAGTTGCTTCTCCCGACTTTTCGTCGACGACAATACTTGCGTGCTTTTTCAGCAGCCGGCCGCAAACGCCCTTTATGGTCTTGCCGTCGTACTCCACGTCCGAACACACCGTGCCCTTTTCCACCGGCGCACTTACCCACGCAACGCCGCGCGCCGCCGTGGAATCGAATATGCCCACCCTACCGCTTTCGCCGTACATGGCAAGCTTTTCCACCTTCATGCCGGTCTTTTGCTCGCTCGCTTTTTCCCCGCCTTCGCTTTTTCCGCCATTTCCGCCGCCTTGACCGCCGCCCGAGCCGCCGGAGTCCCCGCCTTCGCTCGCCTTGCCGCTTTGCATTTCAACAAGCGGGATATACGCGGTTTTGGACGCACTGCCGAGGTCGGACAAAAAGCCCAAAAGCGTATTGGTGGCTATGTGCGCCTTGCGCGCGCCGTACGCTATAAAGTTGGCGTCGGTCGCACCGGTCTTGGACATAAACTCGGTTAGGTCTACGATCAAGTCCTCCGCCTTGCCATCTGCCGCCGCCATCCACACGTCGGCGGTAACGTCGGTTGCGGTCATAAGCGAGCCTAACAATTCGGGCTTGGCGTCGGCACCCACTATAACCATCGAGCAGTGTCCAAGCTCCACCCGCCGCCCGAGCGCGGTGTTGAGTGTTTCCGCGGCCTCGTCCAGCGTTTCGCCCTCCACCGTAACCGTATCCTTGCCGGTAGAGCCTTGCGCTTCGGTGGGCATTACGTACTGCACGGTAAGCCTAATCTTATCGCCGTCGCCACCGTCAAGTCCCAAAATGCCGACTATTACGCGGCTGTTCACCTCCTTGTTGCGCAACGAGGTAGTAGGTAGAAACGCTATAAAGAACGCCAGCAAAAACAACAGTACTTTGTAGATAAGCAATTTCTTGCGCACCGTCATACGCCTTCCCTCCCAGCCGCTTTATCGCCGCTTTTGCGTTTTTTGTTGTAAACGGCGCCGCAAACGAGGGCGAGCAACGGAATGCCCGCCGCCATAATAGGCGTGATTATTGCGCACGCGTACGATGTGACGCATAACGAAAGTATCATCGGGTCGGTAAGCGCAAACACTTGCACGATATAGGTAGCGACGCACGCGCCGATAGATATTACGAAGTGCTCGTTTTTGCCTATCACGAACGCCACGCACCTACAAGTCGCGTAAAAGAACAGCGCCGCCTCTATAAACACGGACACGCTCCACACGACGGACGAGAACATATCCAGCCTACCGTACACGTTGCCCACCGAAAACTGAAGTATGTTGGATATATTGGTAGTGGAATCTATAAGCATAGGCACATTTCCGAACGCCGCCGACAGCGCTATTGCAAAAAACACGGCAATGCCGGTACCTATAACGCCCGAACCGGCGGCGAAGCACCACGTGTACTTTTTGGTCTTGGTTCTGCCGATAAACAGCACGAGCGGTGTAAAGTCTCCCACCCATGCGGGGTGCTTCAGCAACGCCGAGGTAAAGCGTTTTCCGTTGTCCACGGCCGGCAAAATATTGCCGAAGTCAAAGCCGGTAAGCAATACTATTGCAACGAGCACGGCAAGGCACGTCACTATAACCGGCACCAAAATTTCGTTAAGTCGGCTCAAGCTGCGCAACGTATGCGTTCCCGCCGCCGCCAAAAACACGAGCAGTACGATAATCATTATGCTCGTATCGAAGTCGGCAAGTACGTTGGTGCCGTAAAATGTCAGTATTTCCGCAACGGCGGCGTTCAGCTTGAAAAACAAAAACAAGCCGATAATCGCCACGACTATTTTCCCGCCCACCTTACCGAGCACGGACGACAGCAGTTCAAAAAAATCGACGTCGCATTTTCGTATCGCAATAATCATAGGCACGAGCGTAACGAGATCGAAAACGCCGTACACGGTAAGTATAAGATAGCCGTCCCGCCCCGCCGCTTGTATCACAAATATGGGCAACAAAAACATTTTCGTTGCCATTGCAAGAATGAATATTATAACCACCAACTGCTTGCCCGACGCTTGCTTAGTTTCGCGTGTGTTGGTAGTGCCCGCGTTTTGCGTATTTTCGCTACCGAGCGCAGAATTATTAGTTTGTCGTTGCGTTGCTTTCATATGTAAGTTAATTCGGAATTCGGAATTATGAAGCGGCTGACGCCTAATATAAAAAATAAGAGATAAGATTGAATAGATAAGAATGAAGGAAAAAATTTTATTAAATTAAATAAGGGACGAGCGTAGCGAGTAATCCGACATTATTCACTATTCACTCTTATCTATTCACTAATATCAACTCTGCCTCGTAGGATTGATATTGGGTATACTCTTAGGGCGTTTTTTCATTGTCGGGAACGGACCGCGCTCGATAGCGTCCTTAAAGTCGGAATACACAAGCGGCGAAAACGGCGCGAGATATGGCGCGTCGTACGCGTTTAGCGAGCATACGTAATGCAGAGTAAACAGCACGGCAAGTATCAAGCCGAACAGACCGCAAAGCCCGCCTATAAGCGTGTACAAAATTCTCAGCACGCTCATAGACCCTATCATCGACGGCACGGTAAACAGCGCTATCGAGCTTAGCGCTATAACCATTACCGCCGGCGAGCTTATAAGTCCGGCGCTGACCGCAGTTTCGCCCAGCACCAACGCACCCACTATACTCATCGCCATACCGACTGCGCGCGGCATGCGCACGCTCGCTTCGCGTATAATCTCGAACAGCAACAGTACGAACATCGTTTCTGCAAGCGGCGAAAGCGGTATGCCCTTTATCGCCGCCATCAGCGTTACCATAAACCGAACCGGTATCAGCGTATAGTGATAGTTTTGCAACGCCACGTACACTGCGGGCAACAATAACGCGAGTATTAGGCCTAAGTACCGCAACAGTCGCACGAAGGTGCCGTAAGTCGTACGCTGGTAGTAGTCCTCGCCCGACTGGAATTCCTCTATCACCACGAACGGCACGGTTATCACCATTGGCGAGCCGTCCACGAAAATCGCCACTCGTCCCTCGAGCAGCTTTGCCGTAACTATGTCCGGCTTTTCGCTCAGTCCGGTCTGGTTAAACAGCGACAGCGGCTTCTCCTCGATATACGGCACGAGATAGTGACTGTCCACTATGCCGTCTATGTCTATCTTTTTCAGTCGCTTTTTTACGTTGCTGACCACCTTTTCGTCGGCCACCGAGCTTAGGTAGCACAGCGCTATCGCCGTCTTGCTTTTGCGCCCGATCTCCATTCGCTCTATGGCAAGGTCGGGCGTTTTCAGTCGCCGCTCAAGTAGCGAAAGATTTGTCTTTAGGTCCTCGATAAACCCCTCGCGCGGGCCGCGCATAACCGTTTCCGTCGGCGGCTCGGTTATACCGCGCGTGGTGTATTTGCGCGCGTTTATCACGGCGTAACTGCTTTCGCCGTCAATACACAACAGCATATCGCCGTTTAGCAGTTTGTTTACGCAATCGTCCACGTCGGACGAAATAGTAACGTCGTATTCGAGCAACGCGTAGCGGCTAAACTCCTCAAGCGTATCCAAGCTTTTAGCCGTATTTTCCAACGCAAAAACGACGGCGCGTGCCGTTGCCGCGTCGGACAGATCGGGCTGAACTATCAACGCGCCGGCCGTCTTACCACACTTACACTCGTGCACTACCACGTTGTCGGGCGTGGCAAACTTATCCAAAATACGCTGTGCCGCTTCCATACCGTTATTGTGCGAAAGGGCGTTTAATATTATGCGTGTACGGTAAAACAAAAAACGCCGTACTACTCGACGGCGTTCGTAAGGGCTTTACCTATGTTTAGTATGTTTCTTTCCGCGTTGCGCTTGCCCATGATTTGCATACCTATCGGCAAGCCGAATTCACTGCCGAACGGAACGCTTACCGCCGGCAATCCCGCAAGGCTGACCGGTGCAAGATACGAATCGCACGCGTGCTCCTCGTGCGGGTCGGTAATGCCGCCGATAGGTGTTGCAACGGTTGCGGCCGTCGGGCACAACAGCGCGTCGCAACAGCTTAGCGCCTCGTCGTATTCCGCGGTTATTACGGTGCGCACTCTTGCCGCCTTTACGTAAATATCGTCGTAATTCTTTCCGTCAGTAACCACCGCGCCGGTAAGCATGCGCCGCTTAACCTCGTCGCCCAAAAGCTCAGCTTGCGGGTACGCCTTAATCACCTTTCGGAAGTTGCTTGCCGCCTCGGCCGACGACAGCACGTGATACGCCGGCAGTCCGGCAAAGAATGACGGCACCGACACTTCCACTATATTCACGCCCAGCGCCTTTAACGCGCGTACGGCGTTATTAAACGCCTTGGCTACGCCGTCGCTCTTTTCCGCTTGAAAAAACTCCTTGGCTACGCCTACCGTTACGCCGCGTACGTTGCCGTCAAGCTCGCGCAAATCCTCGCGCCCCGAAGCTACCGAAAACAGCAACAGCGCGTCGTCGCAAGTGCGGGCCAGCATGCCCACTTGCTCCATAGACGGACACAGACCTATAACGCCACGCCTATCTATCGCGCCGTACGTCGGCTTAAGCCCCACCACGCCGCAAAATGCGGCCGGCTGGCGCACAGAGCCGCCGGTGTCCGTACCAAGCGCAAGCACCGCTTCGTTTGCCGCAACGGCGTTGGCCGAGCCGCCCGAGCTCCCGCCAGCCACGCGGTTGTTATCCCGCACGTTGTGCACGCCGCCGTAGGCCGAATACTCGTTGGAACTGCCGAAAGCAAACTCGTCCATATTGGTCTTGCCTATAACTATCGCGCCGGCACGCTTAAGCCGCGCAACGACCTCGGCGTCGCCGTCCGGCACGAAACCGTTCAACAGCCGCGACGCGCAAGTGGTCTTTACGCCGGCCGTGCAAATGTTATCCTTTACGGCAATAGGCACGCCCAACAGCTTTTTGTCGGCGTGGAGCTTGCCGTCTTTTACTCGTTGCTCTATAGCTTCGGCTTCGGCAAGCGCTTGATCGGCGCATACCGAAATAAAGTTGTTCAGTCGTCCGTTTCGGATTTTTTCAAGGCATTCCGTTACGACGGCGGTGGGCGCAATTTCGCACTTTGATATTGCCGCAACAATGTTCGCGGCGGTATTGTCGTCTTTCATTCGCCCAACCTTCCTACGACAAATCTGCCCTCGCCTTGCAAATCGAAGGTTGGTTCTATTCCGTCGGTATGTATTTTTTCAAGCGCTTCAAAGCTGCGCAGCTGATTTTGGATATGCGCACGCATAGGCTCGATTTCCGCCGCCGACAGTCGCATGCCGACAGCCTTACCCAGCCGTTCTATATCCTTTTCGGTAACGAGTTTACCCATAGCGCACTCCGATTTTATTTCAATGATAATTTTACAACATGTTGCGTTTTGTGTCAATCGATTTGTTAAAATTAGCGGTTTTATCTTGACTTTGATTGCACGGCGTTATATAATATAAAGGTTGCTTTATCACCATATAATGCAACGGAAAAATCGTTATAATTTACTTTGGAGGTTTTATATGGTAAAGATGACTATCGACGGCAATACCGCTGCGTCGCACGTAGCGTATGCCTTCTCCGAGGTCGCGGCTATTTACCCCATCACCCCGTCCTCGCCCATGGCTGAGTACGCGGACGAATGGGCCACCGCCGGACGCAAAAACATGTTCGGCCAAGAGCTGCGTATTGCGGAAATGCAGTCGGAGGGCGGCGCCGCCGGTGCCGTTCACGGATCGCTTGCGGCCGGTGCGCTCACCACTACGTACACCGCGTCGCAAGGCTTGCTCCTCATGATTCCCAATATGTACAAGATTTCCGGCGAGCTGTTGCCGTCGGTATTCCACGTAAGCGCACGCGCTCTTGCCGCACACGCGCTTAACATATTCGGCGATCACTCGGACGTTATGGCTTGCCGCCAGACCGGCTTTGCCATGCTCGCGTCCAACTCCGTTCAGGAGGCTATGGACTTGGCTTTGGTCGCGCACCTTTCCACGCTCAAAGCAAAGGTGCCCTTCCTTCACTTTTTCGACGGCTTCCGCACCAGCCACGAAATCGACAAGATTGACGGCATAGAGTACGACGAAATCAAACGCATTGCCGAAAAGACCGGTTGCATGGAAGCTATCCGCGAGTTCAAAGCTCGCGCGCTCAACCCCGAGCACCCCACCCAAAAAGGCACGGCGCAAAACGCGGACATCTACTTCCAGAACCGCGAAGCCGCCAACAAATACTACGACGCTACGCCCGCTATCGTTCAAGCAATGATGGACGAGGTTAAGGCGCTTACCGGCAGAGAGTACAAGCTGTTCCAGTACTACGGCGACCCCAAGGCCGAGGACGTCATTATAATGATGGGTTCGGGCTGTGAAGCCGTGGAGGAAACGGTTGACTACCTTGCCAAGCAAGGCAAAAAGGTCGGCTTGCTCAAAGTTCGCCTTTACCGTCCGTTCTCCGTAGAACACTTTATCGGCGCTCTGCCCAAATCGGTCAAGCGCATTGCCGTGCTCGACCGCACCAAGGAACCCGGTTCCTTGGGCGAGCCCTTGTACCTTGACGTTTGCACCGCGCTTGCCGAGGCCGGCAAGACCGGCATCAAGGTTATCGGCGGCCGTTACGGTCTTGGCTCCAAGGAGTTCAACCCGACCATGGTCAACGCCGTTTACAAGAACCTTGCCGCGGCCAAGCCGAAAAACCACTTTACCGTCGGCATCAACGACGACGTAACCGGCACTTCGCTCGACTGCTCCGAGTTCATCAACGCTTCCCCCGCCGGCACCATTCGTTGCAAGTTCTACGGCCTTGGCAGCGACGGCACCGTAGGCGCCAACAAAAACTCGATCAAGATTATCGGCGACCACACCGACAAGTACGCGCAAGGCTACTTCTTCTACGACTCCAAAAAGTCGGGCGGCCTTACCATATCGCACCTTCGCTTCGGCGACGTGCCCATTAAGTCCACGTACCTTATCGACCAAGCCGACTTCGTGGCTTGCCACAATCCGTCCTACGTCACCCACTACAACATGGTGGACGACATTAAGGACGGCGGCGTGTTCCTTTTGAACTGCCACTGGACGCCCGAACAGCTCGACGCCGAGCTTCCCGCCGCTATGAAGCAAACGATTGCCAAAAAGCACATCAAGCTCTACACGATCGACGCGCTCAAAATAGTCAACGAAATCGGCGCGCGCAAGGGCGTAAACACCGTTTGCCAAGCCGCGTTCTTTAAGCTGGCCGGCATTATCCCCTACGAGGAAGCCGCCGGCTACATGAAGCAAATGATCAAAAAGGCGTACGGCAAAAAGGGCGACGACGTAGTAAACATGAACTACGCGTGCGTAGACAACGCCATTGCCGGACTCGTAGAAGTTAAAGTACCCGCTTCGTGGGCCAACGCCACCACCGGCGCAAGCGCAGCCGAAGTCGCCGGCGACGATTACTTCAAAAACGTTATCAACCCCATTCTCCGCCAAGAAGGCGACAAACTGCCGGTATCGGCGTTTGAGGCCGACGGCACCGTTCCCACCGCAACCACCAAGTACGAAAAGCGCGGCGTAGCACCCACCGTACCGGTATGGCTTGCGGACAACTGCATACAGTGCAACCAGTGCTCGCTGGTCTGCCCTCATGCTTGCTTGCGCCCCGTTCTTACCGACGCGGCCCAGACCAAAGCGGCGCCCAAGACCTACACCGCAGTTGCACCCAAAAATCCCAAGCTCAAAGCGGCCGGCTACAGCTACCGCATGCAGCTTTCCCCGCTGGACTGCACAGGCTGCGGTTCGTGCGCAAACGTCTGCCCCGCCAAAGAGAAAGCGCTTACCATGAAGCCGCTTGACGAGGTTGTTGACGCGGAAAGCAAAAACTACGCTTACAGCGAAAAGATTCCGTACGTAGACGTTGCGGATATGGTCAGCCCCACCACCGTTATCGGCAGCCAGTTCAAGCAACCTCTGTTCGAGTTCTCGGGCGCGTGCGCGGGCTGTGGCGAAACTCCGTACATCAAGCTTATAACCCAGCTCTTTGGCGAGCGTATGATAATAGCCAACGCTACCGGCTGCTCGTCCATCTACGGCGGCTCCGCCCCCACTTGCCCGTACGCAAAGAACGCGCAAGGCCATGGTCCGGCTTGGGCAAACAGCTTGTTCGAGGACAACGCCGAATACGGCTACGGCATGCACCTTGCTTACAAGGCACGCCGTGAAGCGCTTAAAGACAAGGTTGCCGCTCTTGCATCTATGGGTTGCGAAAAGTGCGCAAAAGCTTGCAACGACTGGATAGCGAATATGGACGACGCGGAAGGCAGCAAAAAGACTGCGGCAGAGCTTGTATCCACGCTTGAAGCCGCGCCTAAGACGGTTTCCGCAGAACAAGCCGCGCTTATCAAAGATATTCTTGCCGATAAAGACTGCCTCGTCAAAAAGTCCATATGGATTTTCGGCGGCGACGGCTGGGCGTACGATATCGGGTACGGCGGCTTGGACCACGTGCTTGCCAGCGGCGAGGACGTAAATGTGCTCGTAGTAGACACCGAGGTGTACTCCAATACCGGCGGTCAGTCGAGTAAGTCCACCCCCACCGGCTCGGTTGCCAAGTTCGCCGCGGGCGGCAAACGCACCAAAAAGAAAGACCTTGGCGCAATGGCTATGACCTACGGCTACGTATACGTAGCGCAAGTGGCTATGGGCGCGGACAAAAACCAAGTCCTCAAAGCTATTGCCGAGGCCGAAGCTTATCACGGCCCCTCGCTTATCATTGCGTACGCAACGTGCATTAACCACGGTATCGATATGAGCAAGGGCATGGCCGAGGAAGACAAAGCAGTCAAGGCCGGCTACTGGCAGTTGTACCGCTTCAACCCCGAGCTTAAGGACAAGGGCGAAAATCCGTTTATCCTCGACAGCAAGGATCCGACCGGCAGCTATCAAGAATTTATCGCGGGCGAAACTCGTTATAAATCGCTTGCCAAAGCTAAACCCGAAATGGCGCAAAAGCTGTTCGAGCGCGCGGAAGCCGAAGCCAAGGACCGTCTTGCCGGCTACAAAGCAAGAGCAAAGAAAGATTAGTTTTCCCATACTTTCTTGTGAATAAGAAAGTAGCAAAGAAAACTTTATAAGTAAACAACAAAACCCTCGCACTTATATGCGAGGGTTTTGTGTTGTGATAATTTACTTAATCAAACAAACTTGAGCTCTACGTCGTTATTTACGCCTTTAAGCTCGATAAGCTTATCGGTAGTACCCGTGCGGTTGGCGGGCATACCGCGTCCGCTCGCTCTTACTGTATACTCACTCTCTGTTCCGACAATCTCTATATCCGCGTCCAAATTTGTGGCGTCTATGGACAGCTTGTCGAGCACCACACTTTCAAGCTCGCAATCGACGTTTGTACCGTCAATCACTGCCGAATCGAACTCACAGTTTTTTGCCGTTATATCGAGGTTGGTCGATTTGACAGTCATATCGGATGCCTTGCAACCGTTCAATTCGATATCGCAGTTTGTGGATTTAATATTCAGCTTGCCGAACTGCACACGCCTAAAACGAATACTTGTATTGGTACTGTGCATAGAAAATTCGGTAAAGTCGATATCTTCAATAAAAATATCGCTGTTATGTCCATCTATTTCGAGTTTAGCGCCCGAAACAACGGTAAGCGTAAATTTATGCGAAGCCCTACTTATGTTAAACAAGCCGCTTGAAAACGGTCTGTATTGATACTTTTCCACAACGGACAGCACGCCGTCCTTTTCCTCTACAAACACTTCCGAATTGTCCGCTTCGTAGTAGTCGAGCGATACGCGATTGCCTTTTTTTACCGTCAACGGAAAGGATGAAAGACTGACGCTTATGCTTTGAACCTCGTCCTCGCAAGCGTATGACCGCGCCGTGTATTCGGTATTATCAAGCCGAGAAAAATCCCAGCCTATAATCGACATACCTATTATCCAAACGACAACGCCTATTATAAGAACCGCCGCGCCTACGGCAAGTATTTTACTTGTGCGTTTCATACCCTCTCCTCTTTGTTGACCTTGAAAATGCCGTTGTATACCGTTTTTGTAACTTTGCCGTATAGGCGTACTAATTTAACACAACCCACAACAACAATAACGCCCAAGCCGACAAGCGCTATGCCTATGCCGAGCTGTGCGAGTCCGGCGCCAAACCCGCCCGTAACCATCGGGCCGAACGATACGATAAACGTATATGCCCCGCCTATACCCATGCCTACGCCGGCAACAGTAAACGCCGCAAGAACAATCCACGCCACCGCCGCGACGATGACAAAGGCAAAGCCGGTAACAAAGTTAAAAACAAGAAACAGAGCTACTTTAACGTTGCGTTTGTCTGCTGCGTCAAGCTTGTCAAACTCGTTTTGCTCGGTATTTTTTTGCTCAACCTTGTTGTTAGCGCTTTTATCGGCAATAGTATCGTCGTACTTATCGTTGCCGTGCCCGTCGAATATATCGCTATCTGTCGGCTTGTCTTCGGGCGGTTGCGGCACGAGAATATCTCCCTCTACCAGCAAAAGTTCACCGTCGTATTCCGACAAAATCTTATCGGCAACGTCCACGGGATTGCCAAATTCGCGGATAATTTCGCGTTCGCTTTTTCCGCGTTCGATATTGTCCTCGAACATCTCGTTATAATAGTCGAGCACCCGCGCTATCTCGTCGGCGGGCAAACGGTGTACGTTCTTTTTAAGTTCATGCTCCCATTCGTATTTGGTCATGTCAGCGCCCTTCCCTATAAATAAATTCGTATATTCTTTTCAGCTCGTCAAGGTCGTCAAGCGAGTTCTTTATCCTATCCTTGCCCGCCCGAGTAATCATGTAATACTTTCTCAGCCTGCCGTTGTATTCCTTGCTACGCGTGGTTAAACACCCCGTGGCTTCCAACCGCTTGAGTATCGGATACAGCGTGCTCTCGCTTATCTCTATATACGGCGAGATATCGCTAATTATCTTGTACCCGTAACTCTCCTCTTTGTTGAGCGACGCCAGCACGCATAGCTCGAGCAAGCCCTTTTTCAGTTGAACATCCACCGCGCCCTCCTTCCATAAAGTAATCGGTATTTCGGCGCCCATAGCACAACGAACGCCAATCCATACTGTCCATAACATAATACCACGCATTACATAGTATGTCAATAGAAAAATCTTTATTTTGAGATTTCTAATATAATTCTAATCTTTTTAATCTTTTTCTAAGAAAATAATGAATACACGCATAAGCAAACAACAAAACCCCCGAGCGTATACAGTTCGGGGGTTTTGTGTTGTAAATACATTATTTCTTTTTTACAGCATATATAACAAAACAAACAAACGCCAATGTTCCCATTGAAACAGCGCTAATGCAAAATGACAAAGCATAACCGTTAACTGTTATCGCTCCGCTCGGCGTTCCCCCACAGCGCAAGCAAGCAGTGTAGCCGTTTCGCTTGGCTTGATACTGTCCCATAGGTACTGCGCTCGACCATAAATATCCGCAATCGGCGCTATGATATTTTATCCCACTACTCGTAACGTATACCAACGGTTCCTCATGTCTAAACGCAGTATTAACACCAAAAGTCAAAGCAACCATTACGGCAATGCATAGAATTATTCCGCTTACAATTTTTAAATAATGCACTTTATAAATAAACCTCGTATAATTGTTATGAGTAGTATTTTATGCTCTTTAGTAGCATTTGTCAATATAAATGCATATTTTATATTATTCTTTATTAAGATAAACGCTATTGGAGTTGCAAAATGAAACCACTAAAAGAAAAAATCAGTATAACGATAGATTCAGATTTACTGGAAGAATTAAAAATCGAAGCGGAGCGCGATGAACGGTCACTTTCGCAGTTTATCAATTTGGTTTTAAGAAAGTATATTAAAGAATTAAACGAAGACTAACGTTTGCAAATACTATTATATAAAAACGAGCGCACAACATATACGCTCGTTTTGTTTTATTTTCTATTGTTATTATCATTGCGCTTGAACGCATTTTTAATTTTATCGGACGTTTTACGTTCGCCGGAGGTTTTGTCCGCTTTTTTGGGTTCGTCCTTTTTGGGCGATTTTTGCTTTTTTTCGCCGTCCGGCCCGATAATTTCTATATCGTCTATTACGACAACCGGACCTTGCTTTTTGCGCTTTTTGGGTTGCGGCTCCTCGCGCCGCGATCTTTGCGGCGGCGACATATCAAAGCCGAACAGTCCGCCGAGCAAGTCGCCTATCGGGTCGCCGAAAAGACTGTCTATAATCGACACGAACGGATCGTCAAACGCACTGCCGAAGCCGGTGCCAAATCCGTCGTCGTAGCCGTAAGGATGCGTGAGGTACACGTTGCACGGATCGATGTCGATTACGTTACGGTCGTCTTGCTCCTTTTTAGGCTCGTCCTTTTCCACGACCACCGACAGATTTTTAACCTCGTAGCCGCACCTAAGACATTTATTCTTATTTCCCATGTCATAGCCGCATTGCGGACAAATCATAGTTGCGCCTCTTATTCCTTCTTTCCATAATATTATAATACCGACGTTACGGTTTTGTCAACTTTTTACAATAACAAAAAACGGCGGGTATACGACCCACCGTTTATTATCATTCGCGTTAGCTGCGGTAATTGTCTATATTGTTGCGCAATACCTCGAGCTTGGCGTTGATATAATCGGCATAGCTCATGTTTAAATAGTTTTCGTCAAAGCCTTGGTTGTTGGCAAAGTTGCCGTCGCCGGCCTTAATGTCGGTTTTGGTATAGCCGCCGTAACGCGCCTTGTACTTATCCTTAAGCGCGTTGAACGTTTCCGGCTTGAGCATATTCGACTGCGCCATTTCCAACAGATTGGAGCGGTACTTCATAAGCACCGAACCCTCGTCGCACGGTGCGCCCTTGACGATAAGCTTTGTATACAACGGATTGCGCAAGCCGCCGTCCAAAGTGGTTTGGCGCGTAAACGGCTGTATATCCGTCATAGCGTTGTAATTATCCCACTGCTTGGAGCCCAAGCATCTGTCATAGTCGAAAGGAATGATTATCGCTTTGTTATCCGACTTGCGGAAGTACAAATAGTAGTTGTTGGCATGGTTGCGAATGCAGTCGGGATTGCCGAGGATATAGTTGATTGCCTCGAACTTAGCAAAGAGGTCTACGTCTATATATTCGGCCATGTGCGCCGCGTCAACTTGCTCTATAGACCGAATAAAGTTGATTATGGACGAAAAGTCGCGCTGGCCGGTAGTTTTATCTTTCTTTTTGTTGGTCTTTTTTTCGTAAGCATAAATCTCGTTGTTAAGCTCGTCGTTTACGCCTACCCTACCTTCCAAGTTGTCGTTGGTCAAGTCCGCACCGTTTCCGCCACGGTTGCCCCAAGTGCATTTATACAGATCGCCGGCCTTGTCGCCCTCCTCGATATGCCGAAGCACGAATTCCTCGTCCACCGGCTCGTGGATGCGGTACACGCCGAGGTTGATCATATCGGTATTCTTGTTGAGCGCGGACACGCTGCCAAGTGTGATATTGGGCGCGTAAATTCCGTTTTCGCGAAACAGCTTCATTGCGTACAATTCGCGGATATACGTTTCGTCCAGCGTGGAGTTGTACTTAATATCTATCTTGGTCATACCGCCGAGCGTACGCGCCTTGCGGAAGTCGCGCTCGGTCTTTTTGTCAGTCCAGTCGGTAAGTTCGTTTTCGGTATATCCGTCCTCGAGGTCGTCGAACGTTTCCTTAAACGACAGCTTCATATGGATAGGATTGTAAAATCCCTCGTCGCCGTAAAACTTGTGGCGAGAGGTGTTGCCCTTCATGCGCACGCCCACGTCCTCGTAGTAGTAGTTGAGCATGCCTTTACCGCCGTCTATGCCGATAACCACGTTGTCGGCTTGGCGGTATATGGGCGACTTCCAGCCCTCTCTGTAATCGTTGTCCAGCTTTTTCCACTCGGCGTCCGACATGTTAATGGAAATAGCCACGGTGGAGCTCTCGTTGAACAGCGCGGTGTAAACGACGTCCTCGCCGCCGTACTCGTAATGCGCGGTGAACGTCTGCGCGCTTTCGTACGTAGCGGTCGGGTCGTACTTGACAGTGCCGTTGTACCAGCCGGTAAAGGCGTAACCGTCGCGCCAAGCCAGCTCGTCAAACTCGACCTTGCCGTCGCCGTTCGGCTTGCGCACTATAGTCTTTTGCCCGCTGGCAAACGCGCCGCCGGCCGTATCGAATGTAACCGCCACTTCCCCAGGTTTGACCGGATCGCTCGGTATCTCCTCGGGCTCTATCGGAACGATAGGTACCGGCGGCTTTTTGTTGCCGTCATCCTCGCCCTTGTTGCCGTCGCCGCCGTTGCCGCCGGCCGGAGTAAACGCGCACGCGGAAAGAGATAAACCCATCACCGCTATTCCCAATACTGCAAGAAACTTTTTCATAGTAATAATAGTTTATCACACCCCAACGCATAAATCAACTTAAAAAAATGAATTTGCGAATATTTTTTTATTATCTATCGACATATAGCCGAATTTATGTTATACTAACCGTATGAAAAAGATTATCCCGATAATAACGTTATGCCTTGCAATAGCCGTGGCGGCGCTGAACGCCATAGCGCTGATATGCGCGTGCGTAGCGCTGTACGCGCCGCAAGTAAAGCTGATATCAATCCCCACCGCCATAGCCGGCTTGGTTGCAATTTGCTTCCTCGCACCGTTTGCATTTCTGTTCAAAAAGGATATACTGTGCAAAATTGCGCTGTATATAGACTTGGTTTCGCTTGCTGTAGCGATAACTGCGGTTGCAATAGCATTTTCCGCACTATAACAAACTCATATTTACACACAAAAAAACTCCTCTTTTCGAGGAGTCTTTTTTGTTTTGAAATTAGTTAAGATTAAAGCTCTGCAAAGTATTTGATGGTGCGAACCATCTGGCTGGTGTACGAGTTTTCGTTGTCGTACCACGCAACGACTTGGACCTGGTAAAGGTCGTCGCCAACCTTGCTGACCATGGTCTGGGTTGCGTCGAACAACGAGCCGTAGCGCATGCCGATAACGTCGGACGAAACGATGGGATCCTCGTTGTAGCCGTAGGACTCGGAAGCAACGGCCTTCATGGCGGCGTTGATGCCTTCCTTAGTCACGTCCTTGCCCTTTACGACGGCGGTAAGGATGGTGGTGGAGCCGGTAGGAACGGGCACGCGCTGTGCCGAACCTATAAGCTTGCCGTTAAGCTCGGGAATAACCAAGCCGATAGCCTTTGCCGCGCCCGTCGAGTTGGGAACGATGTTGGCGGCGCCGGCACGTGCACGACGCATATCGCCCTTGCGGTGCGGGCCGTCGAGAATCATTTGGTCGCCGGTGTAGGCGTGAATGGTGCTCATAATACCGGACTGGATAGGCGCGTAATCGTTAAGCGCTTTAGCCATAGGCGCAAGGCAGTTTGTGGTGCAGCTTGCGGCGGAAATAATTTGGTCGCCCTTGGTAAGGGTCTTTTCGTTTACGCTGTAAACTACGGTTTTAAGGTCGTTGCCCGCAGGTGCGGAAATAACGACTTTTTTGGCGCCGGCGTTGATGTGCGCCATGGACTTTTCCTTCGAGCAGTAGAAGCCGGTGCACTCAAGCACTACGTCTACGCCAAGCTTGCCCCAAGGCAAATCCTTTGCGTCTTTTTCGGCATAAATCTTTAAGGTTTTGCCGTCTACCGTAATGGTGTTGGCCTCGTCGTCGGCGGTAACGGTGTGCAAGTTTTCGCCGATAGTGCCGCAGTAACCCTTTTGCGCGGTGTCGTACTTCAAAAGATTAGCCAACATCGAGGGCTTGGTAAGGTCATTGATTGCCACAATTTCGTAGCCCTTTGCACCGAACATTTGACGGAACGCAAGACGTCCGATACGTCCGAAACCATTGATTGCAACTTTTACGTTTGCCATAAAAAACCTCCAAAACTTTTATATGGATATTTAATTTAAGCAATATGCTTTTGCTTATCGTAGATATTATACCGCTTTCCTCTCCTTTCGTCAAGCGGATTGATATAATTCAGAATGCAGAATTAAGAATTAAGAATGAATGAAACGGTTTTATTTAAGCGATTAAAGCCCATTGCAGTAAATCGTATTTGCTTGCTACCGTTACGTTCAAATCAGAAAAGTCGGGCGTTGCGCCCGACAATTCTGCATTCTATATTCTTAATTGCTTTCCAACAACAGCTTGCCTTGTCGCTCCGCCATATACGTCTTAAGCTCCGAAAACGCTTGGCCGGACGTGATTGCGTCCTTAACGATAAACACCGTATCCTTGCCGGTATACGCAACGAGATAGGTCTTTCTGTCCTTTATTTTGGTTATATCGGCAAACATCGCAACGCTGTCGCCGTTTACCGTCACGCCGTTTTTGTCTATTACTACCTCCAGCTCGTTGTCGTCAGTGCCGACCACGCTGGATATAAGGTTTTTGGGCGCAATCATCATAAGCAATGCGACGGCGGCAAGCAATCCCGAAAACACGAGGATAATTATACCGATAACGAGTATGGTCGTCTGCGGGTTAAGCACTACCGCAACTATGCCGACCGCCAATCCGATTACCGCAACGGCGAAGTACAGCACGAAGTAAAACAGCGCCAGCTTTTTGTTTTCGGCTTTAATATCGCCCGCGGTTATCGCGTATTTTAATTCAAACATTTCTTGACACTCCACTTTTTATTTAAGGTTTTCGGGATTCAATCCGAGCAGTTCTTTTATTACGAACCTACCGTTGTCGCGGATAAGAACGTCGTCAAAGTAGATTTGTCCGCCGCCGACTTCGGGTGTCTGGCGCAAAACCAAGTCCCAATGCACTGCGGAAATATTGCCGTTGTACGCGTCGTCGTAACAGCACCCCGGCGTGAAGTGAATGGAACCGGAAATCTTTTCGTCAAACAGAATGTCGCAAATGGCGTCCGTTATATACGGATTGACGCCTATAGCAAACTCGCCCACGTACCGCGCGCCGTCGTCGGTATTGAAAATATCCTCCGACTTTTCGGTGTTGGAGCTTTCCGCCTTGACGATTTTTCCGTCCTTAAAGGTAAGCCGTACCCAGTCGAACTTGCAACCGTTGTACACGGTGGGCGTATTGTACGTGATTACGCCGTTTACCGAATTTTTGACCGGTGCGGTGTACACCTCGCCGTCGGGAATATTGCAAAGCCCAGCGCACTTGACGGCGGGAATATCCTTAATGGAGAAGGTAAGATCGGTGTCCTTAGCGACAAGCCGAACCTTGTCGGTCTTGTTCATAAGCGCTTGGAGCGCGTTCATAGCCTTGTCCATTTTGGCGTAGTCGAGGTTGCACACGTTAAAGTAATGGTCCTCAAACTGTTCGGTGGACATGCAAGCAAGCTGAGCCATGGACGGCGAAGGATAGCGCAAAACGACCCAGCGCGTCTTTTTTACCCTTATCTCGTGGTGAACTGGATGCGAGTAAATGCTCATATACTTATCCATACGGTCGGACGGAACGAGCGAATTTTCGTAGCTGTTGTTGCCGCCGCGCAAGCCGATATAGCAGTCCATATTGGACATTACTTCGGCGTCCAGCTTGCTCCAAAGCTTAAGCTGTTCGTCGCTTGCGCCGCTAAGTAGCTTTGCGCGCACGCGCGTATCTATATTGGTTACAAACGCTTGGGCGCCCGCTTCGTACACCGCGGTTATAATTTCGTTTACCAGCGAGTACGGCACGTCAAACGCCTCTATAAGCACCTTGTCGCCCTTTTTAGCGGCGATAGAGTAGTTAACGAGATTATGCGCCAGCTTTACCATTCTTTCGTCTTTCATATCAGTTACATGCCTCCAATCGTATTATAATTCTTTTTTGAAAAAAAGTCAATAAAACAGTAGTCAAATCTTTGATAATGTGCTATACTGTGTATGGGTTTTGAATAGAAAACCTATATAATAAACGTTGGAGGGAAACAACAAATTATGCCGTTAGTAAATACTAAAGATATGTTCGCAAAGGCATACGAGGGCGGATACGCCATTGGCGCGTTCAACATCAACAACATGGAAACTATTCAGGGCATCGTCGAAGCCGGTAAGCTCGAAAACGCTCCGCTTATTCTCCAAGTTTCGTCCAGTGCCATTAAGTACGCCAATCCCAAGTACTTGACCAAAATGGTTCAAGCCGCTGTTGAGGATTCGGGCTTGCCCATTTGCTTACATCTCGACCATGGCAATTCCTACGACCTTTGCGTTGAAGTTATTAAGCACGGATTTACTTCCGTTATGATTGACGCGTCGTCGCACCCGCTTGCCGAGAACATCAAAATCACCTCGCAAGTAGTTCAGTACGCTCACGACCACGGCGTGACCGTAGAAGCCGAGCTTGGCCGCCTTGCCGGCGTTGAGGATAACGTAAAGGTATCCGAGTCCGACGCGCTTTACACCGATCCCGAGGAGGCCGCTGAATTCGTGGCCAAGACGGGCGTCGACTCGCTGGCTATAGCAATCGGCACCAGCCACGGTGCGTTCAAGTTCAAGGGCGACGCAAAGCTTCGTTTCGATATTTTGGAAAAGGTATCAAGCCTTTTGCCCAAGTTCCCCATCGTTCTCCACGGCGCAAGCTCGGTACTCCCCGACTACGTAAAGATGGTAAACGACTTTGGCGGCACGATGCCCGGCGCCAAGGGTATTCCAGAGGAAATGCTCCGCAAAGCCGCGTCTATGGCGGTCTGCAAGATCAACGTTGACAGCGACCTTCGTCTCGCCTTTACCGCCGCCGTGCGTAAACACTTTGCCGAAAACCCCGCGCACTTCGACCCTCGCCAGTACCTCGGCGACGGCCGCACGCTCGTTACCGAATGCGTACGCCACAAGCTTGTAAACGTACTCGGTTGCGCCGGAAAAGCGTAACATCAATTCGGAAATTAGGAATTCGGAATTCAATACGAATAACGAAAATGCTCGGTGCAAAAACCGAGCATTTTTATATTTAATAAGGCTGAGATTCTTCGCTACGCTCAGAATGACAAAAAAAGATTTGCTTTACTATTAACCAAACTACTGTTTTCTTGTCATTCCGAGCATTTTTTGCCCGCCGAGGAATCTCATCCTTTTTTATAATTCTTAATTCTGCATTCTTAATTCTGAATTACCGCCCTACTATCACTGCCTTTTGGTAAAGGTCGAGGTCGAATTCCTTTTTCATTGCTATGCCCTCTATAATATCCATATCGAAAAACTTGTGGTTCTTTATGCCGACTATGCGGTTGCCTATACCCTTTTTTAGTAGTTCCACGGCGTGCACGCCGAAGCAAGTGCCGAGGTATCTGTCGCGGCACGACGGACTGCCGCCGCGCTGGATATGCCCGAGCTTGGTGGACTTGAACACCAAGTCGGATTTTTCGGACAACTGCGCTTTTAGGTCGTCGGCACTGCCCGCGCCCTCGGCAAGCACTATAATGCCGCTGGTCTTGCCGTGCGCTTCCCCGCCGGTCAAAAGATCCAAAATTTGGTCGGCGTTAAGCGGGTGCTCGGGCACGACTATAACCTCCGCGCCGCCGCAAAGACCGGAATACAGCGCAAGGTCGCCGCAGTTTCTGCCCATAACCTCGACTATAGACACGCGCTCGTGCGAGCTCATAGTGTCGCGGATTTTGTTGATAGCGTCGAGAATCGTATTGCACGCGGTATCAAAGCCGAGCGTATAATCGGTGTACGCAAGGTCGTTGTCTATAGTACCGGGGATACCGATTGACGGAAAGCCGCGGTCGGTCATAGCCTTAGCGCCCATAAACGAGCCGTCGCCGCCTATTACTATAAGTCCCTCTACGCCGTTGGCGCGAAGGTTGTTTATCGCCTTTTGCTGGCCCGCCTCCGTTTTGAACTCCGGACAACGCGCCGTTTTGAGTATGGTGCCGCCGCGGTGGATAATATCCGAAACGTCGCGCATGCCCATAGGCTTGAACAGATTGTCTATAAGTCCTTGAAGTCCGCGCTCTACTCCCATAACCTCCATGCCCATGCCGATGCCGTACCTAACTACCGCACGGATTGCCGCGTTCATACCGGGGGCGTCGCCGCCGCTCGTCAATACCGCTATTTTTTTCATAATATTACCTCACTTTATACAGCAAAAATATACGCTCTTATTATATCATAGACGGCGTTAAAAATAAAGAATTTTTATATACTTTATCGGGTAAAAATTTATGTCGAAATTTATTTATTCGGCAAGCTGAACCTTGACGTTGCCGCCGCCGAGCACGGCGCACAGCTCGCTTTTCGACAGCGAGTTTACGTTGAACTTGTCGGTCAGCTTGTACAGCTTTCCGTCGTCGGTGTTCTTGATATACACTATATCCCTACCGACGTATGCCGAAGCTATCTCCTTCACCTCGGCGAACGTCGCTTTGTCTTGAAGCGAAAAATAACAGCAAATCTTGTTGGGCATTGCGTCGCCGTCGTCAAACGGCTTTATGTCGTCCACGTATATGGATATGCCGTTGTCGCCGTACTTTAGCACGCCGGTAACCGCCACGACGGTATCCTTTATCCACAACGGCTTTAAGCGCTCGTACGTCTTGTTAAAGGCCAAAAGCTCGACCGTGCCGTACAAGTCCTCGAGCACGGCCGTACCCATAGGATTGCCCTTTTTGGTCATTTTGTTTACCGTTGCGGTAAGCATACCGCCTATCGTGATTTTGGTGTCCGACGGCGGGCATTCCTCCGAATCGGGATTGAGCATTGAAGTATTTACGCCGTACTGCTTTAATTTATCTATATACGCCGAAAGCGGATGGCCGGACAGATATACGCCGGCAACCTCCTTTTCGCGCTTGTACTTTTCGGACGGCGAATACTCGTCCACGTCCGGATATTTGAACTCGGTGCGAATTTCGGGCGCGACGTCAAAGAAGGACATTTGCCCGCTCATACGCGCGTCGCGCTCCTTGCTTACTTGGTCCATAACCGCGGGGAATGCGGATATTAGCACGGCGCGCTTTTTGCCGAAGCAATCGAATGCGCCGGCGTAGATAAGCGATTCCACCATTCGTCTGTTCAAAAGCGATTTGCCGCCTTCTACGCTCGACATACGCCGCACGAATTCCACGAAATCGGTAAATTCGCCGTTGCGTTCGCGCTCCTCTACTATCTTGTTTATAACCGGCACGCCCACGCCTTTTATGGCGCCCATGCCTATACGCACGCAGCCGTTTTCCACCGAGTATTCCGAGCCCGACTTATTGATATTGGGCGGCAGCACGGAAATCTTGGCCTCCTTCATATACGACAAGTAGTGAGTAAGCTCGTCCAGCTTGTTTATACGGTTGTTAAGCACCGCCGTAAAGAACTCGACCGGATAGTAGCATTTTAGGTACGCGGTCTGGTACGTTACGTGCGCGTACGCCGCGGCGTGCGATTTGTTAAAGCCGTAGCTGGCGAACTTGATAAGCATATCGTATATGTCGTTTGCCACGTTGGCGGGCACGCCGTTGGCAACGGCACCGGGGATTTTGTTGCCCGTCTTTTTGTCCTCGCCGCCGTGAATAAACACCTTGCGCTCGGCTTCCATTGCCGCAAGCTTCTTTTTACTCATCATGCGCCGAATGTTATCCGCGCCGCCCATCGAGTATCCGCCTAGCGTACGCACTACGTCCATAACTTGTTCTTGGTAAACTATTATGCCGTAGGTAACGCGAAGTATGGGCTCGAGCGACGGATGCATATACACTATTTTATCGGGGTTCTTTTTGTTCTTGATAAAGTCCGGAATGGCGTCCATAGGCCCCGGACGGTACAGCGATATTCCGGCTATTACGTCCTCCAGACTGGACGGCTGTAGCTCGCGCATAAAGCCGGTCATGCCCCCGCCTTCCAGCTGGAACACCGCAACGGTATTACCGCTGCCTATAAGCTCGTAAACCTTGGGATCGTCGTAGCCCAGCTTGACGAAGTCTATATCCACGCCATGCTGTTGCTTGATATAATCGGTGGCCTTTTTTATGTCGGTAAGCGTGGTAAGGCCCAAAAAGTCCATCTTTAAAAGACCCAGCTCCTCGTCCACTATCATGTCGTACTGCGTTACTACTACGTCCTCGTTGGTGCGAGCAAGCGGAACGTGGTCGGCTATCGGATCGCGGCAGATAATAACGCCGGCGGCGTGCATGCCGATCTGGCGCGGCATGCCCTCTATCTTTTCCGCCATGTCAAGCACCTTGCGCGCTTGCGGGTCGTTGTCGTACAGCGACATAAGGTCGGGCACGCCGGCTATGGGATTGCCTTCCTTGTCCGTGCCTCGGCCCAAAAGGTCCTTTATGTGCATTTTTTCCGAGCCGCGCGGAATCATTTTTGTTATGTTGTTTACTTCGGAAAACGGCAAATCGAACACGCGCCCTACGTCCTTGATAGCCGCCTTGGTCGCCATAGTGCCGAACGTAGCTATCTGCGACACGTTGGGCGAACCGTACTTGCGCGTAACGTATTCTATAACCTCGCCGCGCCGATCGACGCAAAAGTCTATATCGAAGTCGGGGTTACTAACGCGTTCGGGGTTGAGAAAGCGCTCGAAAATAAGCGCGTACTTAAGCGGGTCGATTTTGGTTATGCCTATGGCGTACGCAACTATACTGCCAGCGCCGCTACCCCGCCCGAGGCCGACCGGTATGCCTTGGCTTTCCGCGTAGTGAATAAAGTCCCACACTATAAGAAAGTAGTCTACGAAGTGCAATCTTTCGATAATGCCCAGCTCGTATTCGGCGCGTTGGCGTACCTCGTCGCTAATCTCGCCGTATCTGATTTTAAGTCCGTCGTACGTCAGCTTGCGCAAGTACTCCTCGCTCGACATTCCGTCGGGCGGCGTGTACGACGGCAACAGCGGCTCCTTTTTGATAAAGTACGGATCGCACTTGTCCGCAATTTCAATGCTAGTCGCCAGCGCGTCCTCGTACGGCAACGCGGCGTACATTTCGTCGTAATCCTTGATGTAAAACTCGTCCGTCGGAAAGTATTTATCGTCGGACACACTGCCCGACATGTCGGACTCGGCGTCGTCGTTTTCCAGCACCGAATGGAAGGAAATAGCCATCAGCACCTTTTGCATTTTGGAATCGGCTTTGGTAAGGTAGTGCGCGTCGTTGGTGGCAACCACCTTAACGCCGTTTTCGTTGGCAAGTCGAATAAGGTGCGGCAGTACTATCTTTTGATCGCCAATGTTGTGGTTTTGGATTTCAATATAAAAATCCTCGCCGAATACGCCCTTAAACTTCTTTATCCACGCGTCGGCGGCGGCAAAATCGTTTTTGAGTATGGCTTGCGGAATAACGCCCGCAAGGCACGCCGAAAGGACTATAAGTCCCTCGCTGTGCGCCTTAATCATATCGAAGTCTACGCGCGGCTTATAGTACATACCCTCGGTATAGCCGGACGACACGATTTTTATAAGGTTGTGGTAACCCACGCCGTTTTTGGCAAGCAGAACCAAATGGTTAAGCTTGGGCGGCGAGCCGTTGGCGCCCTTTTCGCGCACATGCATGTTCTCGGTCATATACACTTCGCACCCGATAATAGGCTTTACCTTAAACGGCCGGCGCTCGCTCATAAACTTCAAAAAGTCGGCGTCCTTGTCGGTATACTTAACCGCCGCCTTCAAAAACTCTATCGTGCCGTACATATTGCCGTGATCGGTCATAGCGATTGCGGGAATATTCAGCTCGTCGCACAGCTTGAAAACCTTGTCGGTGCGTACCGCGCCGTCAAGCAAAGAAAACTCCGTATGAACATGTAAATGCGCAAATTGTTTCATTATAACTCCTACTCTGTATTATATCACCTTAATTTGAATTTGACAAGCCACATGGATAGTATATATGGGTTATTTTAGGTACCTACTGTCCGCAATCGACGCAAGTATGAACGGCAACGTATTCGCCGGCGCTAACAGTTTGCTTCAACAATAGTATATCCCCATTCGATGCGTGGCCGCTGGTGTGCACGTCAACCGTATCTACGCCCATATCGCCTACGCCGCGCAAAAATTCGGCGGTAGTCGGGTCGGACTTGTACCCGCTCCACATGGAATAGACCAAGGTCGCGCCGGTCAACGACATAGCCTTGCTCAGCTTTTGCATATACCCGAGCATCGACGCGCGCACGATCATGACGAATTTTTTGCCGCGCACTACGTCGCGTATTCCGCGCTTGTTTTCCAGCTCCAAAAACAAGTCTTTGCGCCGACCGCCAATATACCGCGGCGTATAGGCGTACACGTCGCTAAAAACGTCGGGGCGCGGGATTTTGCCGCCCGCCGCACAAGTCATAAGCGCGGCGTAATTATCCTCGTACAGAATGCGGTTCGTGCGCTTTGCGGCGCGGTATACGCTTACAAGTCTATCCATGTTGGTTGCCGATTGGATTACGAACACCGGTCCGTTTTTGCTCATAATATCGACGAGTCTATCCTCAAGCTCGCTTTCGGTAAAGCACGGCTTGTCGCTACCGGCGTTCGTTCCCTCGTGAATAAGCACGTTTACATACTTAGGCAATGCGGCAAGCAGCTTGTCCTTGTCCTTTCTGCCATGGAAGCGAAAATCACCGGTATACAAAATGCTTTTGCCGCCCGCCTCGAACAACAGCATATAACTGTCAAACGCCGAATGGTCGCACAAAAACGGCGTTATTCTTACGCCGTCGACGGTAAACGCTTTGCCGTTTTTGTACGTGGTTATATTGTTAGGCATGCGCTTGGCTCGGTACTCGTTCATAGCTTGAAGTATGCGGTACGCCCCGCTCCCGATATAAATGGGACAGTCCGTCTTGTACTCGATAAGTCCCGCATGGTCGGCGTGGTAGTGCGACGCCACTACCGCGTTATACTTCGTGTTAAGCACAGTTTTTTCCAAATCGCTAAGCTCGTCGCCGCCGTCCAACGCCTTGCCAAGCTCCACCAAAATTTTGGTTTTGCCGTAAGTGATTTCTATAAGGTTCTCGCCTATCTTGTTCCGCCCGCGCAAAATATTATAATTGAGCGTAGGGCGCTCGCCGCCGCGGCGCACCGAGCAAAACGAACACACGTAATGCTCGTCGCGATACAGCTCGTAGTCCTCTATATCGAACAGCTTAGCTATATTTTCTATCGTTGACTGCCAAACGCATTCGTCCGCAAATATGCGGTGCTTGCCGAGTTTTGCGTTGTAAATAACCCGCCCTCGCGGATACTTGTAGCAATCGCCGCCAAGCCCATTAACGCCGCACCATGTCTCGTAGTGCGAGTATGGGTAGTTGATAAATCCGTTTCGATCCGCATCGCTTACGCCGTAATCTTTTTTGAACTCCAAAATCCTTTGCCCCGAAACCTCGTCGGGAATAACCCAAAAAATTCCTACGCTTACCATTTTTAATTCCATAAAATCCTCCTATTTATAGCTATTACGACTTGCGCCGAGCAGTATATACTAAAAACATATTTTTATCAAAAAGTCAAGCGCTTTAAGTAATTTTATATATTTAAATTTGCATATTGTAATTTGTTAATTAAAGGCGGTAGTTAACCGCCTAATTTTTATCTGTATTCTTTCTTGATATCCGCAAGATACGGCGGATTGATTTTTATAATATCCTCCGAGCCTCCGGCAGCTTTTATTTGAGCCAATTCTCGTCCAAGAACAGTCCCTTTCTCAGAATAATCCGCAAGCCAAATTTCAAATTGAATCGATTGCAAAGAAGTGTTTAACTTTCCATCAAAAGTAGGTAGTCCTAACCTTTTACGAATACTAATATTATTCTTTGCAGTCTCAATTACAGCCATACTCCACATTTCATTTTGCTTGACCTTCAGAAAATCAAGATAGTGCTTGTATAGTCCCGATTGCAACTTGTCTGTGCCGTTTTTCGGTCGACTTGAAATGGAACCGTTACCTACTTTCAATTCAATAATTTTAACATTACCGGCGTTATCTACTCCAAGCATATCAAAGCGTGCGCCTCTTACACCAAACTCTATATCCAAAAGCCATAGGACGTCATTCGGCGTACGGAATTTCTTGCAAAGTATCTGCTGATTTGCTCGTTCTGCTTTTGGATAAATATCAAACCAAGCGTCCATTTCGTCGGTATATATTTTGAGATTATTTACAAAGCCGTCAATATTATTGTTACCTATGGCTTCAATCTGCTGACGATTCACACTCTTTTTGCCTTGATTATTGCAATAATCTATGTCAAAATCGGTAGTATATTTGCCATGCTTATTCCTTTTGAAACATGAAAGTTTTCCACCGTTATAGTAAACAGTAAATTCATTTTGTCTAATCTCAAACTGATAACGTTGCTCTGGATCGTTTATTATAATATTTAAAAGCTTTTGAAATGCGGGAAGTTCGGATAAATCTTTCAGTCGGTCATCTCCCAAATAACGAATATAATCTTGGGTTTTTCCCATATCATTTCTCCATTTTCTTAAAATAACTTGCCGTTTTAATACCGGTCTTTTCATCGTTAAACCAGCTTTGCTCCGCCTCGTACCCACAGTAGATAAACTTATACAGATACCCAAAACACGCCCCGAGTCCGCGCTTTTGCACCGGCGTCATTTTTTTGCCGAACACCGTTTTTTTCAAGTAGTCGCGTTCGTGCACGATAAACGTTTTGAGCGGCGGTTCATTCAGCACGTCGTTTGCAAAACGAATGTGCGCAAGCAATTCCTCGTTTTTCAGCAAATCCAAAAACAGCAGATAGTACTCGCGCCCTTCGTCGGTCACAAACTTTTCCGTACCCTTGTACGTCTTTAAAAAATTTTCCTCATTCCATCCCATAATAATATTTTCCATATTTAAATTTCAATATTTATATTGTAAAATCTAAAATAATTCTTGTCAAGCGATTTTACAAAATTTACTTATTATTTTTCCGATTTTTCTATTTGTTCGGCTATTTCTATAATCTTGTCGAATCGGTGTTTAAGTCCGGACTTGGATATGCCAAGTTCAAACGCCAAATCGCACAGCGGCGCTTCAGGCGAATTAACTCTGGCGTCGGCGGCCTCGACCAGCTTGGGAGGCAGACTGTCCAGTCCCTTTCTATCCGCAATAAGCTGTACTGCATGTATAACGTCTACCGCCGCGTTGGTGGTACGAGTCATGTTTGCCATATCACAGTTCATACGCCTATTAACGTCGCGCTTTAGCGATAGCGCAATGGCAGTGTCGTTAAGCCTTACCACCAGCTTGCCCAGCCGCATAAGCGCAAGGCAGTTGCTTACGTTTTCTATATCCTTGGCGTAAACGACGTACTTTTCGGCGCGTTCCATTTTGTGCACTACCACCTCGCGACTGCCGAGTAGATCCATCAGCTCGTCGGCAAAGCTTTCGCTAAGCACCGAAAATTCCAAGTGGTATCCGCCCCCGCCCTTTTGTCCGTCGTTGCCGTCCGAGTAGTGCGCGGAAAAACTGCCGCAGCCCAAAAACACGCCGCGGATATACGCCGATTCACAATCGTCATCCATTTGCGGAATGCCGGCCATTTCGTATCCGTCGTCGCCCGCGGTGATATTTAGACTGCTCAATATACTTTGACAATCGCCGTACGCAAGCGTCGGCTTGGTTTCCTTTGGCGTTACGCCGAGCACGGTCTGCATTGCGTGCATAATATACTCGCGCACGAAGTCGGTTTGGCAGTCCAACTGCAACAGCACGCCGTCCTTACTTACCGCCAGCGACATGCACGACCGCACGAAGCCGGTAAGCATGGACTTACATTCGTCGCCGCGCGGACAAGTTTTGGTTATCTGGCGTTTTACGTCCAGCCCGCTTATATTAGCCATCCGTCACCTCGCCGCTTTTTTGCGCCCGCGCCGCCCTAAAGTTTTGCGACCGAAAATCGGGCAGTCTGTCCCAGTTGGCTATTTGACTATACGGAATACCGTACTCCTCAATCATTTTGACGGCGACCGGCATAGTGCCAACCGTCTCCGGACGGTGCGAGTCCGAATTGCAAATAAACTCCACGCCCGCTTCCACCATTTGCTTTATCTGTTTTTTGTTTAAGCTTTTGTGTCTGCCGTTAAGCTCTATATACACGCCCTTACTATGCGCGTACTTAGCTACCTCCACCGCGTCGGCCATTATGCCGCGGTTAAGGTGTCCTATAAAGTCTATGGGATACTCGTCTATAGCGCGCTTATACGCTGCGGTATTTCGGGCGATAAGCTTCTTTTTGAACGGCCAAAACTTGAAAATAACGTTTCGCGCCCAAAACAGCATGTTGCGGAAAATGGTGGGCGTTCTGACCATTGCGTGATACCCGCCTTGAACTATCTCCAGTTCCTCAAGCGTATCGGGCGTACATTCCATCAGCGCGGGCAAGCTCGTCTTTTTGCCGCTGCGCTGATCGAGGTTGTTTTCAAGACCCGCGTAAATTTTTACGCCGGTAAGCGCTTCCGCTTGCTTGCATTCTTCCTTGAGCTTGGCAAACGCCTCTTTGCCGTCTATGCCGTAGTAATGGCAAAATCCGTGATCTGTGATTGCAAGCTCGACAAGACCGGCCTTTTTTGCCGCGTACGCGTTGTCGAGCACGGTGCCTACGGCGTGCAGTTTTTTGCCGCGCTTACTGAATATCGTATGGGTGTGATAGTCGCCCAAAAACGCCATTTAAAATTCTCCCAAGTAAATGATTTCCTCTTTGGCTTGAACGCCGGCCGCCGTAAGCGCACCGCGCATTACGCGGATAAGCGCGCAAACGTCCTTTGCAGTCGCGCCGCCGACGTTTACTATTATGTTTGCGTGCTCGCGGGATATTACCGCCCCGCCGTGCCGCAAACCCTTAAGTCCGGCCTCGTCCAGTATTTTGCCAACCGACGCGTGCGGCGGGTTTTTGAATATCGACCCCGCGCTTTTGCCGCTTGGCTGACTGCTTTTGCGCAACGCGTTGTAGCTTGCGCCGCGCTTGAGTATTGCGCCCTTGTCATCGCACTTCAACGCGAACCCCGCGCCGATAACTACGTCGCCGCTACCGAGAGCGCACGAACGGTAGCCGAAGCCGAGTTCGGATTTGCCGAGCGTAAGCAATCGTCCGTCGCGCAAAACCTCTGCGTACTCTATTACGTCGGACACAGCGCCCAAAAACGCGCCGGCGTTCATACGCACCGCGCCGCCCACCGTCCCCGGTATGCCGACCGCCCATTCCAGCCCCGACAGTCCGTTTTCGGCGGCGAACGCACATAGCGCCGACAGTCGCGTGCCAGACCCCGCGTACACCAAACAGCCTTTGCGTTCGGTATGCTCGTAGCGGTTGATAACCACCGTGCCGTCGTAGCCGCCGTCGGCCGCCAAAACGTTGGAGCCTCGGCCAAGCACCACGCCGGTGCTTGCGCCGTCAATCAGCTGATTGCGCGAAGTAGCTATATCTATTCGCTTAGCCGCACCGCCTATGCCGAACGTCGTCCATTCGCTCAAAGTATTACTCATATATTCTACTCCGTTTTTTAGGATTTTTCAATAGTTTGGCCAACAAATTTAAAATTTTATATACGCACAAATTTTTTGCAAAACATTGCAAAATGCGCCGCGCTATGGTATAATTACAATTATGGAGTTGTACGAGGCAAACAGAATACTGCGCACCGTAAAGTCGGCAATTTCGGCCGATGGGTACAAGCTACCCGCGTCTGCCGAAACGGACGGACTTTTGATGTTGCTGGGCCGACTGGATATAGAAAAGCACCTTGCGCCCAAAATTAAGCATGCCAAAGCGCAAGCCAAACAGCCCAAGTCCGCCGCGGCATACGCTCGGTCGTGCAAGCTGATATACTTTTTCCGCGCACTCCAAGCGGCAACCGAGCTTTTGTCCGATCCCGTTACGGTACAGTCTATGACTGCGCTGCACAAAGCAATTACCGGCGACGTAAACGACGACGCGGGCAAGCTACGCACGACTGACGCCGCAACCGACGGCAACGCGCACACCGACCCCAAATACATTTCCGGATCGGTAAAATCCATAATCGCGCAAATGAACGACATTCCCGCCGCACCCGCCACCGCCAAGGAGGACTTTGCGGGATATCTTTCTCATTATATGCGCGAGCTGATAATACTGCACCCGTTTGAAAGCTGCTCGGAATTTACCGTGCGCATATTTATATTTACGTTTTGTAGGCTTAAAGGCTTTGCGCTCGCCTACCACCGCGCCACACACCAAGCGCTTAAGGCGGCCGAGCAAACCGCCTTTACCACCGACGACGTGGCAGAGCTGTATTCGGTGTTTACCGAATGCCTTACCTACGACCACAAAAAATCCGAATCGGACAAGCCGTTTACACCGCGCACACGGCGCGAGGTAGCCAAGGACTTGCACCACCCCGCGCGCAAAAAGGACGGCGCGCAAGATGACAAGCAAAAAGCCGAAAAGAAAAAGACTAAATCCAAGTCCAAAGCCAAGGCAAAGGCCAAGGCTATAGCCGAAGCCCAAATCGAAAATACCGCAAACGCCGACGACGAGCAAACGCAACGGCAAAACGCCGAACCGACTCCGAACGAGGAAATTCCGAATGAAGTCGTAAAGAACGACGATGAAGCAGGTAAAAAGGAAGCCGTTAAAAAAGAAGTCGCCAAAAAGAACAAGGAAGCAATAAAAAAAGAAAAAGACGCAGCCAAAAAGGAAGCGGCCAACGACGACGTGATTAAACGCGCCGTGCGCTTGCAACAAAAGATTTCCAAGCTGAACGAGCAGTTGACCGAGCTGATTAAGCCGCTTGACGGCAAGGACGAAAACTAAACTTAAGGAAGTACGTACTACGTGGATATAATAGCTAACAAATGCAGTGGCAAGGGCAACGGCGAAAAGTGCCTAAACGCAGTAACCCAATATTTGGACGAGCATTCCGTCCCCTATTCCGTACACCTAACCGAGCGTACCGGCCACGGCAAACAGCTTGCCGAGGAGCTTTCCGCAAACGGCGCGGAGGTTATAGTGGCGCTTGGCGGCGACGGCACCTTTCACGAAGTGCTTAACGGCATAGACTTTGAAAAATCGCGCATGGGCTTTATCCCCGCGGGGCGCGGCAACGACTTTGCGGGCGGCACCAAGGCGGCCAATCTCGATCCGATAAAGGCAATAGCGGATATAGTTCGCGGCGAGCCTAAAGATCTCGATTACATACAAGTCGGCGACAAGCGTTGCATCAACGTGGGCGGCACAGGCTTGGACGTGGAAGTTCTGCTAAAGACGGCAAAAAGCAAAAACAAGCTGACCTACGTAGCGTCGCTGTTCCGTTGCCTACTGCACTTTAAGCCGTACCACGTTCAAACCGAACTAAACGGCGAAACCAAGGACTACAAGTGCATAATGCTGGGCGTGTGCAACGGCACTCAGTTTGGCGGCGGCATAAAGCTTTGTCCGGTAAGCAGGGCGGACGACGGCAAAATGGACGTGATAATAATGACCAAACCCAAAGTCCCCACCTTGTTCGTAATGCCCAAGTTCGTCAAAGGCAAGCATATGAATATGGCTTGCACTCACCATATAGTATGCGACGAGATCAAGGTAAAAACGGACGCACCGATAGAGCTTGACGGCGAAATATACTACGATCTGAACTTTGACGCCCGCATAGTAAAAGGCGGACTTAAAACATTTGCTACGAGCGAATAATACGACAAACGAAAACGGCGCACATGCGCCGTTTTCAGTTTCTTTTGTCATTCAGAGCAAGCGCGAAGCGCGCCGCAAAGAATCTCATTCCTATTTATAATTCTTAATTCCGAATTCTTAATTATTCTTATACTCTTGCATAAGCTCCTTAAACTTAGGCAGTGCGCGTTTAATTTGGTCGGCTGTAACGCAGTACGCTATACGCACGTAGCCGGTTACACCAAAGTCGTCGCACGGCACGATAAGCAAGTCTTTTTTCATTGCCCGCTCGCTAAACTTGACGGCGTCTTTTTCCAACGCCTTAACGAACAGATAAAACGCACCGTCCGGCTTGACGCATTCGTAGCCGTACTCGGTAAGCGCGCCGTACAGCAAGTCGCGGTTTTCCTTGTACGGCTTGACGTTGACCTTTGCGTCTATGCAACGCTTAATCACTTGCTGGAACAGACTGGGCGCACAAATATACCCGAGCATACGCCCCGCGCCGCACACGGCAAGGTAAACGCCTTGGCTGTCCTTCATTGCCGAATTAACCGCTATATACCCTATGCGTTCCCCCGGTAGCGACAGCGTTTTGGAATAGGAGTAACACACCATAGTATCGTCGTAGTAGTTCATTAAGTACGGAACCTCTACGCCGTCATACACCAGCTCGCGGTACGGCTCGTCGGCAATTAGGTATATGATTTTTCCGTACTCCCTTTCCTTGTCCCGCAGTATCTCGCACACCCGCCGCACGGTGTCGGCCGAATACACAACTCCGCTCGGATTGTTTGGCGAATTCAAAATTACCGCGCGAGTGTTCGCGTTTATTTTCGATTTAAAATCGCGTAAGTCTATCTGAAAATTCTTTTCCTCGGGCTTGGCCACGACCACCTTCCCGCCCGCGTTTTCTATAAACACGGTGTACTCGGTAAAGAACGGCGCAAACGTTACGCACTCCTCGCCCGCGTTAAGCACTGCCTTTAGCGCTATGCTGAGCGACGCCGCCGCGCCGCAAGTCATATAAATATTGTCGGCAGTCAAGCCCACGCCAAACCGCGCATTGAGCGAATCGGCAACCGCACGGCGCGTGCCGTAATCGCCTTGCGCGGAAGTGTAGCCGTGCAAGCTGGTAGGGTTTTCGGTATTTAACAAATCCTTTAACGCTTGCGTTACCACCGGCGGCGGCTCCACGCTGGGATTGCCTATGGAAAAGTCAAACACGTTTTCGGCGCCGACCTCGGCCTTGCGCTTATTGCCGTATTCAAACAGCTCCCTTATTACCGAGCGTTTACTGCCCAGCGCCAACGCCTTTTGGTTAATATCCATACTATCTCCTTACAAACGCAACGACGATACGCGTACTACTTTATATTCTCTTTCAGCCAGCTCAAGCACTCGCCGTAGCCGTCGAAGCCCTTGCCGCATACCGTTTTTTGGGCATACAAGCCAACGTAAGACAGTTTACGAAACGGCTCGCGTTTATTCACGTCGGACAAATGCACTTCCGCCGTAGGCAGCCCTACGGTCTTTAACGCATCCAGCACGGCAACGGACGTATGCGTATACGCGGCGGCGTTTATAACTATGCCGTCGAATTTTCCGTACGCGTTTTGTATTGCGGTAACCAGCTCGCCCTCGTAATTGGATTGTAAAACTTCCACTTCCAAGCCGAGCCGATTTGCCTCGACGCGTATATAGTCTACCAAGTCGTCGTACGTTTTACTGCCGTAAATTTGCGGCTCCCTAATGCCGAGCATATTCAGATTGGGGCCGTTCAAAACGAGTATTTTCATGCTTTAAGTCCCTCTATTATTTTTTCCAAAGCTTGCAGAGGCGTGCCGTCGTTGCTTACCGTAAAGTCCGCCGTTGCGCGGTAAACGGGGTCGCGCTCGATCAGCATATCTTTTACGCGTTGCTCGCTTACGGCAAGCGGTCTGCCAGTTCTGTCAAGCGACTGCGCGGCGCGAGTGATATACACGGTAACCGCGTTTTGGCGTAAGCGTTCCCTACTGACCGCCGCAAGCGGCGCGCCGCCGCCGGTTGCAATAACAAGTCCGTTTTGAGCGGACAGCTCCTTTACTACGCCTTGCTCCGCGGCGCGGAACGCGGCCTCGCCGTCCTCCGCAAACGTTTGCGCAATCGGCTTGCCAAACGCGCTTACCATCTGCTCGTCGGTATCGACGAATGACTTGCCCAATCGAGCCGCCAGCAGTTTGCCTATAGTAGTCTTGCCGCAACCGGACATGCCCACCAGCACGATATTGCGCTTTTCGGTTTCTATATCCTTGTGAATATCGTATATCACACCGTCGTCGCAAGGCTCGCCCAAAAACAAGTCGCGGGCAAATTTGGCTTGCGCTACGAGCATGATAAGTCCGTTGCCGGCCGGTATGCCACGCGCCTTGGCTCGCGCAACGAGCCGCGTGGTAAGCGGGTTGTACACCGCGTCGAACACGCCTTGCAACTGCGGAAAGTTATCCAAATCCACCGGACAGCCGTCGTTGTCGGGAAACATACCGACCGGCGTTGTGTTGATTATAATTTGCGCAGACTTGCCCTCAATAGGCAGATTTTCGTAGTTAATCGCGCCGGTGCGGCTTACGATACGAACGCGCTTTGCGCCTAGCGAATTCATAAGCGCAAGCGCGGTGTGCGCCGTGCCGCCCGAGCCTAATATAAGCACGTCCTTGCCGGCGGGAAAAATTCCGTACGCGTCGAGCGCAAACTTCATACCGGCAAAGTCGGTGTTGTAGCCGTAGCGCTTTCCTTTTTTCACCACCACGGTGTTTACGGCGCCTATCTCCGCCGCGCTCGGGTCGACCTCGTCGAGGTAGGCCGTTACCGCTTGCTTATACGGAATGGTTACGTTAAAGCCCTTATACGGCGGGTCGGCCATAAATACCGCAAGCTCCGACGGCCGCACTTCCTTAAGCTCGTAGTCGTAGCCAAACCGTTTGTGAATGGCGGCGGAAAAGCTGTGCGTAAGCTTTTCCCCTATCAAACCGTAGCTTGCCACCTACGCCACCTCGCAATAGCTGCCCAAAAACGTAAACTGACCGTCGCCGTTTTCCAGTTCCGCAAATAGGTTTACTACCTCCGGACTTTCTATATCCGTTTCAAAGTCAAAGTAGAACATAAACTCGAACGCGGAGTTGGGCAGAGGTCGGGATTCGAGCTTAGTCAAGTTAAAGCCCATGGTGGAAAACTTGTTAAGCATGCGGTTTAGCGCACCGGTTACGTGCGGCAAGTTTACCATTATCGACACGCGGTTGGCGTTCTTGAAAATTTCCATCGTTTTGGAAATAACGATAAACCTCGTGTAATTGTAATCGTTGTCTTGCATGTTTGAGGCCAGCACGCCAAGTCCGTACAAGCCCGCGCACTCCCTACTGCTGATGCACGCAATATCCGTCCTATCAGACTCCGCAACCATTTTTGCGGCTACCGCCGTGTTGGGCACTATCGTAACCTTTACGCCCGAACCGTCCAGCTGTTTTTTGCACTGGTTTATTGCTTGCTCGTGCGAAAACACTTCTTTTATATCGCTTAGCTTTGCGCCCTTTTTTGCGAGCAAGTGGTGCTGAACGTGCAGTTTGACACTGCGCACGATATAAAATTTATGCTCCTTCATAAGGTCGTACACGGCGTTGACCGAGCCGACCGAGCTGTTTTCTATTGGTAGTACGCCGTACTTACACAAGCCGTTTTCCACCGCGTTGAACACGCCCTCAAACGTCTTGAAGTACGTAATATCGCTAAGCGGGAACAACCGATTGGTCGCGAGCATGCTGTACGCGCCCGCCACGCCCTGGCACGCAACCGTGGCATAGTCGGGAAAGGCCTTTAGTCCGTTTTTAAGATTGGCTCTTATTTCTTGCGCAACGGACGACTGAACGCTGACAAACCGCGCTTGATAGGCACGGCTCGTTTCAAACAGCGTTTCAAACACTTGCTTGCAGTACACGCGCACTGCGGGCTCCACCGCCTTGGTAACGCGGTTTACGATAGCGGTTTCCCGCGACGAGTCTTGCACGCAGCTATCGGTCTTGGCTTTTTGCTCGCCCACTTGCTTAATAAGCTTCATGCGCTCGTCGTACAGCGCCGCCAGCTTGTCGTCAATATCGTCTATTTTGTTTCTCAGTTCGGATAGCTCCATAGTAACCTCCCGCTGTAATGCGAACGTTTAGCCGTTTTGGCCTTGCGCTTGAATGAGCGCGTCCGCTATTGCTATTGCCACGCAAGCCTCCACTACCGGCACTGCGCGCAGTGCAATGCACGCGTCATGCCGCCCGCCTACGCTAAGCTTAACGTTAGTCATTTCCTTTACGTTTACGCTGTCTTGCTCCTTGACAATGGACGGCGTAGGTTTTACGGCAACGCGCACGGTAAGCGGCGCGCCGTTGGTTATGCCGCCGTTTATGCCGCCGTTGTGATTGGTTTTGGGCACGACTACGCCGCCGTCGATAACCCACGGATCGTTGCCCGCGCTACCGGTCATTTGGGACAGCGCAAACCCCGAGCCGAATTCCAAACCCTTGGTAGCCGGCATTGCGAATATTGCCGAGGCAATTCGCCCCTCCATGCTTTTGAACCCGCATTCGCCCAATCCGACCGGCAGACCGAGCGCAACACATTCCACAACGCCGCCCACCGAATCGCCGTCGGCCTTGACGGCTTGCAGTTTTCGTTCTATTTCCTTTTTGCTCGCGCCGCGCAAAACCGGGATAGCCTCGCCTTGCGCCGCCATAATATCCTCCGCCGTCGGCAGTCCGTCGCGGTAGGACGATGCGGCAACGCCGCCAACCTCGCTCAAGTACGCGCCGACGAATACGCCGCGCTTTTGCAAATACGTTTCGGCAAGATAGCCGACCACGCACAACGGCGCGGTAAGCCGACCGGAAAAGTGCCCGCCGCCGGCAAGATCGGCAAAGCCGCCGTACTTAACGCCTGCCACGAAGTCGGCGTGGGACGGACGCGGAACGTCGCAAAGCGCGGCGTAGTCCTCGCTTTTTTGGTTGGCGTTGTATATGGTGGCGTTAATGGGCGCGCCGGTGGTATAGCCGTTTTTTACGCCCGACAAGAATACCGGATTATCGTCCTCCACCCGCGCGGTGGTAAACGCCGACTGCGACTTGCGCCGCGCCATAAACGCACGCAAGCCTTGCTCGTCAATAGGTATGCCGGCCGGCAAGCCCTCCACCGTAACGCCCACGGCGGGGCCGTGCGATTCACCGAACACGGTAATATTCAAGCATGCAAACGACATACGCTACCTCCCAAAATTTCATAGTCCAAAAAGAACTTGGGGTAAGATTTTTTTACGGCCTCCGCGCCGACGACGGTAACGGCCGACCGCGCATGGGCCGCGGCAACGGCGCCCGCCATTGCCAAACGGTGATCGTTGTGCGAAAACACCTTGCCGCCGTCAAACTGCGGCACGCCTATTATCATAAGTGTGTCTTTAGCCTCGTCGTATTCCACAAAAACGCCCAAACTCTTAAGCATATCCGTAACGGTAGCCAAGCGATCGCTTTCCTTAATCCTCAACCGCTTTACGCCGGTAATAACCGAAGCGCCGTTTGCCGCCGCCAAAGCGACTGCCATGGCGGGCACGGAGTCGGGAATACCATCGGCGTCAAAGCTTATGGAGTTAAGCGCCGAACGCTTGACTATCAGTCTGTCGCCCGACCAATGCATGTCGCCGCCCGCTTGCCGTAACAATTCGAGCACGCGCATATCGCCTTGAAGCGAATCGGGGTTCAAATTGCCTATAGAAATTTCATCGCCCAGCAAGCCTCCCACCATCCAGAACGCCGCGTTGGACCAATCTCCCTCCACCTTGCGTTCGCCCGCAACGGAGTACCCGCCGCCGCGAATAAAGTACGTGTCGCCTTGCCTATTGATTTGCACGCCGCTCTGCCGCAGTACGTCCACGGTAATATCTATATACGCCGCGGACGACGAAGTGCCGCGCACGGTAAGCGTGCTGTCGCCGTCGAGTAGCGGCAAGGCCAACAGCAGTCCGCTGACGAACTGCGAGGAACGACTGCCGTCTATAACGTAGTCGCCCGCCGACAGCTTGCCGGAAATCGAAAACGGAAAGCCGTGCTCCAAAACCTTAACGCCGTGCTCGACCAAGCAATCCAACAGCTCTTGCATAGGGCGCTCGCCCAAGCGCAACGCGCCGACGAAGGTCGTTTCTATACCCAGTGCGGCTGCAATAGGCACTGCAAACCTAAGCGTAGATCCGCTCTCCCCACAACTCGCTACGGCATGCTTTTTTATTACTGCGGGCGTTATTTTCATACCGCCTTTTACCGCGTTAAAGCGCGCGCCGAACGCCGTAAGCACGAGCATCGTGGTAGTTAAATCGTCCGAGGAAAGGTCGCCTATCAGCACGCTTTCGGCATTGGAAAACGCCGCCGTAATAAGCATACGGTGTGCGTACGACTTGGAGGCCGGCATATCCACCCGCCCGCTTAAGCTTGTGGGAACCAATTTAACGTTCACAAAAAACTCTCCGATAACTTTGCTTTACTACTACTTATCGCGCACCTTAGCTACGACCGGTAGCATTACGTCCAGTCGCTTTACCAGCGCGTCAAACTGATCGGGGCGCAAGCTTTGCGCGCCGTCGCACAACGCGTGCGGTGGGTCGTTGTGCACCTCTATTATCAATCCGTCTGCGCCCGCGCCCACCGCCGCCAACGACATAGGCGCAACCAGCCTTGCCAATCCCGACGCGTGCGACGGATCGACTATAACCGGCAAGTGCGTTTTTTCCTTGAGAATAGGAATAGCGGATAGATCCAACGTATTGCGGGTGTACGGCTCGAAGGTGCGAATACCGCGCTCGCAAAGTATAACTTGGCTGTTGCCGCCCGCCATAATATATTCCGCGCTCATAAGCCATTCCTCTATGGTGTTGGCAAGACCGCGCTTCAAAAGTATGGGCTTGCGCGTTTTGCCAAGCTCCTTCAACAGCTCGAAGTTTTGCATATTGCGCGCGCCCACTTGAATTACGTCCACGTCCTCGAACATCGGCAAATGATTGATGTTCATAATTTCGGTGACTATGGGCATGCCGGTTTCCTTTTTGGCATGGAGCAGAATTTCAATACCCTTTTCCTTTAAGCCTTGAAACGCATACGGCGATGTGCGCGGCTTAAACGCGCCGCCGCGCAATAGCGTTGCGCCCGACTTTTTTACCGCGCGCGCAATGGTAAGCACTTGTTCCTCGCTCTCCACCGAGCACGGCCCCGCAATCAACTGAAAATTCACTCCGCCAAAGCAGTGCCCGCCCACGTCGACTATGGTGTCATCGGGGTGCAGTTTGCGGTTGGCGTTCTTGTACGGCTCTTGAATTCTCGTTACGGTATCCACTATATCCAAGGAATTCAACAACCCCATATCGATGCGCGAGGTGTCGCCCACCAGTCCCAAAACGGTAGAGTTTTCGCCGCGCACGAGATGCGTTTCCAACCCCAAGCCGTTTATCCAACCCATAAGGTTTTTCAGTTGTTTTTCGTCCGGATCGTTTTTAAGAACTACTATCATACAAATCTCCTATAACTCGGCGCTGTGCCGAATCGACCGTCGCGATTATAAATTACTTATATATCCGAAGTCTGACTTTGCCGACTATATATCTACTACTTTTTGTTGTTGCGCAAGCGTTCGTTAAGCTCGTCCAGCGCGTTAAAGCCCAAATCGTTAAGGCGGTGCGTACGCGCGGCCGCTTCCAGTATTACCGCAAGGTTACGCCCCGGCTTGACCGGCACTACGTGCAACGGCTTTTTTACGCCCAGTATGGTGTAGCTTTCGTCCGGCGCGCCAAGCCGCGTGTACCGCGTTTTGTCGTCCCACGCTTCCAGCTTGACCACCATATCTATCTTTTTTACCAACTGAACCGCGCTCGCGCCGTACATAGCTTTTATGTCGATTATGCCTATACCGCGCAGCTCCATAAAGTACCGTATAACGTCCGGACAAGTTCCGTCCAGTCGATCGCCTATGCGCGAAATAGTTACCGCGTCGTCAGCAACCAACCGATGTCCGCGCTCTATCAGCGACAACGCCGTTTCGCTCTTGCCTATGCCCGACTCGCCGATAAGCAGTACGCCAACGCCGTACAAGTCCATCAGCACGCCGTGTATGGTCACCGACGGCGCAAGCAGTTCGTTAAGATACAGCGACAGCTTATTTACAAACGGCGTCGTGCGCAGCTTGGAAGTAAGCATTACGCGGTTGTACTTTTTGGCGGCGCTTACCAGCTCGTCGCACGGAGCTAACGTTGCGGTTACTATAAGGCAAGGAATGGGGTGCTTCATAAGCGTTTCGCACGCAGTCTTTCGCGCGTCGTGCGTCATTTGCTGCAAATACGTCATTTCCATCTGCCCCATAATCTGCACGCGCTCGGGCGCAAAATGCTTGTAGTATCCGGCAAGCTGCAACCCCGGTCGGCTTATGTTAAATGTGCTGAAGTGTATAACCTCGTTGTCGCCGCTGCAAATCACGTTCAAGTCCATGCGCTCGGCAAACTCGGTTATATCCACGTCCTTTTCGGTTTCTTGAAGCTCGTCCGGCTCGTCCGCGCCGTGCGGTTGCTCGACGGCACTATCTGCGTCGGCTTGTATAGGCTTTTCCTCGTCCGTCGGATTAGTGGGTGTAGTGCGTTTCTTTTGCGGCATGGTCAGTCCTCCCGTTGCTCAAAACAAAATTTGTATATGGCCTTTGCTACGCCGTCGGCGTTGTTGGTGTCGGTAACGCAGTCTGCGGCTTGCTTAACTTGCTCGCGCGCGTTGCCCATGGCAATGCCCAGTCCCGCCGCCTTTAGCATTGCTATATCGTTAAAGCTGTCGCCCAACGCAATAGTCTGCGACAGCGGTATGCCGTAAAAATCGGCAACGTATTTAAGTCCGGTCCCCTTGTCCACACCGAGCGGAACGCACTCGACCATAGCCGGACGAAAATCCTCGCCGTCCGACTTAAGCGTTTGCAAAAACGGCGCCGTGGACTGCATGCACGTCAGCTCGGGGAATTTTTCGCCTATCGCGGCGCTTACCTCTCCAAGCTTGCGCTCGTCCAGAATAGCCATAACCTTGGATACGTTTACGTGCGCTTGCTTTACGTACTCGGCAAGGCCTTGCACTTCCTCGAACTCTATACCCACCTTTTTGCAGTACGCGTCGGACAGCGCGGTGCGCTCGCTTATCTTAAGTCCGTTGTCGACGTACACCATGGTAAGCCGCGTGTTGTCGATAAGGAAGGCAATGAGCCGCGCCGCAACCGCCTTTTGCATGCCGAAAATCCTAAACGGCTTAAGCGTGTCGCTGTCCGTTATTTCACCGCCTATACTGCAAATCATTTTCGTGGGCACGTTGTCAAGCCCTATTTGCTTAACGCACTTGCCCACGCCGCACGGCGCGCGACCGGTTGCAATGGTGAATATTCCACCCGCCGCGCGAAATGCGTTTATCGCCTCGATATTCGCTTGCGAAACGCAAAGCTCGTCGTTCAGCAGCGTGCCGTCCATATCTGCGGCTATCAGTCTGTACTTCATATCGCTCGTGCCAACCTCCGTCGGATGGTAGTAGTCGTAAATGTTTTGCGCGGCCTTTTTGGTTATGCCCGCGGTTTGCGCAATCTCGTCGGCCGTGGCGGCAACTATGGTACGTGTATTGAACACCTTAAGCACCTTTTTTACCGACGCCGCGCCAACGCCGCTTATGCCGTTAAGCTCGCTTTCGTACCGCTTGGACCGCACCGTGCGGTGGTACAACACCGCAAACCTATGCGCCTCGTCGCGCACGCGCTGCAACAACCTTAGCGCGTAATCCTCGCGCTTAAGCTTGACCGGCACCGGATTGCCGCGCAAGTACAATTCCTCGTCCTTTTTGGCAAGGCCGACCATAGGCACCGATACGCCCATATCGTCCGCCGCACGCGAGGCAAACTCCACTTGCTCGAGGCCGCCGTCTATTACTATAAGATCGGGCAGTTCGTCAAAGCCGGCGTCACCGTTTTTGTAGTGCGTAAGCCTACGCGACAGCGTTTCGTACATCGACCTAAAATCGTCCGCGCCCTCTACCGTGCGTATGCGGTAGCGACGGTACTGCGACTTGTCCGCTTTGCCGTCTATAAACACGACGCCCGAGGCAACGTTATCCGTGCCCGAAATATTGGAAATATCGTAACACTCTATGCGCCGCGCGCTCTTTAGCCCGAACACCGATTTAAGCCGCTCGCACGCGCCGACCGTCATGTCCTCGCCGCGCTTAACCCTATCCGCGCTCTTTAACAAAAAGTCCTCGCAGTTGCGCTTGGCGGTGTCCAACAGCTTTTTGCGCATAGCCTTTTGCGGAAAGGTTATCGCGGGGCGCTTGCCGAACACCGAATCGAAATATTCGGCGAGCGCGGTAGTATCGCACTCCGCTTGCAAGCATATCTCGTCGGGTAGCTCGTTGGTCATGGAATAGTATTGCGGCAAGAACGTAGTCATATCGCCGCCGAACATTTGCGGCTCGGTTATGATATAGTTTTTTACGCCCATCATTTTTCCGCCGCGAACTATGCACACGCTAACCGCGCCGTACAAGCCGTTGTCCGTGTAGTAGAACGAATCTATGTTGACTACGTTGCCCAGCTCGCCCACTACTTTGCTCTTTAAATTTTCCAGCACGCGCAGCTGATTGCGGTAGGAAATAGCGCGTTCAAAGTTCTCCTTTTCGGCGGCCTCGGTCATTTTTTGCATTATAATGCCCGAAATATCGTCGCCACCGCCCGAAAGGAAGGACATGGCTCCGTTTATCGCTTGGCGGTATTCGTCCTTACCGCAACGCTCACAGCACGGCGCAAGGCACAAATCTATGTCGTAGTTTAGGCACGGCCGCGCACGCTTGGCCAGCTTGCCCGAGCACGTGCGAAGCTTGTACACCGATTGCAATACGCTAATCACGTCGCGCACCGATATGCCTATAAACGGCCCGAAGTACCGTGCGCCGTCGCGCTTGACCCGCCGCGTAATCTCTATCGTCGGGTAGTCGGCGCGCGGGTCGATGCGAATGTAAGGATTGGTTTTATCGTCCTTAAGCAGTATGTTGTAGTGCGGCTTGTACTTTTTGATAAGATTGTTTTCAAGCGCCAGCGCGTCCTTTTCCGTGCGCGTAATAATGTAGTCAAAGTCGGCAATGTTATCCACCATCGCTTGAACCTTGACCGGCTTTTCCTTGTTTTGAAAATATTGCCTAACCCGCCGCGAAAGTATAACCGCCTTACCTACGTATATCACTTGGCCGGTTATATCGCGCATAATGTATACGCCGGGGGTGTCGGGTAGGTCTTTCAGTTTATCGACTAAACTCATACCTTATCCCCCTCGCGCTGTACGGCGTTTCGGTACGAATACTCACAGCCGCAAAATTTTTGGCGGTAAATGCCAAGCTCCTTCGCCCGCCGAGTGGATAGCAAAAATCCGTCCTTCTTTTTAAAATCGCGCGACAAAAACGGCGCGCCATCCTTAATGCCGTCCGCAAGCGAAAATATAAGCTTGCTGTTTTTGTGCGGGCTAACCGTAAGCGTGGTCGTGTAGAAATCGAAACCGTGCTCGCCGGCGTAGATTGCGGAAGCGCGAAGTCGATCCTCCATGCACAATCCGCACCGTGCTCCGCCCTCGGGCGCGTCAGCGTAGGCTTTGGCGTATGACGAAAAGAACGAATAGTCATGCGGCGGAACGATAAGCGGAAGCTTGTAGTAATCGGCTACAGTTTGCAGTGCTTCAAGCCGCAAATCGAACTCGCCGTCGATAATGCACGGATTGTAATAAAACAAAGTAATATCCCCACCGTCGTTAAGCAACGGCTCGATTGCGCCAAGGCTGCACGGCCCACAGCAAGCGTGAAGCAATATTTTTTTGTTTTTCAGTTCGTCCATTAAGATACTACCGCAAAGATTATTAAAGGATTGGTTATTGATAGATTATCGTTATCGGCCCGTCGTTGGATTGGTCTATGCGCATATCCGCGCCGAATATTCCGCATTTAACGTTGTCAGATAGGCCTGCCTCGCGCAAAAGGTCGCGCATAACGTTTACGCAGTAATCGAACATGCCGCTCGCTTGTATTGCGGGGCGCATGGCTCGCGTAAAGCTGGGACGGTTGCCGTGCGATATGTCGGCGCACAAGGTGAAGTTGGAAACCAAAAGTATCTCCCCGCCTATGTCGGCAACCGATAGGTTCAGCTTGCCGGCGTCGTCCGAGAATATGCGCATTGCCGAAATCTTTTTGCACATGGCAATAACGTCCGGCTCGGCGTCGGTCTGTTCTATGCCGACGTACACAACCAGTCCTCGGCCTATAGCGGCTACTTGCTTGCCGTCCACGGACAGCGCCGCCTCGTTCACCCTTTGAATAACAGCTTTCATACCGCCATTTTAACATATTTGCAAAACAAATACAAGTAAACGCTTGACAAAAAAGCCAAAATATACTAAACTTATAGTTACAAATGAATATGGGCAATTAACTCAGCTGGGAGAGTGTCATCTTGACGTGGTGAAAGTCACAGGTTCGAGCCCTGTATTGCCCACCAAAGCGGCGCTGACGCGCCTAATAGAATAGATAAGAGATAAGAATGAATAGATAAAAGTAGCGGATAATATCGCTCGCCACTTTGTATTATTCAATCTTATCTCTTATTTTTTATTTATTATCTATTTTTTTATGCTATCCGCTATGCGCTCGGCGCACCCGAAGCTCGCCCGCGCAGTCCGCGAGCATCCCTGTATTGCCAACTTCAATTAATCGCCTTGACAATCAACACAAAATACTATATAACTATAAATACACGGGAGAACAAAAATGAAAAAGATATTCCCCTATCATAAGGTCTTGATAGTAGGCTGCGGCGGCGCGGGTAAAAGCACGCTCGCCTTGGAAATGGGAAAGCGATTCGGCTTGCCCGTCGTTCATTTGGATAAATTGTGGTGGCTACCGAATTGGCAAACTCGATCAGAGCAAGAATTTGATATAATGCTTGCCGACGAGCTTGCGAAAAACGATTGGATAATAGAGGGCAATTTTTTCAGAACGTTTAAAACGCGCTTATCATATGCCGACCTTTGCATATTTCTCGACTACGATACCGAGCTTTGCATACAAAGCGTTTACGAGCGTGCGGAAAAGTATAAAGGCACAAGCCGACCTGATATGACCGACGGCTGTACCGAGCAAGTAGACGACCAATTCAAAAATTGGATTGTCTCCTTTAAAGAGAAAGTTAGACCGTCAATGTTGTTCGAATTGCAAAACAGTTCTATCCCCTATATGGTTTTCCAAACACGCGAAGCTACCGCAAAATGGCTTGACGACTTTACAGGCGATTAAAAAGTAATTGTCAAATAATACGTACACACAAAAAGGATGCCGCAAGCATCCTTTTTATATATTCTATTCCAATCCGTTATACTGTTCGTCGGATACCGGTTCCAGCCACTCGTTGGACGTGTTTACGCCGGTACATTCCACGGCGATATGACTGAACCAACTGTCCTTGGCCGCTCCGTGCCAGTGCTTGACGCCCGCCGGTATATACACCACGTCGCCGGCATACAGCTTTTGCGCGGGCTTGCCCCACTGCTGATACCAGCCGCACCCATCGGTACACAGCAGTATTTGTCCGCCGCCCTCGTCGGCCTTGTGTACGTGCCAGTTGTTGCGGCATTTCGGCTCAAACGTTACGTTGGCCATAAACACAGTCTGCTTGGGATCGGTAAGCGGCTTTAGATACGAATTGCCTATAAAGTACTTGGCGTACGCCGTGTTAGGCTCGCCCAGTCCGAACATTCCGCCACACTTGCCGTCGTCATCCTTGTACACGTCCTTTGCCATACGGAACGCCGCCCAAGCGTTTGGCCAACCGGCGTAAAACGCAACGTGCGTAAGTAGCTCCGCCATTTCGGTTTTAGTAACGCCGTTTGCCTTGGCCGTTTGCAAGTGATACTGAAACGAGCCGTCTATAAGCCCCTTTGCAACGAGAGTCGTTACCGTAAGCATGGATCGGGTTTTGAGCGACAGCGCGTCGCTCGACCAAACCTCGCCGAACAGTACGTCATCGTTAAGCTGTGCGAATTTCGGCGCAAATTCCCCGAGCGCGTCGCGCCCCGCAGTTTGTTTGACTTTCATAGTTATCTCCTTAATATTCTGTTAATGTGTTTTTATCGTAAGTAGTATCGTACGCTTTTAATTCATTTGCGCAATAAGCGAGTCAACGTTGTTGCCGCTTATGCGCGCACCGGACTTCCATACGGCAGTGGGCGCAGAGCCGTGCAGATTGTCCGCACTCGAACCCATAGGACTGCTGCCCGAAGTGCAGAACGGAATTATGGTCTTGCCCGAAAAATCGTATTTTTCCAAAAATGTATAAATAATTTTGGGTGCTTGCCCCCACCAAATGGGATAGCCCAAAAACACCACGTCGTACTGCGCTATATTTTCCACATCGCCGCTGATTGCGGGGCGGGCCGAGCTGTCGTTCTGCTCGCGATTAGCGCGGCAATCGGTGTTGTAATTAAGGTCGGCGCTCGTGTACGGAACGGCCGGCGTTATTTGGTAAAGGTACGAATCGTCTACCTTGTCTTGAATGCTCTGTGCCACGGACTTGGTGGTGTTGGTGCAAGAGAAGTACGCAACGAGCACCTTGGTTTTGCCGCTCGGCGCGCTCGAGTAAACGAGCCGAACGTTGAGGTTGCCGTAATTCCACATAGTGGCGCTTTTGCCTATAGCGTTCCATTCGGCCTCGGTGCCGGCGTAGTTTATTTGAGCAATGGTGCTGTCGGCTACGAAGTAGTTGCCTATGGTCGTGACCGACTTGGGAATATTAAGCTCGGTAATGCCGTTAGCCTTGCGGAACGCGGCCTTACCCAAAACCTTAACGCCGTCGGGAACGGACGGATTGTTCACGCCGCGAACGAGCGTTTGAGTGGCGGTTTCTATCAAGTGTCCGTTTTCACTGCGGTAAACGGCGTTGTCCTTAGCCACGGTAAAGCCCTCGAGCCCGCCGCAGTTGTTGAACGCGCTGTCGCCTATTGAGGTAACGCCTTGCGGAATGGTAATGCTTTTTAGCAAACCGTTGCCGGCAAACGCATTGTTGCCGATAGCAGTAAGCGCACTGTCCCCGCTTATCTCCACGGTAGCAAGCTCCATACGCGAGTAAAACGCATTCAAGCCGATCGTCGTTACGGTGTCGGGAATAGCCACAAAAGTAATATCCGAGGTATGTCTGCTGTACGCAAACGCGCTTTCGCCTATTTCGGTAACCGGAAGGCCCTCGTACTCGGCGGGAATGATAATCCTTTCCTCTTGTCCGTTTGCGCCCGTTACGGTATAACCGACGTCGTTGCGCTCGAATACGAGGCTGGCCGTCGGAGTTAAAACTTCGTCAATCTGCCACTTGGCGTAAAGCGTAATATCTGCGTTTACGCGGTCGGTAGCAAACTTCCATTCCGCCGCCGTATCGGTAATATCCACAAACCAGCCGATAAAGGAATACCCCTCCCTCGCCGGCGCACTCGGCGTGCGGACGGTATTGCCCTCGCGCACGCTTTGGCTTTCCACGGCACTGCCGCCGCGGCTGTCAAACGTCACGGTATAGTATGTGCCTATAACCCCGCCGTTTCCGCCATTTCCGCCGTTTCCGCCGTTTCCGCCGTTTCCGCCGTCGGGCGTATCGCCGCCGCAACCGGTAAGAGCAAACAACGCGCACGCAATGCATGCCAAAATGACGCAAAGTAATTTTTTTGTTTTCATAATACTCCCTATAATCTTTATTATGCTATTTAATTATATCAAAACAATCACAGATTGACTTTTCGATTTCTTACTCAATAATAGATATGAATATTTCTTTCCGTAATTATTTGTTTTATTATATCACAATCACAAATATATAGCAAGCCCTATCAATGATTACTATATTCAAAAAACCGCACAAACGCAAAAAACGCCTTTGAGGCGTTTTTTTGCTGTAGAGATTCACTTACTGAAATTTACTTCTTTTTGAGCGCTTCAAGCTCTGCGTACAGTCCGCGCAGTTTTTCGCGTTCCTTGTCTATAAGCTCGGAGAACACGGTAAAGTACTGCTCGTCCTCAGGCGCCGCCTTTTTGCCGGCGAGCATTGCGCGGATAAGAGCGTTTTGCGAGCGTTCGCGTTTTTGCTCGTACGCGCGTATCTCACGCTCGCACTCGTCTATTTCTTTTTTTAGTTGACCTTTCTTAGACATAGCTTATATCCCTCCGTTTAGTCTTTTTTACCATTGTCGGATTTATTGTCGGTTGCGGCGGCCTCGTCTAAAGCAGACTTATCCACTTCCTCTATTTTGAACGCCTTAACGCTGCCCGATACGACGCGTTTTACCAAGCCGCGGTTCATAAGCGACACGTCGCCCTCGTACGGCACGTAATAGTCTTGTGCCTCGTACGCGGGGTTCTTGTACACCTTAAGCTCCTTCATTATGTCGGCTATCATTTCCTTGGCGTACCTGCATCTGCGTTCCTTGCGTATGCGGTACATAGTGGGCGTGTCCGCCATGCTCGACAGACTGGACATATCGCGTACGGAGAACTTGGTGCCGTCGTAGCTGGCCGGTTCAACTGCCACCAGCAAGCACAAGGTTTTGCCGCGCACTATAAGCTTGGCAACCGTCAAGCGCCCTACGCGGAAGGTTTCGCGCTTCCAGCTCATACGCGACTTAACCTTGCCGTAGGAAAGCAATTCATTCTTTATTTGCGAATACCATTCCTTGGACTTGTTGTTCATTTGCGCGAGCTTGGCCGTAAGACTGCGGTTGTAGCTTACGCGCTCTTGTCCCTCGGTTACGATAAGCGGAGCGTCGTCATCGTCGTCCTCCTCGTCATCGTCGTCCTCTTCGGGTTCGGGCGGCGGAGGCGGGGGCGGTGCCGCGGGAGGCTGCACAGCACTTTCGGTTGAGGCAACTATAGGTGATGTTTCCGTTACGGCCGGCGCGGGGGCGGTCTCCTCTTCGGGTTCATCCTCTGCTTGTGCGTCCCGCATTGCGTTAGGCGCCATAACGACCTTTATGACGGGTCTGCGCTTACGTAACGCTACAACAAACACAACGCCGAGCACCGCGAGCAGTACGATAAATACTACCAGTACTATAATCAAAGTGAGTAGTAAGCTTTTGTTGTCCATAATTAGTTCTCCTTGTATCTCTTGATTGCAAAGTATATTACCACACATGCCAACATGCATGCGAATACACCTAATACGATTGCAGCTATGACAAGCTGTCTGTCAAATGCGGGGCCAATAGTGAAGCGGTATTCGGCGTGTAACGGCTCGTAGCCCGCCACGTTCAAGTCCGCATACATTATGTACGAACCCTCGGTTGTCGGCCTTTCTGTTAAAATCTTATTGGGATTATTAACGTTTACGTACGTATAAACTATTTGATCGGAACCTACGCTTGCAGCGCCGGTAGGCAAGTTGCCCTTTACGTCCTCCGCAGACCAGTCCTTGATGTTAGGCGCCGCCGTCCAGCCGTTGGGCGAAAGCTTAACCGTAAAGTCTACCGACATTGATATGCTTCTGCTGTACAGCGCCGAAAGCGTTACCGTAACGGTGTAGTCGCCGGCATCGGTGGGCATTTGCTTGCTGCTGATGCCCGTTTCCTTGTTGGTGTACACGTACGAGATTTCGGCGTCGTCGATTGACGGTTTGACGGTCGGGTCTGCCCAATCTTTTCTTTCACCCAAATACAGTAGCGTCGAAATGCGCAGCTCCTCATCGAATGACAACGGACGAGGGTCGATAATTACGGGTATCTCGTATTCTGCCAAGGCGTCAGACTTACCGTCTTCTTCGGGTATACCGTTGGACGACGCCACCAAAATGTACGAACCGTACTCGACGGGAATGTATATATCCGACTCGTACTTGCTGCCCTTTTTCAATACCACGTTGGTCATGCTCGCGTCAACCTTTTTCCCTCGAGAGCCGTCCTCGTTGCGTACGTAGAACACAAAGTTGGGTAAGCCACGCAAAGGCGTGCCCGACGGAGCATTAAACAATCCGTCGATATTTGCAACCCAACCTTTAATAGTGGGAAGCTCCTCCCAATGGTTGGACTGGCCCGCGCCTTTTACGCCTATGCTGAACCTGTAATCTCCCACAAGCGGCGAGTTGTACTGTCCCACCGTCGCGTTTACCAAAGCGGTTAATACGTACTCGCCCTTGGGCGCCAAATTCAAGTTGTTAAGCTCAACTACAAGCTCAAGCTCGTCACTGTCGTTAGCTTTTTTGTACTCACCCTTAAAGTACACAATACCGTCGGCGTCGCCCGTTATGGTTATTGCGGGCGCACCGTATAGGGCTACCGCGCTGGGCAGTTCGTCAGTCCAGTGATTGACTTCCCACGACTTGATTGTGGGGTACTTGGTGAACGTATTGATTGCTCCCGTGACGGCAAATCTGTTGTCCGCAGTAAAGCCGTTGTAGTTGGTGGTCTCCTCAACGTGCATCCTTATCGTATAGTACGTAAGGTTATTGTCCTTGCTTGTGCCGCCCGTAAGCTTGCGCAAAGCAGCCTCCACTTTGCTGTCCTTTTGCACAAGTCCGTTAGCCGTAAGCGAGAACTCCGATAGATCGGGCAGTGCCTTAAAGCTATCGCCCATTCCGGTACCGATAGAGAATTTGATCGTCGTTTTTTCCAATTCCGCTATTTCGGGCGTGCCGGTTATCACGTTGATTTCTCTATCGAACGAACCCCACGTCCAACCGATCATGCCGAGATTAGTCACGGCGCGGTTGGTTGCTTTTTCTATCGTAACGTTAAGCGTTTTGCTTATTTCGTCATAGTTGGCAGTTTTATCTACAATAAACTTGATTACGTATTCGCCAACGGCAGTGGGCATTGAGGTGAGTTTATCTCCGGACGCGGTAGTATACTCGTAACGAACGTTGCCGTACTTAGCCTTGGCCGTAGGCAAAACGTTGGGTGTGCCGTACGCCCACTTATTGTTTACGGCACCGCTGATTTGAGGCGCTTCGTCCCACTTGTTTTCTACCTTTGCGATACTGAATTCCACTTTGTCAGACAATGCCGCCCAGTTGACGGTAGCCGGTGCGGAAACTATAAGCTCGTAATTGCCCACGTCAAGCTTGGATATAGCCTCGCTTATGGTAACCGCCGCGCTGTCGCCGTTGCTTACGCCGTAATCGAGCGTGACGTACTGCAATGCCGAACTTGCTCCCGCCTTGCGTATTTCCACGTACACGGTTTTGCCGTATACGGGAACGGCTTTCGTCCATATTACCGTACTATTCCAGTCCCAGCTCAACCCGGCTTTTGCAGCGGCGTTTGTAACGCTGAGCGAACCGCTTGCAACCCAGTCGTTTTGCCAGCTGTTATCGGCGGGGCTTACGGTAAGCATGCGAACGGCCGAAGCTCCATCGTAGTCGTAGGTAGCGGCAATCGCTATCGTAACGTTGTACGAGCCCGCGTTAAGTGCGCTGACCGCATCTTTAAAGTCCGCATACGACTCGTAAACCGTTTTGTTAAGCGTATAGGTTACGGTCTCTTCGCCGTGTGCCGCTTTTATCGTAAACGTATTGAGTACGGTCTTGTTTACAGTTTCATTGTCCTCATTCAAACCGCACGCCCACTGTGCCGTAAGCGCGTCGGGTATTTGCGTAAACCGATTGTCGTACGTACTGATTATAAGTCGCGTATCGGTAGCGCCTATTCCGTAATAATTATCGGTCGTAGTAATCGCTACGGAAGCGCGTATTACGTACTCGCCCGAGGGCAATGCCTTGATAGCATTAAACAATCCCGCATAATCCAAGCTATCCGTGTTGCGCGACGTGTAGTCCGCATTTAACAGCGCGTAATTGACGGTACCGGCGATTGGCGTAAGCTGTGCGTACAATTTGGCAAACTCGGCTTGATTGAAAGCCGCGGCCTTAATCTCGCTGTATTTCTTGTTGATTTGAGTTACTATACTCTCGTTTGTCCAGCCGTTGGTCGCACGCGCAACGGTAAACGTACGCGTGGTGTAAGGCGACTGTTCGCTGTACAACGCGGAATACGTGCCGTCGGGGCTTGCGAGCACCCAAGCCGACAGCGTGTAGCTGCCCACGTCAAGCGAAGCTAACCGCTCCTGCAATTTTTGATATGCGGGCTTGCTCGCGTCGGTTATAATCAGCTCGTCGTCCAGCTTGTATATGACGGCGCTTGCATCGCCGTATACCGTTTCGCCGTAGGTAAACGTAGTGGTCTCGTTGTAGCTGCCGTAAGTGTAGCTCGACACGGCGGGCGCTTGACCTACCTTCCAACCGTTTTCCGCTCTGCCTACCGTAAAGGTGGTGGATTGCCTCAAAAAGTCAAGACTGTCGCCTGCGGGGACATAAACGGTAAGCGTGTAGCTGTTAGGTTTAAGCGCGTTAAGCAGCTTTGCCACAGCGTCCGAAACGACCAACACCTTGGCGTCGTTTGCACTGAGCGTAAACCCGTCAAGAATATTGATAGCGCCGTTGGAAATAACAGTGCCGTCGTACGCAACAAAATCGCTTGCGCTTAACGCTTCGCCCGTTTTGGTAGTAATGGTAAACTGTGCGGGTTGGTTGTTTCGTCCCGAACCGCTGAACAGATTAACAGACGGGTCGTAGCCGTTCCAATTCCACGCGATTACGCCGGGGCTTGTTACCCAAGCGTTTTCGCCCGCGGCAATGCTGAACAAGCAATATCCCACAAGCTCGGTGTAATTGTCCGTGCCCGCAACGTACGCTCTAAGCCAGTACGAGCCCGCTTGATAGCTGTACGTATTTTCCCAAACCGCGTCGTCCGCGGGGGCAATCTTGTTGCCGTTGCCGTCCACCTTATCGTTAGCCGACGGATTGGCATACGTAAACACAACGTTGTTTTTGCCGAACGTAGGCGTTGCAGACGGATACGCAATGCTGCCGCCGTAGCCGCCTACTATTACGTTTGGACCTTGATTGGGCACCCAAGTGTTGGTCGCCCGATTTACAACAAAGTTTTTGGCTTTTGCGTCGTCGCCGTCGAGCGCCGAATAGCTATCCGTCTCACCGACAGTTACGGTAATGGTATAGCCGCCGGTCACAACGTCCAAAGCGCGCAGCCTACTGTTAAGCGCGGCAATATCGTTTACATTGGCGTTTCCGTCGGTGTAGTGAACCGTAGATTCAAATACAATCAAGCCCGTCGCCTTAACGGTGACGACCACCTGTGCCGCCGAACCTTGTGCCGGCACGGGGAAGGTAGCCGCAGTAAGTCCGGTGTCTATTTTGCTTTCTACGTCGTTCCATTCCCACTCGGACGACATAACGAGATCGCTATCGCTATTCCACGAATTGTTAGCCTTTGTGATAATAAGTCTGACGGTATCTACAAGCGCGCTGTACTCGTCGGTAGCGGTTACAGTGGCGACAATAAGATATTCGCCCACGCCGTTACTGCTTATATATCCGATAACGTCGTTTGTGTCCTTGCCGTTAACAGTAATCACAACAGTACCGTATGTGGGCGTAAACTCTATAAACGACAAATCCTCGCCGTACGCCTTTTCGATTTCTACGGCTTCGGAAGTTCCGTTGCCGACTTTATCGTTCCAAGTATTAGTCATTACGCTGATAATTACCGTGACGGAATAATCGAGCGCAGTGTAGTTGGTATCGCCGTCTACGTGCGCGGTTACCGTATACTCGCCCGCTTTGCGGCTGTTAAGCGTATTTTCCAAACCGGTCCATGATGAACCGCCATACAATTCATTGTCGCCATTTAACAGCTTGTATTCGATAGGCTTGCCCCATGAAGGCGTGCCCAACACCGGCTGTGCGACAGCTTCGTTTGTGCCGCCCAATATCCAGTTATATTCCTTGCCGTTGTTAGCGGTAGTCGCGGTATTCCAAGTCGGATTCTTTTTGCCGATGACAAAGCTGACGATATAAACAAGCGCGTTGTAGTTGCCGTCGCCGTACGCAGTGACCTCCAACAAATAATCTCCCGCGTTGGCCGTCCCGATGACGCTTGCGCCGACCTCGGTGCCTTTGACCCACGTTCCGTTTTCGTTGACGGCAACAAAATACTTGCAAGTATAATCATCTGCCGCAAGATTGCCATGCTTTGCCGCGCCGAAGTTGACGGCATTTGCAGTGCTGTCGTACTGACTGTAAATCCAGCCCGTGATAGACGGAACGGTATCCCACTCGTTGTCCGTCTTGGCTACGGCAAACTGCTTACTCCATTCCGCGGCGGTAAAGCTCGACGTTTCGCCAGAAGTAGCTTTAATGCTATACGTGCCCGCATTCAAGCCGTTGAGCTTGGCTTTGAGATCTGCGTACGACATATCTTTGAGCGCAACGTTGCCGATTTTGACAATGCCGTTTTCCGTTTCGTCGACATTGCCGTTTACTACGTAACGCACCGTGTATGTAGCAGCCGTACCGTACGTCGGAATTCCGTTTGTAAACAAGCTATCCGTGAACAAGCCGTAAGTCCAACCGTCGATTGCCGGCGGAGTTGCATTCTGCCAATAATTGTTGGTTTGAGAAACGGTAAAATTGATGACGTTGTCATCAGCGTCGAGCGCTTCGTAGTTATCCGTACCCGCAAAAGAAACCTTTAATGTATAAGTACCCGCAAAGAGCGAAGCAAAGTCGTACAAATCGGACTCGGTAAATGTGACAGCAGCAAAGCCATTGTCGCCCTCTTTTGTAAGCGTGTATTGTACCTCGCTGTCGCCCTCTTTAAGCGAAGGCACGCCGGCAATAAAATAGCCGTTGTCATACGCGCCGTAAGTCCAACCGAGCAATCTCGGCCTTGTCGCCCAGCTATTGTCGATTTTTGATACCTTAAACGTGGAGGTCGACGTTATACCGTCGTAGTTATCCGTTTTGGGATACGTGGCCGTAAACGTATAATCGCCCGCCGCCAAAGCGGTAAGCGCGTCGACAGAGCTTTGCGTAAGCGCGCCGTCAGTGACGGTAAGCGATATTGCCGCCGTAAGCGTGCCGCCGGTAACACTATACGTTACCTCGGCGCTTGTGTCGTCTTGCCTTGCTGGTACGCCCGCCGTAAACAGTGCAGTATTGAAGCTTTTATAGTCCCAACCGCGCAAGCTCGGCAAAGGATTCCAACCGTTGACGTACTTGCCTACCGTGAATTTAATTTCGTCGGTAAGCTCTTCATAGTTATCCGTGCCCGCATAATAAACGCTTAAAGTGTAATTGCCGGCGTTGAGCGTGGCAAAGTCATACGGATCGGACTGAGTAAACGTGACGGACGCAAAGTTATCGTCGCCGTCCTTGGTGAGCGTATATTTGACTACGGCGGACACCTCGCCCTCCAAGCTTTCTCGGAACGTGGGAACACCGGCTATAAAATAGCTGTTGTCAAACGAGCCGTATGTCCAGCCTATCACTCTAGGTTTGGTCGACCAGCTGTTGGTTGTCGGCGTTACGGTAAACGTCAAAGGCGTATTCAAAATAGCATAGCTTTCCGTACCGTCTTGGTGTGCCAACAGCGTATACGTGCCTTTTGACAACTTGTTAAGCAGGTCGGAAACCTTTTCGCCGTCTTTAACGTCGTTTAACGTTTTAAATTCGCCTATAAGTACTTCGCCCGCAGTTGTTGTACCGGCGTATAGAGTGTAAGTGATATCGGCAGTTGCGCCAAACTCCGTTTCGCCCGTCTGAAAATTGTTTTCTGTAAATTGCTTGTAGATCCAGCCGGTAATGTACGGCGTGACTTTCCAAGTGTTGGTAGCTTGCGTTACGGAGAACGTCATGGATTGACTAAGCTCGCTGTAATCGTCATCGCCTACTTGGTGCGCAATCAACGTGTACGTACCTTGCGGCAAATCGGAGAAAATATCACTAACCTTTTTACCGTCAATAACGTCGTTTAACGTTTTAAACTCATCAATCAACACTTCGCCGCTTGACGTTGTTCCTCTGTGCAGCTTGTAAGTAATAGTACTTACAGATCCTAATTCGGTCGTGCCGGCATGAAAATTACTTTCGCTGAACAGCTTGTATGCCCAACCGGTCATAACGGGCATGGCAGTCCAAGTGTTGGACGCCTTGGTTACGGCAAAAGTAATAGGCATACTGAGTCCGCCATAGTTGTCGGTATCGGCTACGACGGCAACAATGGTGTACGTTTTTGCGGGCAATGTCTTTAACATATTGGCGACGGAAACGTCTTTTCCATCGACTTTTACAATATCTGTTAAGCTATGGAAGGTATACAACGGAGTGTCGGTTGCAGTGTCGCCCACGTACAAACCGTACTCAACTTGGCTGTTAAATCGGTCCGCGCCGAAACGGACGTTGCTTTCGGCAAAGCCCATGTACGCCCAGCTGTTAATAAACGGCGTAGTAGTCCAAGCATTGTTGGCCTTTGATACGACAAATATCATGGGCATGCTCAATGCGCTGTAATCATCCGTACCGATTAGACTAGCCGTCAACGTATACGTATTGACTTCCAAATTATTAAGCGTATCGGAAATCTTTTCGCCGTCCACGATATCGTCCAATGTCTTAAACGTTTTAAGCGCAGTACCGCTTGCGGTATTACCTTCGTACAGCTTGTAAGTAATATCGTCATTATTGCCGAACCGCGCCTCGCCGATTTGGAAGGTAGAAGCGGAGAACCCATTGTACGTCCAGCCTATGATATACGGCGTGATCGTCCACGAGTTTGCGGCTTGCATAACGACAACCGTGGAGTACGCTTGCTCGGTCATTAAATAACCGTTTACGTTGTACGTAGTATCGTTAATCTTATTACTCGGGTTTATATATCCGCACAGATAGTACGTGCCCGCGTTCAATCCTTTAAGCGTGGTTGCGACTTCATCACTTACCTTGCCGTCGGCATCCACTTCAAAATATTCGGAAGCCACCGCGTCGTTCACAGTAAGCGTGCCGTCGACGTCCACCCATTCGTATTCGTCGCCCACTTTCTTACCCAAACGGTAATAAACATCCGCGCCGTCAAACGCAAGTCCGTCCGCTATAAAGTTGATATCCTTGTTGAACCCGTCGTACGTCCACGGCGCTATTTGCGGCGCAACGGTAAAGGAATTGGTTGCGGGCACTATGTCGAAGTAAACGATAAGCGTTTGCTTATCGTCGGAAATATCGATCCTCACGCCAAGGTCGCCGCCCGCTACGTCGTTTTCCCAGCCGGTAAGAAGCTCGCCCTCCAACGTAAGCGAAACCGACGCGCCTTCACGCACGTTAATATAATCGACCTTGTCGTCAAACGATTCTTGGTACTGCTGACTGCGCGGCACGCGAGTGTGCACTTCGTCGCCGGTGTACGCTACGTTTTTAAAGTACGGATCGTCGTCGTTGTAAACTCTGTCGTAAATTTGCTTTATGCTTACGCCCTCGCTAAGCCGAGTCGTAAACTCGTAAGCAGTACGATTTGCGTCGTTAGGTCCGCCGACGGTAACGTAGTTTTTGGCGGCAATGCTGTAATACAGCGTATACCGTCCCGCTTGCGTTATCATTTGATTTATTTCGTCGTAGGTAACGTAATTGGAGCTACTCCAAGTACTGCGGTTATACTTTACCGTAACGGCAGACTCGTAATATTCCTTTTTGTCGGCATCGCCCAAATCGCGCCAATAGCTAGCTATCGTGCCGTCGCTAAGCGGCAAGTTGAGCGTGTCGTTAAGCAGCGACACCTCCTCGCTCAAATCCTTGTGAAGCACGTTTTCACTCAACAAATAGGAGTTGATATATTCGCCGTTGCTTTGCAATGTACCTTTAATGGCGTCTTGAATGCCGTTAGCGCCGGTAATAAGGGACGCGTCCAACGGCGCAGGCAATACGGTAAGCCAGTACTCGCCGCGTATTTGGTTAGGCTCGCTTGCCGCAATCTGCGACGCGTTAATTTCGCCGAATAGCTTAAGAGTGTACTTACCGGCGGGCATGGTTTTGTTAAAGTAGTAATCGAGCCTTTGTGTGGTGGCGGTGTTGGTAGTACCCAACTGCATGTCGGTTACCAGCCTATGCGTCTTGCCCTCCAAGTCCACGTAAATTACGTCGAACTTAATAGTGCCGTACTTATCGCCTCTAAACTTGGCTCGGGGCGTTTTTACGTGCAAATCGTCGCCGTACGTAATGGTGTCGGTACCGGTATCGCTTTCACCGTTTTTACCTTCGCCTACCCACGTCGAGGGCTTGCTCAAGCTATCCAAATAGCTGTCGAATTTTTGCTTATCGTGGAAAGGCACGTAAGGATCGTTGGTCTCTTTCAAGCCGTTGGAGTCTTCCGTCGGCTCGATTTGCGAAACGAACAAGCTCGTATAATTGACAAGGAACCAGTGCTTAACCAGCACGAACGAAGTAGGCGTTCTTTGGGTAATACTAAGCCCCTTATGAGCGTCGGCAATTTCGTCGTCCTCGCCAGCGTCGCCGTAGTCGAATACGCAGTTTGCGGGCGCGTTAAAGGTAAACGTAGCAATATACTCGTTGGAGCCTCTGTATTGTACGCCCGCTCTATCCGTAATATTGATTTTAATTAGGTCGTTATAAGCAAGCGTGGAATATGCGGAAGTTACGTCGCTAATCTCGTTACCGTCGGCGTCGGTAAACTGCTCGTTGCCTATCTTAATGGTAACTTGGTCTGTGGGATTGTTAAGGTAATAGTACGAGTTGGTAATCGTTCTGATTTCCACCGGAACCTCGTTCGCCTTTTGCGACGGATACCAACCGTCGTTGTGCTTGTACACGGCGGTATTATCGCCGTGCGCGCGGTAGTCTTTGCTATTGGCGTTGACGAATACCGGAATAACGTCGGTCGTGCTGTAATCGAGTTTAGCCGGCAAAACGCGGACCTTATATTTTTGACCGGTTCCGTCAACGGTAAGCTCGTACAAACCGGCAGAACGCACACCGCCAACCGAACCCGTTTTATCTTCGCCGTTTACGTCGTAAAATTTATTGCGCGTTACCGCAACGGTGTCACTAAGTCCCAGTGCCACCGCATACGGAATATAATCGGATTGTTGCGCATTGCTTATAGTATACGACTTGCCGTTGATAGTATAGGTTTGCCCAAACTGATACGTAAAGTCGGCGTCGTCGGTGCCGTTGGCACTGTTAAGCACGCCCGAACTATCGGAAGCGCCAAACGCCGTTCCTCTACTCGAATTTGCGTTGATACACAAAAACGCACAAAGCCCTAAGCACAATGCCAAGGCAAATACTACGACAACCGATAAAATTTTCTTCCTTAATTGTAAGTTGTTCATATTCCGTATGTCCTAAAACAAAGTCTGCTTCGACGACAAGCCAAACGAACGCTTCAATCATTCGAGCAGTATCCGTCAAAACGTTAATTCGATAAATAACATTATACCAAATTTCATTTGGCAAGTCAATAAGACTAATGGCCAAAACGGCGAAATATCGACATTATTTTTAATCATAAATACGCACGCGTATGCAAAAAAGTGCACCGTACGAGCAAATCATAGCAAAAACTCGATGCATGTGCGCGTTTTCGCTTCAAAACCTATACCCATATGCCGTTTTTTGTCAAACGAAAACTCGAATACAGCGTGCATTCGAGCGTGTTTTTAAACGTATATTAGTACGGCTGTCACCTCAACGTTGCTATGCTATTACCACCGATAATTCCGAATTCCGAATTATACGTTCATTCTTAATTCGGCATTCCCCTAATGCTTTTTTCCGCAATGCGGGCATATTGGATTGAAGTCGTCGTCGATCGCCGTGATGTTGCGGAAGTACATTTTGCTCTCGTCCTTGCGCTTTTCCAGCCACTGCTCGTCGTTCCCCTCGTGCCACGCCGCGAGGCCCTCTATCTTGGTGTAATAGTACGGGACGTCGGCCTCGGGACAGTGCGAGCTATATATCTGCGTGCGGCAAGCCGCGCATTCATACACCGGATTATCGGCAGTGGAAAGCTCCGCGTTGACGGTCAGCTTGCCGTTGCAAAACGGACATTCGTCCCGAGCGGTATCGGCGTAAATCATTGCGCGCAAAAGCATTTGCTGAACACGACGGAACGATTCTATAGATGTTATGCCAATCAGCGCTCCGTCCTCGCAATCGTCGTACGGCGTGCACACCACGTACTCGTCCGCCTTTACGCCCTTTTTAATCTTTTGCAAAAGCTCGGCGTTGTCGTTGAACAGCGACGGGATAAGCACTATTTTGTACTGCTTGTTCTTTTTGACGGTAATGGAAAGCGCCCGCCAATCTCCCACCGTAATACGCTCCAGCTTTAGCGACCACTTTTTGAATGCAAAGTCGAGCGAAAACGCGGACATATCGAACGCGCGAGTCACGTTGCACACGAAGTTGAAATGCCCCGCCGCAAATATGCACAGCGCTTGGCAAAAGTAATAGTAGTTTTTAATCAGCTCTGCCAGGTCCTTGTGCGCTACGTCGGGCGCGGCGGCCTTGTTGCGCGCAAAGTACAGACCGAGCTTGTATATCCTACGGTATTCCTTGTGCATGGAAAGAATGTTGGTCTTGTGTAGCTTTATATTATCGTGGCGGTACTTGTTCTTTTTGTACACCGGCCGTTTTAGGCGCGGCACTATGGTGTTGTAAATAAACTGCAATTTATTTAGACACCGCACCGCCGCGTCGTAGTGTTCGGCGTAGTTTTGGCTGTAGCCTATATGTATCTTGCCCAACGCCAAAAAGTAGTTTAGGTGGTTTACACGCTCGAGCAAGTTGAACTCTATCGTCTGCGTGGTGTAAATCATTTCCTTTAAAAACCGCATATTGGACCGTGCAAAGGACAGCACGCTATCCACGACGTTGCAAAACACCAAGTTTTCGTATATTCCGTACGTGTCCTCGTACGTCTTGGAAAGCAGCTTAGCCGGCATTATTTGTCCGTCCTTTATATCCGACCACATTTCGCTGTGCACGGCTATATGGTTGAGCGTGTTGTTGTTTACCACGCGCACGGACTCTATAGGCAAAATAACGTTATGCTCGCGCAAGTGAATAAACGGCTGAGCAAAAATGCGCTTGATTGCGGGAAGCGCGGCAAGAATAACGTCTATGCGCTGTTCCAAAGCCTCGAAGCTGAAATCCGGCTCTATCATAAACAGAGTCAAATCGTTGACTACGGCGTAGTCGAACTGCATATAGTTGAGCTTGCGTTTAGCTCGCCTAAACGCGGCTATCCCCTTGTAGTCGTCTATCAGCTTGGCCAGCTGAATTTGCTGTTCGAGCGGCAAAACCTCCATATATGCTAATCCTCGTTAAGCTTACGCACGAACGCACTGCACTGCTTCATACCCAGCTTGTCGAACTCTACGGCAAGCTTTTCCTTGTTTTCTATAACCTTGTTTTCCAGCTTGCGCACGACCTTGCTGAGCAGTATCTTTTCCACTGCGGTATTTTCCACAGCGGCTTGATCGCCGAAGCACGCACAGTAAACCTTTACGAACGCCTCTATCTGTCTGAGTATGCGGTTGCCGAATGAGATATTGTACGGCATAAGCAGTTTTTCCGTTTCACGGATAAACTTGTTATCCTCGGCGTCGAACACGTAAGTGGCCTTAGCTTCCTCAAAAAGCTTGGCAAGCATGTCGTACGACACGAACCGTTTTTCCAGCGGTTCGCTGAACGAATTGATTTTTGCGGCGCGCTTGTCGAAGTTCATTGTCTGCGCACGATCGTACACCTTGTCGCTGATCTCGAACGTGCTTTCGTCGCGGTTGGCCGTGCCGATAAACCAAACATTGGGCGGAATCTTGAGCGTATGTCCGTCCTTAAGTCCTTCATACCCTACCGCTTGGCCGTTTTCTATGCGGCTAAGCTTGACGTTGAGCAATTTAATTGCGCGACGGTCCTCCTCGTTTTCCATAAGCGACAAAAAGTCGGAAAAGTAATATTCTATACGGCTGAGGTTCATTTCGTCGAGTACGATAAAGGAAATAACCTCGGCGTTGAGCCGCGCACGGTACAAACACTGTGTAAACTTTTTGGGCGTGTAGCAACGGCTGAACTCGTTGTAGTAGCCGAGTAGCTCGTTTTTGTCGCGCCACGACGATTCTACCTCCACTATCTCGCAGTTGCTCATAAGCGCTTCGGTAAATATTTTGGGCAAGCTCGTTTTGCCGGTACCGCTCATACCTTGAAGTATTGCAAGCCGCGACGCGCCGAGTCCGGCAACGAAGGTGGCAATATCGTCGGGAGTGTACGACAAGTGCAACCTCGATTCGCGCGCATAGTCCACCACGAATCTAACGAGGTTGGGCAATGTGAGATTGCCAAACAGCTGTGCGCGCCGATTTTCCAGCGCGGCCCGGAATTTATCTTGCAAGCCGTCTATTTCGGTAAACGCGGGGCACGCGTCAAAGTCGGCCCTGGGTGCCGGTCTGCCGCCGTCGGTAGGCGCGGGCGGCGTTGACGTTCCGCCTACGACGCCGTCGGTGCGGCCGCCTACGTTCGCTTGCGCAAGCGCCGCTTCGGTGGGCGTAGCGCTAAGCCCGAACATTTTGCGTGCTATCATGTACGCAATTACGCCCACGCTGGCAAGCAGCATGTATATGGTTTTGCTACTTACCTCCAGCACGTAATCGTCGGGCAGTTTTACGTTGTAATGTGCAAGCACGCTCTCTATACTGTCCATATTTATCTTTTGCCCGATCTGGAAGTATATGCCGAATAAGCCGATAAGCAGTACGAAAAACAGATTGGCTATGGCGCTGACCTTAACCATTTTGTAATAGCTTTTGTCACGGGAAATAAAGCCGATAAGCGTAAGCACGAACATTATGCCCGACGCCAGCAAAAACGCAAACTCGACGAACGCCAACAACTGGAATCCGGACTCCAAGTCCTTGTACTCCGTCAACAACTCGAAGCCTGTAAACGCCACTTTGCTATCGAATTTAACGGCGGGTATGCTTACGTGCACTTCTATTATATTTACGGCAAGCGCCGCAAACGTAACCACCGTCATCACCAGCACGGTAAACAGCGGCTCAAGCCTAAACGGCTTGTACGCTTGCCGAGGCAAAACCTGGCCGTTTTCGCCCACGGGGAACTTGCCGCTGAACACCGAGTAAACGATCATAGTAGCAACGGACAGCACGAACGGAACGTAGCTTACAGTCATAGCCTCGCGCGGCGCAGCATTCGTCCCACCGCTAAGGTTGTAGTAGAACTTGAGGCAATAGCCGAGGATAAAGAATATCAGCGTAAAAACCGCAGTGCTAAGCACGAAGTGCCGCGACCGTATTGCAAACGTCTTACCGCCGAAGTAGTCGGCCACCGTGGAAATAAAGTACAACATTTCGCCGAACAGCGCGACTATCATTACTATAAACCCGATAGACACGTACACCGGATATTGGTTGGCGCCCACCGAATTGATAAGCACGTACGTAAGGCCGCCGTCGCCCTCCGAATAGACCGGAATAAACAGCACGGTAGCCAAAACGAACAACGCCACGCATTCGCAAATAAGCAAAGCCAGCTTATACTTCTTTTGCTTTTCGGTAAGCACTACGTCGGATACTCGCCCGCCGTCTTGCTTGGCGGCACGCTCGGCACGCCACCGCGCCGTAACGTACGCAAACGCGCAAAGCGAAAAAATTACGGCAAATATACAGCACGCCACCGCGCCGCCGCGCATAAATCTGAGTATGGTGCCGAATACCAAGCACACTATGCCCAAAACGGCGTTGAACGCCGAAGCAACCGCGAACAGCTTGCTATTCTTTTTTGCAAACAGCAATACGAACGCCGCAATATACAACGCAACCCCGACTGCAAACGCGCTTGACATGTATATATTCATTCCGAACATTTGTATCGCCTTCAAGCTCGACTGTAGCGAAACAGCCAAAAATTCGTCGGCCGTCCAAAACGACAGCTCGTCACGACCGGTGTCAAGGTTAGGCAAATCGGTAAACTTGATAGAATAAAAAACGACGGTCAAAAGCAACGCCAATGCCGACAGCACCGTCAACAATATCAGTTCACCCTTACGCGACGTCAAAAATTTTTTCAGCTTTTCTACGGCAGTGTTCTTGCCCTTTGCGGAACTGTCGCTCATACGTTTCTCCTATATTGCATATGCGTATAAGATAATTATACTTGACTTAACCTCAAATGTCAATGGATATTGCCAAAAACGCCGCCGATTTTTAGCACAAAAAAATCCCCGCGTCTTGTCGTGGGGATTTACGGTAATTATATTCCGTTTTTTAATAAGGTTGAGATTCTTCACTGCGCGCTAACGCGCTCGTTCAGAATACCTTCGGTGCTTCGTAGGACAAAAGTAATTTGATTCTCTTTGTCCTACGAAGCAAGCCTTTGGGCTTATTCCGAGCATTTTTTGCCCGCCGAGTAATCTCATCCTTATTTATAATTCTGAATTCTTAATTCTTAATTATTCCCCGTCGCCTTCCAGCTTGCGCGTTTGGTCGGCAATGCGCAAAGCTTCCACCATTTTTTCTATATCGCCGTTCATAAACTCGTCTATGCTGTAAATGGTGTAGCCGATACGGTGATCGGTTACGCGGCCTTGCGGAAAGTTGTACGTGCGTATGCGTTCGCTACGGTCGCCGGTGCCTACTTGGCCCTTGCGCAACGACGCGTACGCCTCGTCCTTTTGGCCTTGATAGTAGTCGTACAGCTTGGTTGCCAAAAACTGCATAGCGCGCTCCTTATTTTTGGTCTGACTGCGCTGGTCTTGGCAAGTAACCACTATGCCGGTGGGAAAGTGCGTAATGCGAATGGCCGAGTCCGTTTTGTTTATGTGCTGACCGCCCGCGCCGCTACTGCGGAAGGTGTCGATACGAATATCCTTATCCAGTATTTCCACGTCAACGGTTTCCGTTTCGGGCAGAACTGCTACGGTAACGGTGGAAGTATGCACCCGACCTTGAGTTTCGGTTACCGGCACGCGCTGTACACGGTGCACGCCGCTTTCAAACTTCAACTGCGAAAAGACGTCCTTGCCGCTTATGCCGAACACCGCTTCCTTTATGCCGCCAAGCTCGGTCTGGTTGATAGATATATCCTCTACCGTCCAGCGCTTGCGCTCGGCAAACATGCGGTACATACGACTGAGCTCGGCCGCAAAAAGCGCCGCTTCCTCGCCGCCCGCCGCCGGCCGAATTTCCAGCACTGCGTTTTTGCCGTCGTTGGGGTCCTTGGGCAACAGCATAACCTTAAGCTCGTCCGTAATGCGTTCCATACTGTCGGAAAGCGAGTCGCACTCCTCTTTGGCAAGCGCAACCATTTCCGCGTCGTCCGACTTTTGCATTTCCAGTGCGTCGGCGTAATCGGCCTTGGCCTTTTTCAGCTCGCCGTACTTTTCCACGATAGGCTCCAGCTCGCTACGCTCGCGACAAAGCTCCGCCCAAGCCTTGTTGTCGGCTATAACGGCGGGGTCTTGAACCTTTAAGTCCAGCGCCTTGAACCGCTCGACTATCGCGTCGAGCTTATCCGTTTTCATTTCTCGCATATTACTATCCTATCCTTTCCGTCTAAATCTTTTATCACTCGGCACGCGCCGATTTTTTTCAACAGCCCGCAAACTTGCTCTGCTTGGTCGTACCCGACCTCCAGCATTATCACGCCTTTGTCCGTCAAATACTTAGGAGCCTCGTCGGCTATTATCCTATAAAAGTCCAGCCCATCCTCGCCGCCGTCCAGCGCCATTCGCGGCTGTGCCGTGACCTCGCTTTGCAATCCCGCTATCTCCGCAGTGCGAATATACGGCGGATTGCTCACGATTAAGTCAAATTTGCCCTCTACGCTGCCGAACATATCCGACTTGACTACTTCCGCACCCAAACCCTTGAGATTGCTTTTAGCCACCTCCAGCGCGTCGTCGGACAAATCGGCCGCAACCACTTGCGCGGCGGTGTTTTTGGCAATAACGACGGCTATACAGCCGGAGCCGGTGCACAAATCGAGCACACGCATTTGCTTGTCGCCTATATGCTTTACGGCCGTTTCCGCAAGCACCTCAGTTTCAAACCGCGGTATAAGCACACGGTTATCAACCGCAAGCTTAATCCCGCAAAACTCGGCGTTACCCAGCACGTAGCTAAGCGGCTCGCCCGCAAGCAAACGGTCGGCGTACTCGTTAGCCTTTTTCACTTGACCTATTTTAATCTTATCGACGCCGCCCAGCTCGCCGCGCGACTTGCCCAAAATTTCGCAGTAAATCCAGTCCGCGTCTTGCGGATTATCGGGCAGTCTGTCGGTAAGCTTTTTGCGCTCGGCAGCGAAATCGCGCTCGTAAAAGTCTATCGTGCCCTTGTTGGGTTGCTCGTCCAGCTCCAGCACCGCGTTGAATGCGACAATGGCGACCTCCGCCATATCGTCGTCGGGAATGCATGTGGAAAGCTTTTGCAGCGCAAGCCCGGGCGCACGAATTATATTGGTGAATTTGTTGTCGGGTAGCATTGCCAATCCGCGCAACAGCTCGTACGACAATCCGGCGATCAGAGGCAACAACGCAAGCCGCATTGCAAGCGCAAACAGCGAGTTGGAAAACACCGCCGCGTACGTCGACAAATACGAAAACAGCCAGTTGAGCAGTGCGTATACGATTATCGCAAAAACGACTACAAAGAATATAAACGTAGTGCCGCAACGGTTGTGCTTAGTCGAGCATGACTGAACGTTTTCCACGGTGAGCGGCAGTCCGCGCTCGTAGCAGTTAATCGTCCTATGCTCGGCGCCGTGGTACATAAACGTGCGCTTAATATCCTTCATAAGCCTAATCAGCGCAAGATACGCTATAAACAGCGCAAGCCTAACGCACCCCTCTATCACCGACAGCACTATAAGATTGTGATAATCGGCGTAGCATTCTATTAGCCACTTTACGAGGAAGGGCAAGCCGATAAACAGCCCCAACGCAAGCACCACGCCGAACATAGTGGCAATAACGGTAGCCGACTTGGACGGAGTTTCCTCCTCGGGCGTGCACACCTCGGCGGACTTAAGCAGAGCCTTTATGCCCACAGCCAGCGAACTGACGAATGAAATAACGCCGCGCACGATGGGAATTTTGCTCGCCACGGACGGCGGCTTTAACCGCTCCGTACGCAGTTCAATCTCTCCGTCCGGCGCGCGCACAGCCATAGCGACCGACGTTTTGCCGCGCATCATTACACCCTCCAACAGAGCTTGCCCGCCTATAAATGTGCGGCGGGTCTTTTTGGAGGTGTCGTATTTGTTGTCGTTTTGTTTTTTGCTCATAATATAAAAAAATCGATAGCCGAAGTATCGATTTAAAAAGAAAAATGGCGAACCAAAAAATGGCTCGCCATTATAAAATAGCTATTTGCCGGATTTGCCCGAACGCTCGTTGAAGCGTGCAATGCGGCCGCCGGTTTCGGCTTGCTTTTGCTTGCCGGTATAGAACGGATGGCATTTGGAGCAAATATCAACTTTAACCACGTCGCCTTTTTGCGTGGAGCCGGTTACGAATTTAGCGCCGCAAGCGCATTCTACGGTAACTTCGTGATAATCGGGATGTATGTTCTGTTTCATTGTTTTTACCTCTCTTTTGTCCATGCGGGTCTATCGGCATGGTTATTAGCTTATTAATTATACAATAAGCAACAACCAATGTCAAGCAATTTACCCACTACTTTTGCAAAAGAAACGCAACGTCGTCCATCACTTCGTCCAGTCGGCGTGCGGAAAGGTCGTACCTCTGCTCCCTCGCGCGCCACGCGCCACAGCAATCGTCATTGCGTACTAGCGCGTTTTTCAAATCGCAATAATACTGCTTACACCGCCAATACCTAACGCCAGATCTCGTGTACAACCTTTTGCAACAATCGCAAGCGCCGCACTTATTATTGCTCGTCATTAGCCTCGTCCTCTATTATCATTCGGATTGCCGATAGCTCGGTAAGCAAATCGCTTAGGCAAACCTTTACGCGCCGACTTACGCCCCGCACATTATTTACCGCTTGATAGTGTTCGCAACACTCGTTGGCGTTCACACTGTTTCGCCTACTCGAACACCACCCGAATTCCGTCCTATCGTACCGCTTTATCCCCTTGGTATAATACCTATCAAAGTACTTGCATTTGCCACATACGTTGTTTTCCATATTCGCTCCGATTATGACTATTAAACATAACCGTATAATATATGATTACTAATCATAAGTCAAGCAATATATGATTAAAAATCATATATTAGTAATAAGAATTGTACGAGGTATCGGTATGATAGCATTAGAACAGATAAAGGAAAGACTGACGGAAGCTATACGCCAAAGCGGACTTACGCAAACGGCAATAGCAAAGGAATTGAATATTACTCAATCCACGATAGCGCATTATATTAAGGGCGATATTTTGCCGGCGCTTGATACTTTTGCAAACTTATGCAAGCTACTTGACGTTGATACAAACTATATTCTTTGCCAAGAATAAAACGGCGCGTATGCGCCGTTTTTTAATAAGGATGAGATTCTTCACTGCGCGCTGACGCGCTTGTTCTGAATGACAAAAAAAAGAAATTTACTTTTGTCCTACGAAGCACCGAAGGTATTCCGTGCAACGCGAGGAATCTCATCCTTATTTATGCGGCTTCGCCGTAAAAATGTCGCCCCGACACCACTTCGTGGTCCCCCCTTCCCCCACGGGGAAGGTGTCACCATAGGTGACAGATGAGGGCAATTATTATAAAATCTCAACCTTATAAAAAACCCTCTCCTTGGAGAGGGTTAAAACATTCTGCATTCTTAATTCTTAATTCTGAATTAAATTAAATCTTGATAAGCGTTTTGAAGCGGTTGTTTCCGTTATCGCCGAGCATAGACTCGTACGCGGCGGGAACGTCGGCAAACGACACTACGTTATCGTACAGCGATTCCACCGACACGGTGTGGTTGGCAAGCATATTGATTGCCGAGGAATAGTTTTTGCCGCAGTCGGTAACGGTGTACAAGTCGATATTCTTTTCCAGCAAACCGTTGACATTGCAGTTAAGGTCGGTTATGCCGTTTCGGCCGATAACGGCAACTCTGCCGCGCGGCGAGGTGTAGTCGCACGCGCTTTGAAGCGGCAGCTGCGAATTGGTAAGGTACGCGCACGCACTGGCCATATGCCCGCCGGTGAGCGCAAGGATCTTTTTGACAACGTTGTCGTCCACCGCGTTGACGGTAAAGTACACGCCCGCCTTTTGCGCGAGCTTGAGCATATCCTCGTGCATATCGACCATGATAGGCACGGCTTGGTAGTACATTGCAAGCTGAGCAAGAATAATGCCGTCCACCGTGGCGCCCATAATAACCACTTGGTCGCCCTTTTCCACGTTCAGCTTGGACATAGCGTTAAGCGCCGTAGCTATATGCTCGATAAACACCGCTTCCGCGTCCGTAATGCGGTCGGGAATGGTGTACACGTCGTCGGCCGACACGACGGAAAAGTCGCTTAAAAATCCGTCCTCCTCTACGCCGAATGTGAGCGGTTTTTCGCACTCGACGTAATGTCCGTCCTTGCACGCCTTGCATGCATGGCAGCTGGCTTGCGGATATACGACTACGCGCTGACCGCGAGATATGCCGTTGACGTTTGCGCCCACTTCGGACACGAAGCCTACGCACTGCCTAAGCGGTATAATGGGATACTTGGTTTGCACGCGACCGTCGTAAACCGCGACGTCGGCGGAGGTTATTCCGCACATAAGGTTTTTCAGTTTGATGCAGTTGTCGCCAACCGGCATCGCTTCCATTTCGTCAAGCTTAATCGTATGCGGACCGTGAATTCTGTACGCCTTCATAATACTACCCTCTTGCGGTTTATATTGCAAATCTAAACGGTTCCCCATATAGAATTGTAACTGCAAGCGTATATTCATTATACCATAAACCGCGGTAAATATCAAGTGTTTGCGCTATATAATTAACGAGCGGAAAAACGCGAAAAATCCAAACAAAAAACTCCACACAGTGGAGTTTTTTGACGGAAAAACTTTTTTAATTGAATGATACCGGTATTGCAAAGGAATGGTTAAGGCTTGATTAAATTACTTGTCTTGCTCTATGTCGAGAACGGTCGAGGGGTTGACGTACTTGCCGTTCTTTTTAAGCTCGAAGTGAAGGTGCGCGCCGGTGTTCAGCTCGGACATCATGCTGGCAGACGCACTGCCTATCCTATCGCCCGACTTAACGGTATCGCCCTTGTTTACGGCCACGTCGTTGCCCAGCGACTTGTAGATGGATATATATCCGTCGGCGTGCTCTATGGTTACTACGTTGCCGTCCACAGTCGTTTTTTCGACGTCAATCACCTTGCCGTCCATTACGGCAAACACGTTACCGCTGCCGACGAAGTCCACCGCGGGGTGCCACTGCCACAGATCGAGCGTGTCCCACTTGACAATCTTGTCGTCGGCGTAGTCCATGCCGACGGTGGCGCCCTTCATAGGCGCGGTTATGGCCGGCTCGTTGTTTACGTCCACGTTGGGCGGGTCCACTACGGTGCCGCCGACCGGCGCGTTCTTTTCCGGCAGAGTAAACACTACTGCCAATACTATTACCGTGGCAACTACCAGTACCGACACTATCAACGCCAAAGCATATTTGTGCCGCTTAAAAAAGTTTTTCTTTGATTCTTTTGTTCCAGAATGATAGGTTTTCATGTTCTGTTCCTCCGTACCGATGATTATTGCCAACATATTTTTCGTTATACAGCGATTTAAAAAAATTTAGTAACAACCCGATAATATAGGGGTGCCCACGCTTATATTACCCGAATTATACGCCGCCATAACGTTGTACTCCTCGCCCGATCTAAGGTACTGCGACGGTGCGCACACTCTGGGACTGAACGCGTACACCACGGTAAGGCCGTCGTCCGTTTTCACCTTTTTTACCGTCACGGCAAAAATAGAACCGAGCGCGCGCGCCATATCTTTTTCACTGCCCGAAAAATCCACACGACAAAGCGCATCCGACGGATAACACAATCCGTCGAGCGCGGAAATAGGCATATTGTCTACGTAGGCCGTTGGCGTGCCGATATCGCACAGCGGACTGAACCAAACGGCAACGCCCAATAGGCTTGCCACGAATAAAATAACGACGGCATAAAGAGTTTTCATGCCGTCGATTATTGACCTAACTATTGTATTTTATTCTAATCGTTATCGTCTTTTCCGGTAGCCATTTTGTACAGCTTTACGCTGTTGTCCACCGTCTTTTCCTTGGCCATTTCGCCGTACTTGTTTACGTCGGTAAGGCTTTTGGGGCCGTGGTGCAAGCAAAGCGCGCCGTTTACGCAACCGCCGTCGCATGCCATACCCTCAAAAAAGTTGAACGACGACTTGTGCACCTTTAACAGCGTAAGCTGTTTGCGGCACTCGTCCAGACCGCTCATTGCTATAGGCCGAGCCTCGAAGCCGCGTTCGGCGGCGAGTGCTTTTACGCCCTCCGTTATGCCGCCCGAGCGCGCAAATATACGGCCGTAGTACGACGCGTTGTCAAGGCTGGTATCGGGCAGAGTGGATACGTCCACGCCGCGCGCGTCCAAAAACGCTTGCAGCTCCTCGAACGAAATAACGCAGTCTATATAGTCCTTGGCAATATCCAGCTTGTACTCGAACTTCTTGGACGTGCACGGCCCGACGAATATTACCTTTGCGGTCGGGTCCATTGCCTTAATCAGCTTGCCGGCCATAACCATTGGCGACGGCGTGTGCGACACGTACTTGTAAAGGTCGGGGAAGTTTATCTGCACGTACTTGACAAAGCTGGGACAGCACGACGTGGTTAGCGTGCCCTTTTCCTTAATCTCGTCCGCTTCCTCGTTGAGCGTAAGGTCGGCGCCGAGCGCGGTTTCCACTACTTGGTGGAAGCCCAGCCGTTGCATACCGGTTATAACTTGCTCTATGCGCGCGTAATTGAACTGCGCCACGATGGACGGAGCAATAATGGCGTACACCTTGTACTTGGTGTTGTTTTCCGAGTTCTTGATTATATCCAGCGTATCGAGTATGTACGACTTGTCGGAAATAGCGCCGAACGGACACTGGTACACGCACGCGCCGCAACCGACGCACTTGTTCGTATCTATCTCCGCTTTTTTGTCGGCGTTCACCTTGATTGCGTTAGCCTTACAGCTAAGCACGCACGGGCGCTTTTGCAATATCATTGCGTTGTACGGACAAGCTTGCGTGCACTTGCCGCACTCTATGCACTTGGACTTATCCACCACCGCGTGCTTATCCTCTATGGATATGGCGTTTTTGGGACACGCCTCTATGCAACGGTGGGATATACAGCCGCGGCACGCGGGCGTAACGAATATGCCGTCCACGGGACATTCGTCGCACGCTATGTCAATAACCTCGACCACGTTGGGGTTCTGCTTGTCCCCGCCCATAGCGAGCTTTAACCGCTCTTGCAGTATCGCGCGTTCCTTGTACACACAGCAACGCAAGCTGGCATGCGGCCCCGGCATAATCTTGATCGGTATATCGTGAAATATGCTGTTATCCAGTCCGTTGTCGTACGCGATAATCAGCTCTTTAATTACTTCGTATTTGAGTTTTTGTACAGTGGTGTCGAATAATCTGTTTTCCATAATATGCCTCCACTCTATACTCCTATGTTGTTAGTTGTAGCGCACCGTCACTATCTTGCCCATCTTTTTCAGATTGTCGGCAAGCTTGTCTACAAGCTTAAGCTTCATGCGCGTTTCTATAGGCAAGCCGTCGTGCGCGTGGTTTTGCGACTGCCCGACGAAAAAGTGCACGTCAGTGCTGTCTTCGAACAGCATTTTTGCAAGCAACGTCGCGCCGTCGCGCTTGTTGAGCGTTGCCGCATTGCAGTCGGCGGGATTAAGATAATTTTCGGACAGCTCCAGCACGCGCTTGATAGTAACCACGCCCTCGGTGGTGAGGTCTATGCCGTCTATGTACCCGATAGGCGGAATATCCTTGTCGGGAAAGTCGACTGACGCAGTTACTTCCTTGCCGAGATGCCGCGCTACGATTTGCGAACTCGTACCGCCGCACACCGCCTTTTTGCCCTTAATCGCCATAAAATCGGCTACGTACTGCGCGTCGTCCTCCTTATGTATGGGCGGACCGACGAACACCGAAGTTACCGCATGCTCGCGAACCTTAATGCCCAGCACCGTAGTGTCGTCGCCCGGTTCGTACATATACAGCTCGTTGCACTCGCCCGCCAGCGCCGCCGATATGGCGCGCGCCGACATAGTGGGCTTGATTACCCGCTTTAGGTATTCCTTTATCTGCGGGCGCTCCCAGCCGAAGTTCATCATCATTCCTATACCGGCATGCTCCACGCCGTCGCTGGTGACTATAACCGCGTCGCCCGCGCGTAAGTCGAGCTTGGTCGTGTACACGTTTTTGCCGAGTATAACCGACTTTTCGCGGTCGAGGTCGCTAACCTCGCCGTCCCTTATAAGTATGGCCGCGGGATTGTCAAACTCTATTAGGTCGCCCTTGCCGTTGCTGTCAATAAGGAATACCGAAAACGTAGCGTACGCCACGCCGCGCACCTTACACACGGGAAGCGACGAGATAAGCGTTTCTATACACTCCTTAATGGGTATACCGGCCGACAGCATGGTACACAAAATTTTGGACGACAGCGTTGCCAAAATATTAGCCTTAACGCCGCTGCCCATGCCGTCGCAAAGCACGGCGGTAAGAATATCGCCGTTTACCGCATACTCCACACGGTCGCCGCACAACTCCTCGCCGACGTGATTGAGCGAGGTGTATCCTCTTTCAATAAAGTAACTCAATTTTCTTTTCCTCCGGTGGTGATGACTAAGTGACGCGAGCAAAATTGCGTAGGCGATTTTCGTGATACGAATGCAATATGTTGCGCTCGTAGCGGAACTACGTGCGCGTTATATTGCAGCACGTAGCGCGGAAATCGACAGCAATATTGCCGCACGAACTTAGTCGGAACCTCCGTCAATCATTGCGGCTTTTAGCTTGAGCAATGCGACCTTGGTTTCCGCAGTCGTTTCGCCAAGCAACGACGCAATCTCTTGCGCCACGCGCATTTGCTTTTCTATAACGGTATCCGTTACGGCCAGCGTGTCGCGCTTTACCTTGCTAAGCTCCTCGTCGTAGTTCACCTTTTCGGTTATATCGGTAAGCACGACCAAAAGCGCTTTTTCCTTTTCCAGCGGCACTATCATCATATCCACGTACTTGCCGGTCTTGTCTATTTTCAGCTTTTCCACATGCACGGGCTTGCCGCTGTCCGCCGCCTTAAACGCCGCGGTCGGGTCAAAGCAATCGAAAATATACTCCGGCGAGGATATGCCGATCATAGCTTGCGCCTTGCGGTTGATTTCCGATATGGACAGATCGTCGCCGCACACTATAATGCCGTTGGGACTGTTTTCTATAATAACGCTGCCCATGGACTCCGCTTTTTCGCGCATGTACGGCACGCACATTTCCACCTCGGCGTAGCCGTTGATTACCGCCCACGCCTTTTCGCGACAAGTCGAATAACCGCACGCGCCGCAGTTAAGCTCGTCGGCTTCGCAATGCTTGCCGGTGCTTGCGAGTACCGCCTTTATTTCGTCCTCGGCGGGCTCTCTGTCGCCCGCCTTTTTGGGTTTGAACGCTTTGGATATATCGGGATAGACCGGCACCACGTCGGCGGGCACGCTGCTTACGTAGTTGCGAACCTTAACGTTGGCTTCCACGCTACCGCCCGCACGCTTAATAGAGCACGGTCCGTTTACGCACGCGCCCTCGCACGCGTTAATCTCCAAAAACACGTGCTTGACGGACAGCAAATCCTTTATGGCTTGATCCAGCCTACTAACGCCATCCACCGCTATATATTCGTAGCCGTCGGGAAACTCGTCGAACGACTTGATTATGCCGCGCGATATAGGATAGTACTTGGCTTTGAGCGTCGTTTCACCTACCGCCGCAACCTCTCCCTCGGCCGCAACGTCCGCCGCCTTGACGGCAGTCGCCTTGGCCGACTTTTTGGGCGCGACCGTAGTGGGCGCGTCGACTATTTCCACACCCTTTTGCGCGAGTATGGCAATAAGCTCCTCAAAGGTAAGCGCGCCGCTAAGCACGCCGCTCTCCTTGGCCTCGCGCTTTTTGGCAATGCACGGCCCGACGAAAACTATATCCGCGTCGGGATAACGCTTTTTTAAAATCTTGGCGTGCGCAACCATCGGCGAATCGACGGGCGCGAGGTACTTAAGCGCTTCGTGGTGGTACAGCTCGATAGCGCGGTTTACCGCGGGACATGCCGAAGTGATAAAGTTGTCGTACTTGCCGGTGGCGAGCAGTTTTTTGTACTCTGCGGTTACCGCAGCCGCGCCCTCCGACGTTTCAAACGCGTCGTAGAAGCCTACGGCTTTAAGCGCAGTGCGCATAGGCTCAAACGAGCTTAGTCCGAACGACGCGACGAAGGCCGGCGCAACCGACGCGATAACCTTGGGGCTTTTTTGCAACAGCCTAAGAATGGCGTCGGAGTCGTTGTGCACGCTTTTTGCATTGCGCGGGCAAACTTGCGTGCAATGCCCGCACAGTATGCAACGGCTTTCTATTATCTTGGCTTGACCGCCTTGCGCATCGATAGCCTTGACCGGACAAGCGCGCAAGCACTTGTAGCAATTTTTGCAGTTTGCCTTTTGAAAATCGAGATACAGCATAGCACCCCTATCCCAACAACGGCAAAATTTCGGCGTCGAACTTCTGTTCGGCGTTAGCGCCGTTTACACCGAGTATGTAGTTGCCGTCGGCCTTGACCGCAACGCCGTCGCTGCAACGGTTGAGGCAAAAGCAAGCGCGAAGCTCGATTTTGTCCGCCAGATTGCGCTCGGCTATAAGCCGCTTAAACGTTTCTATAACGTCGTACGAACCTTTGAGATGGCAAGAACTGCCCACACAAACACTAAGTATCATATGAATATCCCCAATATAAAGATAAGAAATAATAGATATAAGATAAAAAATACGGACTACGAGATGCGCTTATTAACTTAATAATGGCGCGTCAGCGCAGTCCGTAATTCTTAATTCCGTATTCAAAATTCCGAATTCCGAATTCCGAATTCCGAATCAATACAAGCAAACGTCAGCCCATTTGGCGAGCATTTCGCGCTCTTGCGGTTTGCCCTTTACCATTTGGGAAGCCGCTACGATAGGCAACCAGTTTTGCACGTACTGAATGGCGGTGTCCGACTTTTTGCAGAAATTCTTAAGGTAGAAGTCCGCCGTCTTGTCGTCGCCCGCAAGCATAAACAGCAAGTACGTACGCGCGGCGTCTGCCGAAGAGTTGCCTATTGTGGCGTGCGACCAGTCTATTACGCAAGCCTCGCCCTTGTCGGTGATAATGACGTTGGACGGATTAAAGTCGCCGTGACACAGCTTGTTGTGCTTGGGCATGCCGTCCAAGCGCATTTGAAGCTCGTAGCGCGTGGTGGCGTCCAGTCCGGATATTTCTATCTTGCGCGTAAACTTGGCGCGTTGCTTATTCAGCTCGGGCGCGGTAAGGTCGTGCATGGCAAGCTGTACGTCGATAAGCTTAAGAATGCACTCGTCCTTTTTGGCGGGGTTTTCCTCTATCCTTTTGGCGAGCGACTTGCCGGCAACGTAGTCCATAACGATAGCCAGTCTGCCGTCGTCCAAACGCTTAACCTCGTGTACCTTGGGCACGAACAAGCCGGTCTCCTCGACGCGGACTTGGTTGAGCACCTCACTGAATATATCCGACTTTTTGTAATCGGCGGCAAACACCTTGTAGCAAAGGTCGCCTTCTCTGTAAACCGTTTTGTTGGAACGAGTTGCGATTTCGGTTAATGCCATAATTATTTACCCTCCTTGCCGTAGTAGGCGTTGAGATACATTTGCTTGATTTCGGCAATCATGGGATAGCGCGGGTTAGCGCCGGTGCACTGATCGTCAAACGCAGCGCGGCACATTTCGTCCAAGGTCTTAAGGAACACGTCCTCGGGCACGCCCGCATCCTTGATAGACGCAGGCAAACCGACTTCCTTACGCAAGTCCTCAAGCTTAACGAGCAGTTTTTCAAACTTCTCCTCGTCGGTCTTACCCTTGATGCCTACTGACTCCGCAACGTCGGCGTAGCGGCGCAAGCATACGGGGTGATCGTATTGCGGGAAGGTGCCGATCTTGGTAGGCGCCTCGGCGGCGTTAAAGCGCATAAC
>JAIDCZ010000006.1 GCA_029055565.1 Clostridiales bacterium
TACGACAAAAACTGTATAGATCTGCAAGTAGTCAAGGATATTAAGGAAGTTAAGCGCGGCAGAATCAAGGAATACGCCGACGCGGTAAAAACGGCGGAATACCACGACAGCGGCAAGGTTTGGCAAGTTAAGTGCGATATTGCCCTACCCTGCGCCACGCAAAACGAGCTCAATCTTGCCGACGCGAAAACGCTTATCAAAAACGGCGTAACCGCCGTCGGCGAGGGCGCAAACATGCCGTCCACCACCGACGCCATAAACGCCTTCCAAGCCGCGCACGTGCTGTTTATGCCCGCAAAGGCGGCCAACGCCGGCGGCGTTGCCGTGTCCGCACTGGAAATGAGCCAAAACTCCCAGCGCCTCAGTTGGACGTTCGAGGAGGTTGACGGCAAGCTGAAAGGCATTATGCGCGGTATATTCGACAAAACGGCCTCGGCCGCCAAGCTGTACGCAACCCCCGCCGACTACGTGGCCGGCGCAAACATTGCCGGCTTCCTAAAGGTTGCACAAGCTATGATTGCACAAGGAGTTTAATCCAATTCGGAATTATGAATTAGGAATTCGGAATTGAGGAATTAAGGGTGGCCATGCCGCCCTTTTTTGCTTGGGCTTTTTTAGCCTTTTTGCCGTCTACAAAAGTCTTTATCGTCTTGCCGAGCTGAAAAACGCCGAGTGCGATCAAAAACGCGCCGTAGCATGCTCGCAAAACGTACCCGCCCGAATACTTGGCCAAAAAGCTTCCGCCCACCGCGCCGATTGCGGCAAGCACCACTATGTGCGCCGTTTTGCCTATAGTTACGTAGCCGTTCTTTTTGTGTATAACCAGCGCGACGACCGACATAGGTATAAACGCTATTAGGTTGACCGCTTGCGCAAGGTGCTGGTTAAGCCCCGCCGCAAGCGTCAAAAGCGGTATCAACAGCGTGCCGCCGCCCATGCCCATGCCGCCTATTATCCCGCCGAAAAACGATACGATTACTATAATCTGTTGCGCCGTCATACAATCACCAGCTTTATGCCAACACCTATCATTATCAGCGCAAAAATCACGCCGATAACGGTAGGGTTCAGTTTGTTCAACAGCGCCGCGCCTACTACGCCGCCCATCACAACGCCTATGCACGCGCATGTTACCGTTCGGCCGTCAAAGAACCCCGCGGCAATATATATCGCCGCACTTATTATACATATTGGCAGTATAACCAATAGCGCCGTGGCGTGCGCGCGTTTTTGATCGAGTCCGCTCAGCGCGAGCAGCGGCACCGCCAGCATTCCACCGCCACCGCCGAAAAATCCGGACACCAGTCCCACGGCCACGCTTCCGCCGCATACGAGCATCGTTTTTGCCTTTTCGTTCATATAAATAGTTTTTCTTAGTTTTGCAAAAAATAACCGAGCAAACGAAAAACGCCGCTTGAATAACTACCGAATCACGCCATGCCCAAAACGCGGCGCAAAATATTTTGCGTTAGCGGTGATTTATGCCCCAAATCATTTGCAATTTACTCTAACATATTATATAATATACATTGTACAAGAAAAATCAACCCAAAAAAGGTGTTTTATGCACACTATCAAGAGACTGAAAAACAAATCGATAACTACCTTACTGCTGTCAATTTTGATTGCGGTTTCGCTCGTACTCGGCGCGGCTATTGCGGCCATTCGTCCCGCGCGTGCCGACGAGGTTGAGGACACCAAAGAGTTCGAGCCTACCTCGCTCTCTATAAGCAATCAGCAGTTCAGCTCGTCGTCTGGTTCCTACCCCGCCGCGCCCAGCTCTTGGACGGGCGAATACGTAGACGGCGGCAACGGCCACGTAGTCAAGGGCGTCGTAGACCTTACCCCGTCCGTGTACTCGACCGGCGGCAACAAGGAATACTTGCTCGACCAGTACGCCGAGTATACCAAGGAAACCGATATCCCCAAATCCATATTCGGCGAGGATACCGAATTCGGCGGCGACAAAAAGACGCTTTTGATCAACACCGCCAAGGGCGCGCAAGTCGCGTACGCGTACAAGTCGGAGGAAATGACGTTATCCGCCAACTCCTTCTACCGCTTTTCGGTGTACGTAAAAACCGGCAAGTTCGATTCGCAAACGGGCGCTACCGTCAAGCTTACCGGCCTCGGCCAGTACTTTGCGTTCAACAACATCGATACCGTAAAGAACAACTACAACGATAACAACGAGCTCGTTATCGACGAAACCAACGACTACGGCTGGGTTAAGTACTCCCTTTACGTACGCACCTCCGCTTCCCTTTCCAAAACAGTACGTCTCAGCTTGGGCTTGGGCGAAGGTGATTTGGGCGGCGACGAGGACCCCGGCATTTCGGCACGCCCCGCGTCCGGCTACGTTTTCTTTGACGACGTAAAGGCAGAGCGCATTTCGGCGTTCGACTTTGCGGCGGAAACGCTCGACTTCAAAAAGCTTGCGGGCACGGACAACGTTTACGGCTCCGGCACCTCTATGGCAATCGACCTTAACGAAACCAAATCGCTTACCGACGCAAACGGCGTGGAAATAGGCACCTTCTCTCAAAACGTAGAGCTGTGGGACAAAACGGTAGCTTACGATCCGTACGACGAGGACGCCACCTTTGCCGGCACCGCGCACAAGGATATATACAACTCCGAAGCGATTATAAAAGATCTCGATTCTGCGGCCAACGTTTACGGCTTCTCCCAAAACCCTTGGGCGCCGTACGGCAAAGCCGAGGGCAAGGAATTCCTTACCAAAGACTCCCCCTTCTTTGCCGGCGCGCGCAACTCCAACATCTTGCTTATCAGCACATACGACGGCAACGAGTTTACCAAAGCCGCGGCCGGCGTAGCTTCCCCCTTCGTCACGATTGAACGCTTCAAGTACTACCGCTTCTCCGTTTGGGTAAAGGGCGACAATGTTCAAGACGGCAACGGCATTTCCATACGCGTCAAGGGCAAGCTGATTACAGACGGCACCCCCGCGCAAAAGGCGACCTTGCTCAAGGAATACACCAACCTCGACGGCGACAGCTCCGACAAGGCGCATTACGGCTGGAAGGAACAAGTCGTGTATATTCACGGCTCAATGCTTTACAACTACGACGTCAGCTTCGAGCTTTGGCTGGGCGCGCCGGACGCGCAATCGTCGGGTATTGCAATGTTCGACAACGTTACGCTTACCGAGCTTAAGTATTCCGATTACACGGCTATGTCCGAAGCGGACGGCGGCAACGTTTACACCATAGACGATACCGAAAACTCCACCAATATCGTAAACGGCAACTTCGTAAACGTCGGCGATATGGACGAAATCAAGTTCCCTATGCCGGTTGCGGACTGGACGTACCTCACGCCCGACGGCGTGGGCACCAACGGCTTCAGCAAGGCCGAGGTAAACACGGACAACGCCGTTCACGGCATTATCCCCACCGACGAAGCGACGTTCAACTCCATAGTTAAAAGCGGCGCTCTGCCCTATGCGGTAAGACCCAGAGCAAACAACCAAAACGTATTGTTGCTTTCCTCGTCTGCAAAAACGGCGTTCTGCTATCAATCTCCCTCCATCACGCTTGCAACCGACACGGCCAACAAGCTTACGGTGGATATGATGGTTGGCGGCGTGGACGGTTACGGTGCGTCGTTGGTACTCAAAACGACGGACGGAAGCGTAGTTTCCACTATCGAAAATATCAAAAACACCAACGGCGACTTCAGAACTTATACGTTCTACCTTGCCGCTCCCCTTTCCGAGCAAACCGTTTATCTCGAAATTTGGCTGGGCTTGAACGACAGAACGGACAACAAGCAAAAGCTTTCGTCCGGCTACGTCTACGTAAAGCAAGCGGCGCTCAACGCGTGGACGGCGGAAGACGACGGCAACGTTGCCGACGAGTTCAACGCCAAGCTCGAGGAATACAAAGCGGCTATAGCCACTACCACCAACCTCAACTACGGCATATACTCGTTTGCGGCTCCGTCGCTTAACTACTACGATATCTACTCCTATGCGCAGAACGACGGCTTGGGCATTCCCTATCAGTGGAATATGACGTCGGCCAACGCCAACGTAACGTACGGTATGTTCAACACCGACAACCGCAAGGGCTTGGAAATTTACCCCGGCTTCAAAACCGACGGCTTGTCCGGCAATATGCTGTACGTGTACAACACCGACAAAAACTCCACTAAGTACACCTACGACAACTCGCTCTCCCTCGTCGCCAACAAGTACTACCGCGTTGACGTCAAAATCAAGGTCAGCGTTACCGACGAGGTGCGCAAGGACAAAACTTCCGTAGGCGCGGGCATTGCGCTCACCGGCTCCTCGGCAGAGTTCAAGAACATTAAAGACACCACTACTCTCGTGGACGTCAAAAACGAGAATAGCCGCGATTACGAAACTTTCAAGACCTATTCCTTCTATATCTCCACCGGCGATAACGGCGGAAGCATAGGCTTGGAAATCACCTTCGGCGGCGAGGACAAGGAAAGCTATATCCAAGGTCGCTTGATCGTCGGCGGCGTGGAAATGACCGAAATAGACAACCTCGACTACGAAACCGCGCAAAAGTCCAAGGACAAGAGCGTAATAGCAGTCGAGTTATCCGAATCCAATACCGACAACGATAATTCCGATAATACGGAAGCCCCGTCGAGCGAAATCCAGTGGTGGATTATCCCGACCATAATATTCAGCGTACTGCTGGTTGCCGCCGTAATACTGATTTTGGTCGTACGCATTGTCGATCACTTCAAAAAGAAGCGCAAAGTCACCTACTCCACCGAGTACGACCGTAGCGACGTTATGAACGACATCGAGCGGCTCAGAGAGCAAGCGGAAAATAAGAACACCGTAAAAACAACTAAGGCAGATACTACCGACGACCTTTACGAGGAAGCTCCCGTACCTCAACCGGAAAACGGCAACGAGCAAGCGGAAGATGAAACCGAAACGGAAGCCGACGGTGCGGATAAACAAAAAGCTACCGAACAACCCACTGCCGAACAAAAACCCGAAAAAGCCAAAAATCCCGAGGACTTGGACGACTAATCAATCACCTACTAAACGTAAAAGCGGACAGTGCACACTGTCCGCTTTTTTATTGCATATAATAAACGATTGAGTAAGATAAATAGAAGTTTCGTCACGTCAAGGTTTTAAATCTTTTTTCATTTCCGAATACGGCAAAAATTCATAACCACTTTTTTTATAGAACTTAATTGCACTTTGATTATATTTTTCAACTTCAAGTCGTAATAGGCAATTGGGATATTTCCGTTCAATATCGGCAAAAAACTCGGTGCCAATTCCCATACCGCGAAATTCGGGTTTGATGTATATATCCTCAATCCAAATACAAGGCTTGCCGTATTCCGTAGAAAAGCTTTTTGCAAGCATAGCGTATCCCGCTACGGAATTATCGTACAAAAATACGTACCCCTCCAAATACGGACAGTCCCCTATACAATTATCTATATCGTTACGGAAAATTTCTTCCGAACCGTTTGTTGCCACGGCAGACGACGAGTAAAAAACTCGCATCATTTCAATAACGCTTTCATAGTCCTTTGCCGCCATCAATTTTATCGTCAGCATATTATTCTCGCTATATTACAGTTTACGGTTTTAATTCAGACTGTTCGGTAGTTGCTTCCAGCTTAAAAATAACCGGTCGCAAACCGTCGTTGCAGCTGCAAATTGCCACACCCTTTTCCTTTATCCAGTCGCCGTAATAAAACAACTGCTCGCGCACGCCGTGTGCCAATGCAAATACGTACTGATACATAGCTTTCCACGCTTCGTCACACAACCCATCGGGTTTTGCATAGTCTGCAAAAAACACTTGTCCGGCCTTATGAAAAGGACACGCAGACAAACCGTCAACGCCGTATTGCTCCGCCAATTCCTTGTCGAGCGTAGTCTTTAGTACGGTTATTTTTACTTTATTCATTTAGACATCTCCGCTTAATTACCCTTAATGCAGCTTAGCCGCCATAATTCATAATTTTTAATTAAATTTAGTATCCACCGTCCACGTGCAACAGTGCGCCGTTAATAAACGACGATTTTTCCTCTGCAAGGAATAGCGCGGCGTGACTTATATCCTCCGGTCTGCCTATGCGCTGTACCGGCGTATTATCAACGATTTTAATCAATGCGTCGGGCGGAACGTTGTCGTTCATTTCGGTAGCTATCAAGCCGGCAATAATGGCGTTTACCGTTACGTTGGCAAGACCAACCTCGCGCGACAACGCCTTGGTAAGTCCGTTTACGCCCGCCTTGGCGGCAGAGTACGCCGTTTCCGTACTCGAGCCGCGCTCCGACCAAAACGAACTGATATTGATTATTCTGCCAAAGCCGTTTCGTATCATATCGGGCAAAAATGCGCGCGTAGCCAGCCACACGCCTTTTAGGTCCACGCCCATCACTCTGTCAAAGTCAGCTTCGCTATCCGTCTGCAACAGCCCTATATGCGCTATGCCCGCGTTGTTGATAAGCGTATCCACGTGCCCGAACGCAATCTTATCGTGCATTGCTTGCACTTGCTCTGCGTTGGATATATCGGCTTGAATAGCTTGGCAAGCTATCTCCTTGGCGTTAAGCTCGTTTACAAGCTCCATAGCTTGCTTTTCCGACTTGTTGTAATTGATAATAACGTTGTATCCGGCGTTGCCAAAGTCAATGGCCATTTGTCTGCCTATGCCGCGCGAACCGCCGGTTATAAGTACAGTTCTTTTCATTTGCTCGTTCACCTACGCTATATTGTCGGGCAAGTCGTTTTCAAACAATACGACCTTGTTTCCGTCAATGCTCTTTAACGCTTCCACCGCTTCGTTGCGCGAACGGAATATCGTTATTTTGCTGTCGTCCATACCGTTCTTAACCGCGCCGCTTTTTATGTCCTCGGCACGCGATCCGACGAGGTAAGCGTAGTCGCACGTGGCAGATATTTGTCTACCCAGCTCCACGTTGCTCGGCTTTTCCAGTGCGCCCAGTTCAACGAACCCGGGTGTTATAATCACCTTTACGCCGTCAAAGCACTTAAGCACGTCCAGCGCGTTTTTTGCACCTATGGGGTTGGCGTTGAACGCGTCGTCTATTACGGTCACGGCACTGCCGCTTTCCAGTAGCTGCAGTCTGTGTTCTACCGGCTGTGCATTTTGCACTGCGGTAGCAATATCCTCAAGCGCTACGCCAAGCTCCAGCGCGATTGCCGCGCACGCACACACCGTTTCGGCTATATGCGCGCCCAAAAGCTTGGTAGTAATATCCACGCGCTTGTCGTCCGCCGACAATCCGAAGCTTGTGCCGCGGCCGTCTATAACGAGATTATCGTACGCTACACCGTCGCCCGTAACGACAGTCTTGCACGCGTGGTTGCGCGCACCAAGCGCCTTGCAGTCCGCGTTGTAGCCGTTTAGCGCAAGCACGCCGGTGCTTGGAAGTGCCGCCGCAAGCTCGTACTTTACGTTGGCTATATCCGCTCTGGTGCCCATAGTTTCGGCGTGCATATCGCCCACCGCCGTTATAATTCCGTACGTGGGATTAACTATGTCGCACAGCTCTTTAATATCGCCCTTGTACCGTGCGCCCAGCTCGGCAATAAACACTTGCTCGCCGTTAAGACTGTCGTTTACAGTCTTACAAACGCCCATAGGCGTATTGTAGCTGCCCGGTGTCGAAAGCACGGTGTACTTCGATTCCAGCATAGTCCTTAGCAAATTCTTGGCCGTAGTCTTGCCGTAGCTGCCTGTTATGCCTATTACTATAGGCGACTGCTCTTTCAGCTTGGCCTTGGCGCGCTTTACGTATTTGCGATTGTTTAGCTTTTCAAACGGATAAGTAATCAGATTGGCAAGCAGTGCCAAAAACGGAACGGCCATACCCATTGCCGCGGTAAGCGTTTGGCAGTACGGAGAATAATACGTTGCAAGCGCCACAGCGCCGCCTACCGCCAACAATAATATAAGATTTAGTATAAACAGCCGAATCATACGGCCGGTAAACTTGATTTTGTTAGCGCCGTTGCGCCGCACCGCCACTACGAACGCGACTGCAAATAAACAATAAAACACAACCGCGCAGTACCGTACCCATTCAAACGTCGAAAAACAAGTGACGAAAATAATTTCCGTAATGAACGAAAATAACATAAGCGCGGCGTAGCGTATAAGCACGTCGTAGTTAGTGCTTTTCCACCACCCAAAAACGCCGTGCGCCTTGTAACCCGACAGCTGTATAACCTTAAGCATCGGTATGCTTATTATTGCCGACAGTATTGCCGCAACTCCGATAGTCGCGACAGAGATATAAAATTCCATATGCTTATTATTCCGTTACGAAGTTCTTTAGCCGCATCGTAAAATTGTACTGCGAATCTAAATACGAATAGTGTCCGCCGTCCGTCATTATCAGCGCGCTGTTTTCTATGCCGCGCAACAGCCGCTTTGCCATATACGGCGGCGTATCGCGGTCGCGCTTGCCCCAAAATATCAGCGTTTGGCACTTGATATACGGCAACAGTCTGTCCAAATGCGTATTGACTATGCGCACGAACACGTTGCGCATATCCGCATCTACTTTATTATAATCGGTAGAACCGAATCCGTCAAGGGATTTGCCACGCTTAACGCGGTAATGATAGCGCGCAATGCGTATTTTCTTTTTTAGACTGAACTTTGGCTTGAGTCCGGCGCTATCAACAAGCATTATTTTGTGCGCCAAGCCTTGCGCCGCGAGTATAATAGCCACCCGCCCGCCAAAGCTGTGCCCGACTATTATCGGCTTTTCTATGCCTTGCTCCAGCATAAAATCGCGCACGCACGCGGCGTATTCGTACACGCCCCAATTGCTCGGCACCTTTTTGGGGAACGCAAAGTTTACACAGCTTACGCCCCAGTCCGCAACCGCCTTGCACGCGCCGGCAAACGAACATAAACCGCCGCCCCAACCGTGCAAAAACAAAACGACCGTACTCGTATCGCCACGCGCGCCGTACCTTTCGTACTCGCACCGCACTCCGTCCACAGTCGTTTCCATACAATCACACTTCCTACAAATTTAGTCGCATAATCAGCGCGTCTTTTCCTTTGTAGTAGTTTTTTCTAAGTCCAACGCGTGTAAACCCAATACTATCGTAAAGCGCTACAGCGGGCGCGTTGCCGTCGCGTACGAGCAAAAATACGCTGTGTACGCCGCACGCATCCGCCTCGCGCAAAAGCGCGGTAAGAAGCGCCTTGCCAATGCCACGCCGCCTATACGCTTCCGATATGGCAATGTTGGATATTTCGCATTCGTCAAAGCTCACTCTGCCCGACGCGTATCCGCAAAACTCGCCGTCCGATTCCGCCACGAAAAACGCGGCGCCGCCGTCAATTTCCTCGGCAATTTGGCTTTCAGTCCACGGACAGTCTATGTAGGCTTGCTCGGCCGCCGCTATATACTGCACGTCGCGGCGCTCGGCCTTGCGAATGGTTACGCCAATCACAAATCGCCCTCGCCACGTTCTGGTTGCGCCTTGCGTATATACAGCGGCAACAGCTCCTTTTGGTCTATTGCGTCCGCCATATGCTTTTCCGCGGCAAGCTTCATTTCGCGCATACCTACGCCCACCACACCGGTGAATATACCGGCAAGCTTGTTGTCGGTAGACACCGCATAGTCCTTGTGCGCATTTACCAGCTTAAGCGCGTCGTCAAGCGTCATGCACGTCGCGGAGTCCACGGTTTTGTCTCCGTCAAACCGCGCAACGTAGCACACCTTGTTGCCGGCGTCGGCTACCGAAATAACCTTGTCGCTGTTATTGTTATATGAATTGAGCCGCAAATTGTTTACGCCAAAGCACGGCTTACCCAGCGAATAGCAAAACGTTTTTATCGTAGTAAGGCCTATGCGCAGTCCTGTAAACGAGCCGGGGCCTACGCACGCACCGAATATATCTATATCCTTGAGCGCAACGCCCGCCTTTTTCAGCAAGCCGTCTATCATTGGCATAAGCGTTTCCGAGCCGGCGTTTTTCAAATTTTCGTCGTAATAGTATTCGCCGCCGCTAAACAGCAACGCACGAGTACCTTCGGCGGTATCTATCATTAAATAGCTTTTCATTTTTCCACCGTTACCTCTCTTTTAGTTTCGTCAAGCTTGTTTATCGTAATCTTGATCGTGCGGCAGCCGTCGAACATATCCTTAACGTTTTGCCACCACTCGACCGCGCAAACGGTGTCCTCAGCGCCGAAAAAGTCGGCAAGCCCCGCTTCCGCCGCTTCGTCCGCACTCTCCAGTCTGTACGCGTCGAAGTGACAAAATTTGTAAGCGCCGAAATATTCGTTCATTATGGTAAATGTCGGCGAAACTACTTGCGCCTTTACCTTAAGTCCCTTTGCTATGCCCTTGCACAGCACAGTCTTGCCCGCGCCAAGCTCGCCGGTCAACAAAATTATATCACCGCCAGACAGCTCGCGTGCCATTTTTTTGCCTAACGCTTCCATCTTTTTGGGCGATTTTATCACGTAAGTTTTAGTTTGCATACGCACCTATTTTTATATTTTAAGCTTTTTGAACAGTGCGGGAGCCGCAAGCGCCGCCCACGCCGCCATAATGAAGTACCGCAAAAAGCAATAAAGCATGGGAATACTCTCGGGCAAAAACAGCTTAAAGCCTTGCTGTATGCCAACCGCAACGCCCAGTCCCACTACCAGCCGCAGTACGACCGTCCACCAACGTCTATTGCTTGCCACGTCGTACTTGACGAACCGCTTTTCCACGAAGTAGCCTATATCGAACGCGACAAACGCACCGAGGCCCTTTAGTATATCGGCACCGCTCGGGCTGTTGAGCATGCCGAGGCTGGCAAGCACTGATATGATTATTATCGAAACGATAATATTCGGGATTATAAACAGCTCCTCTTTGTCACCGAACAGCGACAGCAGTGCGTTGAACGCTATCGCGCAAAACACACCGACGGTAAGTCCGCAAAACACGTCTGACAAATAGTGCTGACCGAGATACATGCGCGACAGCATTACGAGCAGAGTTGCAGCTACGCACACTATAGGCACGGCCTTGCTCTTTTTTCCGTACTTGATGGTGAGAAGCGTCGATATTGACGAAATGCTTTCCGTATGCCCCGATGGGAACGAATACGTAGATTCCGGATCGCCTATACTGCGCACGTCATACGCGTTGAACGGGCGCGTACGCTTAAAGCCCAGCTTTAAAAAGTTGGTTATTGCAACGCCCAAAATGTACACGTTGAAAAATCTGTACGCGTACCGCTTGTCCAAGCACCAGTACAGCACGACTGCTATTGCTAAAAACGCAAGCTCCGTACCCAACTGCGAAATGCCGAGAAACACAGTATCGGTAAATCCGTTGGACGCGCGCTGTAATAATTTGATTAAATCGGCCTCGAATTGCACTGATCAGTCCTCGTAACGCTCGACGTTATGTCCGTCCGACCACAGCCGTTCGATATTGTAAAACTCGCGCATTTTATCGGTGAATATGTGAATAATCACGCCGCCGTAATCGAGCGCTATCCATTCCGCATTTACGTCGCGCTTGTTGGGGTTTATGCCGAACTGCTTGGTCAGCTTGTCCTCCACGTAACCCATAAGCGCCTTTACGGCCGTACTGGACGACGCGGAAGCTATGACGAAGTAGTCCGCCACTATCGTCTTGCCGTTAAGGCTGACTATATCCACGTTGCGCGCCTTGTGCAAGCTAAGCTCTACCGCCGCAACGGTAGCTATATCCTTAATCTCGTCGCCCGACGGCACGAATTGTTTTATCACCTTTTCGGGTGCAGTCGGCACTTCTTGTTGCGGCTCTTGCTCCATGTCGTATTCGGGCAACGGAATTTCCACTGTCGGCGCATATTCGGGCGCGGCGGGATATTCCTTGCCGTGGCAAATGTGCTCGTAGTAATTTATGGCGCGAAGCGAAAACTCGTTGTGCTCCGCCCATTCCAGCGAATTTATTTCGTTAAGTGCGTACTGCATTGCCAGCGAACGATCGTACTCGCACAAGTACCGCACGTAGTCGAGCGTTTTGTACGCACGCCCGCGCTCGGTCTTGTCCGCAAGGTAAACTATTTCGTCCAGCAACGACATGTTTTCGTCCGCCATGGAGTGGAGGCGTATTGCGTGCGCTATCTCATCCGAAACGTCAAACTCTTGTTGCGCTATATACGCACCTATCGGCGCGTGCACGGTGTCCTCTGGATATTCCGAAATATCTATTTTGTCAGCGTACTTGTTGGGGTCCTCGTTCTTTGCCACGTCGTGGAGTATGCACGCTATTACGGCGTCGTTTACCGACGCGCCATACAGCTTGGCAAGCTCCATGCCGCGCACCGCCGAGCCGTATATATGCCGTATGCGCTTGGACGGAAGGCCGTAACGGTACAAGGCTTGAACGTATTTTCCATACGGATTGAACGTGCCATGCTTAAGCACCGCGTCGAAAACAGCGGTGGGCAAATATTTGTTGGGTCTGCCGAACGCAATGTCGATTTTCGCCTCGGTGGACGAAACGTCCATACCTACGAACGGCGCAAGCTTGATTTTGATTTTGCGCTTTTTAAGGGTCTTAAGCGTATCATCGTCGGGCTTGTAGTTGGGCCGGTTGACAACATAGAACGTGACGAGCGTTTTGAGCTTATCTATATCGTGCCACTCGGTAAGGCGACCCAGCTCCTCGCTGCCTATAACCCAGTACAGCTGACCTTCAACGCGCTTGGCAAAATACGCCGCCGTTTCCACGCTGTAGCTTACGCCCTTTTTGGATATTTCGTAGCGGCTGACCTCGGTCTTTAGCGACGAAAAAATCTTTTTGCACAACGCAAACCGCGTCGTATCGCCTTGCTGTTCGGGCTTGAACGGCGAAATGTACGACGGCATAACTATAACGCGGTCAAAATACCTTTCCAAGTTTTTGACTATATCCACATGTCCGTAGTGCGGCGGATCGAAGCTGCCGCCGAATATTGCTATCTTGGTAATTTTATTCTTCATAAGTAAACTCCGTATCGAGTATTCTGACTAAATCGCCCGATTTAATACCGGCCTTTTTGAGCGCCTTGGTTACGCCGCCAACGTCCAGCCGACGTTGAAAGTACATAAAGCTGTCGCGGTCGTCCAGCACGACGGTGCGTGCAAGCTTTTCTATCATAGCGCCGCTTAGCACGAACGCTCCGTCGTCACTGCGAGTAATGGCGTAGGAATTGGGATCGACCTCCTCGTACGCAAACGGCTCAAACTCTATCGGCGCCGCCGGCGGAAGCGTGGCCAGCCTACGCGCTATTGCGCGCGACAGCTCGTTAAGGCCGCTGTGCGTAACACCGCTTATCTCGTAAATCTCGCCCTTTACGCGCGCGCGGAAGTCCTTGATTTTGGCCTTGTCCGCGCAGTCTATCTTGTTAAGCGCAATAAGCTGAGGTACGTCCATCAGCTCCTTGTTGTACCTAAACAACTCGTTGTTGACTATTTCGTAATCCTTGACCGCGTCGCCGTCCGTAGATATATCCACGACGTGCACTATTATGCGCGTGCGGTCTATGTGCCGCAAAAATCTGTGGCCGAGTCCCGCGCCGTCCGCCGCGCCCTCTATCAGCCCCGGAATGTCCGCAACGGTAAACGAGCTTTCGTCCACGTAGCACACGCCGAGGTTTGGAGTAAGCGTGGTAAACGGATAGTTGGCTATTTTGGGATTAGCGCCGGTAAGCACGGAAAGCAAAGTCGATTTGCCGGCGTTGGGCAGTCCCGCAAGGCCTACGTCCGCAATGGTCTTTAGCTCCAAAATTACGGAGCGCTCCTTGGTCGGCTCGCCCTTTTGGCTGAACCCCGGCGCTTGCCTACGCGACGACTTGAACCGCGCGTTGCCCTTGCCGCCTACGCCGCCCTTAAGCACCGTAACGCTGTCGCCGTCGTAGAACATGTCCGCAATAATAGCACCCGACTGCTCGTCGCGCAGTACGGTGCCGCGCGGCACGTACAGCACAAGGTCGGCGCCGTTTTTGCCATGGCGGTTTTTGCCCGAGCCGTTTGCGCCGTTTTCGGCGCGGTAGTGCTTGCCGAACCTAAACTCGGAAAGCGACGCCGCGTTGGGGTTCACCTTGAACACAACGCTACCGCCGTCGCCGCCGTCGCCGCCGTCCGGCCCGCCGTTGGGCACGTACTTTTCGGTGTAGAACGACGTACAGCCGTCGCCGCCGTCGCCCGCCTTGATATAAATTTTTGCTCTGTCTATAAACATATTAACCTACTTAAATAAGCTGTGCATACGATATTCCGTGCGGACAATGCTCCTTGACGGCGCACCCCTCGCAATCGGGCGTGCGCGCCCTACAGCAATCCCGGCCGTGCCTAATCAGCAAAAAGTGTACGTCGCGGTAGTCCTCCGGCTTGAACGCGGCGCACAAGTCACGCTCCACCTCGTCCGGAGTTTTGCCGCGCGTAAGTCCCAGCCTATTGGCAACGCGGAATACGTGCGTATCAACCGCTATTGCCGGCTGACCGAACGCCACGCTCAGCATAACGTTGGCCGTTTTTCTGCCCACGCCGGCAAGCGTCAGCAGCTCGTCCATCGTCCTCGGCACTTGGCCGCCAAAGTTCTTTACCAAGTCCTCGCAACACTTTTTTATGTTGGCCGCTTTGTTCTTATACAGCCCACAGCTTTTGATATACCCCTCAAGCGTTTCGAGCGGCATATCGCAAAATGCCTCGGGCGTGTTTGCCACGGCAAAAAGCTTGCGCGTAACTATATTGACGCGCTTGTCCGTGCACTGCGCACTTAGTATAACCGAAATAAGCAATTCAAAGTCGTTGCCGTATTCCAGCTCGCAGCACGCGTCGGGATAAGTTTGTTTCAGTTTTTCGAGTAATTGCTCATTCATAGTACTTGGTGCGGTTTTCCTACTAAGGCACGAAAATATAAGCAAGAATAAAACTCGCTCGAGTACATTGTAGCACAATAAAGAATAAATGTAAAGGTATTTTAATAATTCGATTGCCTATATAACGATTTATACGTCATTCCGTCGTACTCGTATATCTCCCGCAAGTACCCGTAGTGCCCGCAATTAAGCACCGTCTGGCACAGCTTGTAGTCGCTGCACTTGACGGCGAGTCCACAGCCCGACCCGCTTCGTATGGGCGCGTTTACCAGCTTGGCTCGCCCGCCGGCCGCCGCCACGGCGTCGCAAAACCGTATTGCACTATTGCGGGAAGAAAACGAAAAAATGTAATTCATACGCTATAATTTCCTCTTAATAGTTCTAAACCGTCAAAATTCGCCATTATCTAATAACAGTCTTTTTTACGGTCTTATTCCGTTATATGAATTTGGAGTGCTATCTGTCATGATTTATTTCGACAACGCCGCAACGACCATGATCAAACCCGAATGCGTGCTGAAGGCGGACGCATACGCGCTGAAAAGCCTAAGCGCCAACGCCGGTCGCGGCAGTCATTCCGCCGCCATCAAAGCCGCGCAAATAGTGTACGAAGGGCGCAAGGCCGTAAAAAAGCTGACCGCTTGCGACGATACGGCCTTTACCTTTAACTGTACCGACGCGCTTAACGCCGTCATATTCGGCACGGCAAAAAAAGGCGGACATATAGTGACCACGGTGTACGAACACAACGGCACGCTCCGCCCTATTCACGAACTGGGCAAGCGCATGGGCGTAACGTACACCGCAGTGCGACCCAACGCGCACGGCGTTATAGACCCCGCCGAGATAGAACACGCCATTCGCCCCAACACTTACTTAATAGCCGTAAACCACGCCTCCAACGTAACGGGCGTCGTAGCGCCGGTCGCGCAAATCGGCAATATCGCCAAGCGCCATGGCATACCCTACCTAATAGACGGCGCACAGTCGGTCGGCTACCTAAACGTGAACATGCGCGAAATCGGCTGCAATTATCTATGCTTTTCCCCGCACAAGGGTTTACATGGCACGCAAGGACTGGGGTGCTTGTGCGTGCGCGGCAACCCTCCACTTACGCCGTATAGGTTCGGCGGCACGGGCACGGCGTCGCACACGCTCGTACAGCCCACCGATTTCCCCGAAGGCTTTGAAAGCGGCACTCTGCCGGTGCATTCGATATTCGCACTGATTGCGGCAATAACGCACTACCAAAGACAGCCGCTAAGCGTAACGCGCAACCTTGCGGAGGTCGGCGACTTTCTGCGCACCGAGCTAAGCAAAATAAACGGAGTCAAGATATACGGCAAGTACAACACGCTACCAAACATCGTATGCTTTAACCTCGCCAAAGTCAACGCAGCCGCCGTTGGCAACATACTAAACGAGCAATACGATATTGCCGTGCGTTGCGGCTTGCACTGCGCACCGCTGTGCCATACGTATTTGGGCACGATAGATACCGGCGCCGTGCGCGCGTCGCTGTCCTACCACAACACGGCCGCCGAGGTTGAGTTCTTTATCAAATCGATCCGCGAAATAAGCAAGTAGGCGCGACTAAAAACGCCTATTCCGACTTAATCATATCCACGAGCGCCGTCAAACGCTTACGCGATTGTTCGTCCAAGCTTGACGACACGAATGCCACGAAGCTGTCCAACTGCTCCACGGAGAACGTTCCGTTGCGCTTTGCTTCCGCTACGTTCTGCTTGAGCGCGCGCATAAGCTCCTCCTCGCTACGCCCCGCGTACTTGGACGCAACCGCTTGCACGTCATCCTTCAAGGTAGAAGTATCGGCTTTGCCGCCGTCACGCCCGAAATCCCTAATACTGCGCATAAAAAATATCCTCCACGCAATATTGTATGAACGACCGACGAATAAAGTTACCCAAGGAGTTATTTATGGATATTAAACAAATGCTTCCTCTGTTGCTTAAGGGCAAGCTGGGCGAAAAGGAACAAGCCTTGCTAAAGCTTACCGAAAACCCCGATCCGTCGGCGCTGACGACGCTACTGTCGCAGATGTACGAAAACAATCAAAAAGCGCCGCGTATCGACTTGTACGCGACGCTCAAAAAGCTAATCCCCGCCCAAACGCTCGGGCTTATTATCAAATACTTCGGCACGAAAGCACGCTCATAACATCTTGTAAACCAAGCACGCTATACGGAACGTCATTGCGTCGTTAAAGTTGCGTATGTTAAGTCCGGTCAACCGCTCTATTTTATCCAGTCGGTAAATGAGCGTATTGCGGTGAACGTACATGCTTCGGCTCGCCTCCGATATGTTTAGCGAATGCTTAATGAACGCGTCAGCCGCCGTCATAAGCTCGGGATCGGAAAGCACCTCGCGGTACGATCTATCCAATACCGTCTTTACGTACCGCTCCTTGTCCGCCGCAGTCAGCGTCGACAAGGACTTAATCAGCGCGTACTCTTTGTATGAATATACGTCGCTCAACGGATCGAATTCCGCGCCGCCTATAAGCGCGGCTTTTGCATACGCGTAATACTTGGGCAATTCGGACACGCCGTGAGCAACCCCGCCCACGCCTATTTTCAAGCGCTCCTTCAGCTCCTCGGAAAGATTTTCCTTAAGCACCGCGGCAAACTCGCCCGCCGAGCAGTAGTCTGTATCGTTGTCCGACACCTTGCAAAACGCGGTAATGCCCTCCGACATGTCGACTACGAAGTCGCACTCGTCGGCCATTGTGGCAAGGTATTCGGTAACGTTGTGATTACCGGCCTCGCCGTACACCGCAAACACGAAGTAGTCGGACTTGCCGACATGCACGCCTTGCGGCACGGCGCTCGCCCCGCGTAAAAATTCAGCCAACGGATCTGACGGAGCTTTGGCCAACAAGCCTATAACGTACTCGCGCGCAAGCGCCGCGGTAACCATATCGCCGTCGCCGTTGCAGCGCATGCCAAACGTATAAGCTCTGCCGTCCTTCGCGACCGAAAAAACTATACGACCGTTTTTTTCGTCGCGCAAAACGCCGCCGCTCGGCATATCTTTTGGCGTCGGGACTGCGCTCACTTCCAGTCCGCACACGCTTTTTATTTGCTTGATAATCTGTTCAGCTTGCATAAATTCCCCGCATACAGTCGGCTTGCCGCGCACTACTGCACGGATGCGTAACGCTCGCCCAATATTCTATACTCGGCTTTTAGTCCGTCCAAAGTATTAGTCAATTCACCCGCGTTTTCGGTCGGCAGTACCGCCGTAAACGACACGGAAGCTTCGTAGCGTATTTGTTCAATCGCGCCGCTAAGGCCGCGCAAAACGGCGCTTACGCGCTTGTACGCGTCGTTAGTACAACATACTTCTATTGCCGTCTGTTTTTCCGCCTTGCTTACGCCCACTTGCGCTATAAGGTCGGCCGCGCTCTGGCGGTAGGCACGCGTCAGCCCGCCCGCACCCAGCTTAATACCGCCGAAGTATCTGACTACGGCTATGCACGTCTTTCGCGCGTCGCTTGCCGCAAGTGCGGAATATATCGGCTTGCCCGCCGTACCGGTCGGCTCGCCGTTATCGTCGTAACCGAAGTCGTCGCCCTTTTCGTCGGCGATATAGCCGTAACAAACATGCCGCGCACCCACGTGTTCGGCCTTTAGCGCGTCGATAATCGGCTTAACGTCGTCGCGCGTTTCGATATGTCGCGATATTGCTATAAACCGCGACTTTTTGATAACGAGCTCGTATTCGCCCTCGTTTACGCAAACTATCATTATTGCATTATTACTTTTAGGCGAACCTTTTTGCCCTTGCACAAAACGAATTCGTTGCCGGTTGCGTAGTCGCCAATCTTGCCGGTAACGTTGTCCACCTTTTTGTCGTCTATCTTAACGCCGCCGCCTTCTATGAGCCGCCGCGCTTCGCCCTTGGACGCGCACACCTTGCACGCCACCATGACGTCCAGTAATCCGCTTTCGGCGTTGGCGTTTACGGTTACGGTAGGCATTTCGGCACTGCCGCCCTCAAACGCCGCTTGCGCCTTGGCCTGAGCGTCAATAGCCGCCGCCTCACCGTGGATAATCTTAACCACCTCGTACGCAAGCCGCTTTTTGGCGTTGTTTATACGCTCGTCGCGGTGGGCGCACAGCTCCTTAATCTCGTCCAAATCGACGTAAGTAATCAGCCGCAAGCAGTTTTCCACGTCGTCGTCGTCCACGTTGCGGAAGTACTGGTACATCTCGTACGGCGTGGTTTTATCGGCGTCAAGCCACAGCGCGCCCTTTTGGGTCTTGCCCATCTTTTTGCCGTCCTTGGTTTCCAAAAGCGAGCAAGTAAGTGCATACGCGTCCTTGCGCGCCACGCGGCGTATAAAGTCGGCGCCGGCCAGCATATTGCTCCACTGGTCGTTGCCGCCGATCTCCAGTATGCAACCGTAGTCGGTAAAAAGCCGCAAAAAGTCATACGCTTGCATAGGCATGTAGTTGAATTCCAAAAAGCTCAAGCCGTTTTCCAACCGCGTTTTAAAGCAATCTGCGGTGAGCATTTTGTTTACGGACAGATACGCGCCGTAATCGCGCAAAAAGTCTATATAGTTGAGCTTGCACAGCCAGTCGGCGTTGTTTACTATAACCGCCGCGTTTTCGCCCTCAAAGCTCAAAAACCGCGCGAGCTGGGGTTTGATTTTATCCACGTTGCTTTGCACCGTTTCGCGCGTCATCATTTGCCGCATATCGTTACGACCGGACGGATCGCCTATCATAGCCGTGCCGCCGCCAACGAGCAAGATGGGCTTGTGCCCCGCCTTTTGCATGATGGACATAGCCATAAGCGGAATAAAGTGACCTATATGCAGACTGTCGGCCGTAGGATCGAATCCGCAATAAAACGTGACCGACTGCGACCCCAAAAGTTTGTACAAGTCGTCCTTGTACACAGTTTGCTTAATAAAACCGCGGGCTTCAAGCGTGTCGAAAACGTTTTGCTTCATATACAATTCTCCTATCGTATTCGTTACCACATATTGTAAACTATTTTTAAATAAATATCAACCCTTTTACGCGCGACTTTTAATATTTGTATTACCAAAAAACTTGATTTTTTATTATTTATATATTACAATACGATTATGATACTCAACGAAAAATTTATTCGTTTGCACACGGGACTGAATATAAAATTCGTCGATACTTGCGAGTCCACGTTTGACGAAATCGGCAAGCACGACGTGATAATAGCACAACGCCAAACTAAAGGCGTCGGCCGAGGCGACCACACCTTTTTCTGCCCCGACGGCGGACTGTATATCGTTATGCGCGTACAAGGCGTTTACGTCAACCCGCACACGCTTACCCCCGCCGTGGGACTTGCCGTTCACGACGCCATTCAAGCCGTGCTCGGACTGGACACCAAAATCAAATGGGTAAACGATGTCATGCTGTACGACAAAAAGGTTGCGGGCATTTTGTGCAAGTCCGTGCGCAAGGCCGAATACCTTATCGGCATAGGCATCAACTACGCCACCAATCCCAAGGACTTGGAAAAAGCCGGCCTCGGCGATATAGCAATATCTATGCAAGCGCCAATATCACGCGCTTCGGCGTTCATAACCGGATTGCTCCGAATGCTTAAGCGCGCGGCCATTGCAACCTTCGACAGCGAGCGCTACGGCAATCTTTGTATCAACGTCGGCAGAATCGTGGAGTTTACACACAACGGCTTGACAGTACGCGGCTACGCCGAGCAAGTAGCCGACGACGGCTCGCTTATCGTGCGCATAGGCAACGCCACCGTCGCCGTGGACGCCGGCGAGGTATCAATACTCCGCAACGTTGACGGCGCGGTAATATTGGACGACGACGATAGAGCGTAACATAACGTTTTGGAGCACGTAAACCGTTCATACGAAACAACCGCACGGACAAACTCCGAGCGGCTTTTATATTCTGCTGTTTATTTACGGTTAAAATCCCGCTTTGTTATTCGTATTACGCCAAGCGCGAGGCCGGCTATCGCAAGCGTTATCGCGCACACCGCTACTATAAAAATCAAGACTGAAAGCCAGTTGACTTCCGTGTATAGCAAATACGCGCCGCACGCAAGCGCAATCGCGTTGGCCGGTATAACGACGGCGTCCGCCACCATAGCCACTATCGGAATCCATTTTAATATTTTTGCTTTCTTATTGGACGCGACTATCGCACAGATTCCGGTTACGACGTTTGCAATC
>JAIDCZ010000007.1 GCA_029055565.1 Clostridiales bacterium
AACGTTTTCGGAACCCGGGAATTGGGTTTTGTGCTTTTTGCCCAACAAAGGACGTTTAATTCTGTATGGACTGGTAGGGCTTAGCTTTATCGTATCCACGGCTACGGAAAACTTGGCCAACTTGCCGAGCTGGTTCGGGTATCTGGATATATTGGGAACGTATCTAAACTTTTTCAGCGGGCATTTGTCAAACTGGTTTATACAGTTTTGGCAGCTTATGGTGCCGATATACTAAACTTAAAAAGGAGTGGTCATGGGCAAAAAAGACGAAGTTGTGGAAATTGCCGAGGAAGAGGAATCTTCCAAAAGCTTTCGCGTAGTGCTGTCCGATTTTGACGGACCGCTCGATTTGCTGTTGCATTACGTCAAGATAGAAAAAATAGATATAGAGGATATATTCATTTCCGACATAACCGATCAGTATTTAAAGGCTATGGAGGGCATTGACGAGCTTGACATGGAGGAGGCGTCGGACTTTATAGTCGTTGCGGCAACGTTGCTCGAAATCAAGTCCAAAAGGCTGTTGCCAAAAATCGAGGAACCGGTTTTACAGCAAGACGAGGAGGATCCGGAGCAAGAGCTTATTACGCGCCTCAAGGAATACAAGCTGTACAAGGAAGCGGCGGAAAAAATGCGCGAGCAAGAGATACTGGACATGCATTTCCGCGCACCCGACGACACTGTTGGCACGCCGAGGCTTATACTGAAAGATATGACCACCAACGGACTTATGAACGCGCTTAAAAAGCTGTTCGACAAGATAGGAGAACGTCAACAGCTGCACAAAGTCAAAATGATAGAGCGCGATCCGTTTACCGTCGAGGAAAAGAAAGAGTTTATACGCGAGCGGTTTAAGATAGTAGAGCAATGCACGTTTGACGAGCTGTTTGACGAGGATTACACTATCGGCGAGATCGTTACTACTTTTTCGGCGTTGCTCGAGCTTGTTAAGGTTCAAGAGGTGGGCGTACGCCAAGAGGATATTTTTGCTACTATTACAATAGTTAAGAGGAGACCGGAAGAAAATGCTGGAGATTGAAAAAATAGATAACATACTGGAAGCGCTTTTGTTCGTATCGGGTGACGGACTTAAAATTTCCGATATTTGCGAACAGCTGGAATTGCAAAAGAGCGAGGTTACCGCCGCCGTAAAAAAGCTACAAAAAAAGTACGACAGGGAATCCGGTATACAGATTATCAGCTACAACGGCAAGCTTCAGCTTGCGTCCAATCCCGACTACGCGGAAGTCCTATCGGTAGTGCTTAATCCTATCAAGGAAAAAGCGTTGTCTAATCCGGCTATGGAAACGTTGTCCATAGTTGCGTACCGTCAACCGGTTACGAGGTTGGAAATAGAAAATATTCGCGGAGTAAACTGCGACTACGCTATTCAAGCGTTGCTAAAAAACAACCTTATAGAGATCGTCGGACGCAAGGACGCGATTGGCAAGCCGTTGTTGTTCGGCACTACCGAAACGTTTTTGCGCAAGTTCGGCATAGAGGATATTTACGACTTGCCCAACCGCGACGCGTTGCTCGACCAAATTAAGCAGATAGAGGAAGCTTCGCCCGAGCCTACAGAGGAGGGCTTGTATAGATTCGACAAAAAAGAGGAAGGCGACGAGGAAACGCCCGAATTTTTGCAAGGCGAGGACGTCGTAAAAATAGAGGTTGACGAGGGCGACAACTAATTTGCTCGATTCAAATTATAATTGTTTTGTAAGTGGCAAACACTAAGGACATGGTATACTTAGTGCTTGCCATTATTATTTTGCATATAATAGCTTTGCCTATTCCGTTCGCAGTAAAGGTCGGCGTAAATACCGATAATAACGTCGGCAAAATTTCCGTCAAGCTTTTTTTTATTCCTATGTTCGGCAAAAAGCTAAACGTAAAGCGGTTGTTGAACGGCGGCGAACGTAATGACGAGCGCGACGAGCAAGGCGAGCGAGAGGAACGAGATAGCGGCGGTAAGCAAAGCCGAGTTAAAGGCTTTTTAAAGGACTGCGCGATAGCGATAGTAAAATCGGTATGCGTAAGGACGGCAAACCTATACGCCAAAATCGGCACCGGCGACGCCGCGGCCGACGGCATGGCTGTTGGATTGCTGCGTATTGCGTATGCACAATTTTGCGCGTTTTTCGGTTTTGCCGGCGACGGCGGTACGATAGAACCGTGTTATGACGCTGAGATTTTGATTTTCGATTTTTTCGGCATATTTTCGATAAGTTTTGCAGATATTATCTTTGCCGTATGTTGCGTCGTTTTCGATAGGCTTGCGCACATCGGCAAAAGGAGAAGTTATGCGAATGTTACCGAGTGAACGAACCGAGCACCCGATTGAGCGCATTATGGACAGTGCGTTCGGAAAAATGCGCACGCTAACCGACGCCGATATAATAGTCGGTAACCCGATAGTAATGCCCGACGGAACTACTGTCGTGCCTATAAGCAAAATAAGCATAGGTATCGTTACCGGCGGCGGCGAGTATTGCCAAAAACAACAAAACGAATATCCGTTTGCCGGCGCTAGCGGCGCCGGTATGAGCGTGGCGCCGGTATGCTTTTTGGTAAGCGACGGCAAGTCGGTCCGAATGCTTAACGTCGGCAGTAAAAGCATGCTGGATAAGGTTGTGGAAACCGTGCCGGAAGTAGTCGGCTCGCTGTTTGGGAAAAAGAAAAAATGAAAAGAGTATTGATAGTAGTTTGTTGCGCGCTTTTTGCGGCAATATGCTGTGCGGCAACGTGCGCGCGTGCCGACGCGGTAGTTACGGCCGGCGGTACGGCGGTTAATAGCTCTGCCGCTGCAATGGCGCTTGTGGACGGCGATACCGGCGAGCTCATTTATTCCAAAAACTGCGACGCAAAAAGGGAGCCGGCCAGTACGACAAAAATCTGTACGGCCATTACCGTTATAGAAAACCAGACTATTCTGGATATACCTATGCCTATACCCGATGAGGCGGTTGGCGTGGAAGGCTCGTCGCTGTACTTGCAAAAGGGCGAAATGCTGACCGTGCGCGATTTGCTGTACGGACTTATGCTTCAGTCTGGCAACGATTGTGCGGTGGCGCTTGCTATTATCGTCGGCGGCAGTGTGGACGGATTCGTGCAAATGATGAACGAAACCGCGCAAAGAGCGGGGGCTGAAAACACACATTTCGCCAATCCGCACGGCTTGCATCATGAGGACCATTACACTACGGCGCGCGATCTTTGCGCAATATCGTATTACGCAATGCAAAACGAGTTGTTTAGAGAAATAGTGTCTACCAAGCGCCATACTACGCCGTATTACGGTCACGACTACAAACGCAACTTTCCCAACAAGAATAAGATTTTGTTCAATTACGAGGGCGGCAACGGTATAAAAACCGGTTACACTCGGCATTCCGGTAGGTGTTTGGTGTCGTCCGCCACGCGCGACGGCAAGACGTACATTTGTACGGTTCTTAACTGCGGTGATATGTTTGAGGAATGCATGCGGCTTATGGACTGCGCGTTTAGTCGTAATTAGCGGCATTGGCAGTTAAACACTTGATTTTTTGCCTAAAAAGGTTTAAAATCAAGTTATGCGTATTAACAAGTATCTAAGCGGCTGTGGTTTGGACAGCCGTCGCAAATGCGAAAAATTGGTAACCGACGGCAGAGTTAAGGTAAACGGCAAGGTCGTTACCGACCTTGCAACCGACGTTAAGGACGGCGATTACGTGGAGGTTGACGGAAAATCCGTCAGTCTTTCCGAGCGCAAGGTTTACGTAATGCTCAACAAGCCTAAGGGTTGCGTGTGTACAGCCAGCGACGAAAAGGGCAGAAAGACCGTTCTCGATTTCGTTAAGATAAGAGAACGGGTTTTTCCCGTGGGCAGACTGGACTACGACACGGAAGGGTTGCTACTGCTTACCAACGACGGCGAGCTTGCCAACACAATAGCGCACCCCAAAAACATGGTGCAAAAGGTGTACAGCGTGCGCGTGGAGGGCGAGCCGACCGATATGGAGCTTAAGCGGTTGCGTAGTGGCGTGGAGTATAACGGCGTTAAGTATGCGCCCGCGCGCGTTGCCGTGGTGGAAAAGGACGAAAAGCAGACCAAGCTGGAAATAACTGTTACAGAAGGTAAAAATCACGAAATTAAAAACATGATAGAATCGCTCGGTCGTCGCGTGTTGTTTTTAAAGCGTACCGCAATAGCGGGTATACGGCTTGGCGGGCTGTCGCGTGGGGAGTGGCGGTACTTGAACTCGCGCGAGGAAGCGCATCTTAAATCGTTAAAATAGAGAATTTTAATTTATTTTAAAAATTACGCTTGTATTCGTTGAGTTTTTTTATTCATAATGATATAATGTAAATGGTAGAATTTGGAGGCTTGAATGGAAACGTTAAAAAACGCCAAAACCGCGCTTGCCGCGGCAAATAAAAACCTAACAGATTTTTTGAACGCGTTCGTCGACGATAAGTCATTCGTCGAAACGGACGCGTTTATTAGTTCTTCCGTCGACGATACTGCCGGCGACGGAGTAGTAAGTGGGTTCGCTTCGGTAGACGATACGCCGGTTTGCATTTTTGCAGTAAACGGCAAAACAATGAAGGGTGCAATCGGCGAAGCCAATTCCAAAAAGATAGTACGCACCATCAATAACGCTGTGCGCATGGGCAAGCCGCTTGTAGCCGTGTGGGACACTATGGGCGCACGGTTTGCCGAAGGCATAGGCGCACTCGAGGGATACGGATCTATACTGCGCGCTTACACCGTGGCATACGGCGACGTTCCGGTTATAACCGTTATCAAGGGCAATAACCTCGGCATTTCGTCGTACGTTGCAGGCATAAGCGATTTCGTTATAGCTTACGATACCGGCGTTATAGCTTCAGCTTCGCCGATAGTTATTGCCGGCAAAGCGGGTATTGACGCCAAGACTGTAGGTGCGGCTAAGACGGCGGCGCAAAACGGTATAGTTACGCAAATCGTAAAGACCGACAAAGAGCTTCGTCGGCAAGTTGCTAACTGTCTTGCGGTGTTCCAAGGCGAAAAACAAAGCGGCGACGACGTAAACCGCGTTTGCAAAGGGCTTAAGGCCGGAGCTAAGGCGGAGACCATAATTTCCGAAGTGTTTGACAAAAACAGCTTTTTGGAGCTGCGTGCCGAATACGCGCCTACCGTAAAGACCGGATTTGCCACGCTTGCCGATATTTCGGTCGGCGTAGTGGTTGCGGCTACCGACGGCGAGCGCATTACGCACGACGCGTGCATAAAGATAAGCGAGTTTTTGAACGTTTGCGAAAACGCAGAGCGGCCGGTCGTGTTTATGGTAAACAGCGTCGGTACCGAACAGTGTGCGGCTGACCATGCGCTTATTCGCGAAATGTCCAATCTTATATATCAAGTCAATTCGCTCGGCGTCGATATATTCTCTGTAGTTTACGGCAAGGCTATCGGCGGCGCGTACACAGCGCTCGTCGCACCCGCGGAGTATAAAATTGCTTGGGACAGCGCGGAAATAGGCGCTTTGGAATCGGAAGCGGCGGCAAGGCTATTGTACGCCGACGAAATTAAGTCCGCAAAGGACAAGGACAAAACGGCCGAAAAGCTCGCCAAATCATACGGTGGGGAAAACTGCGCGGCACTCGTCGTTGCTAAGGACGGATATTTGGATAACGTTATCGAACCTAATCATACGCGTTCGTACTTGATAGCCGCGCTTCTTGCGCACGTGGAGTAAATAATGAGCATGTTTTTGTTATCTGCCGGAAAAATAACGCTTGCCGAAGGTGCGCTATATGCCGTTATAGGCTTTGTAATAGTATTGATCGTGCTTGCATTGCTGGTAGGTATATTTTATTTGTCCGGTTTTATATTCCAGTCAAAGCCGTTCAATAAGCAAAAGGCGAAAAAATCCGCCGTCACTCAGCCGCAAAGCACCGACGACGAAACAGACGAGCAGCTTGTTGCCGCTATAACCGCGGCAATAACGTGCGTGTTGCAGTCGGAGTCGCAAGACGGCGAAGCGCCGGAGTTCGTAATTAAGCGCATAGTGCGCAAAAAATAAAAATCAACAGTAATCGTATTTCGGAGGATTATATGCGTAAATTCAACGTAACAGTAAACGGCAAAACCTATTCGGTAGACGTAGAGGAAGTGGGAGGCGAAAGCACCGCTACCGCAACGCCGGTAGCAGCCGCAGCTACCGCGCCCGCCGTCAAGCCTGTGGTAGGCGAAGGCACACCTCTAAAGGCGCCCATGCCCGGACTCATATTGAGCCTTGCGCACAAAGACGGCGATACCGTTAAAAAGAACGAGAAGGTTGTCGTTTTGGAAGCTATGAAGATGGAAAACGACGTAAATGCGCCGGCTGAAGGCGTAATTACGTACGTCGTTAAAAAGGGCGACAACGTCGATACCGGCGCTATACTCGCGTACATAAAGTAGGGTGAGCCAATGAATTTTGTCGGAATGCTCAAAAACCTATGGGAGAGCACCGGTCTTAATCAGTCGGTATTGGGCGGACAGTTTATGTGGCAAAACTACGTAATGCTTGCCGTTGCGTGCGTTTTGCTGTTCGTCGGTATAGGACTGAAAAAAGAGCCGTTATTGCTCGTGCCCATAGCGTTTGGTATGCTTTTGATCAATATACCAGGTTCGTACGAGATTTTAATGAAAAATCCGGTTATCGACGCCGAAACCGGCCTTACAACGAGCGCCGGCGGATTTTTCTATTATATCACTCGCGGCGTAAAATGGGTTATTTTCCCGCCCATAATCTTTTTGGGCATAGGCGCAATGACGGACTTCGGGCCGCTGATTGCCAATCCCAAAAGCTTTATTTTGGGCGCGGCGGCACAGCTTGGCATATTCATTACGCTGTTCGGGGCAATGTGTTTGGGCTTCGAGGGTTTTCAAGCTGCGGCTATCGCAATAATAGGCGGCGCGGACGGCCCTACGTCCATATACGTCGCTACCAAAATGGGCGTAAGCAGCGGCATGCTTTCCGCAATTACCGTTGCCGCGTATTCGTATATGGCGCTTATTCCGATTATTCAGCCGCCTATTATGAAGTTGCTTACCACCAAAAAGGAGCGCGCCATACGTATGGAGCAGCTTCGTCCTGTGTCTAAGCGCGAAAAGATAGTTTTCCCCATAGTGGTTACGCTGGTGTGCGGACTTATATTGCCCGACTCGTTGCCGTTGCTCGGCATGCTCATGCTCGGCAATTTGCTAAAGGAATGTATGGTTACGGACAGATTGTCGCAAACCGCGAGTAACGGGCTTATGAACGCCATAACTATATTCCTCGGCATAAGCGTCGGTTCTATGGCTGTCGGTACTGAGTTTTTGGCGCTCGATACGTTAAAGATAGTTGTGCTCGGCTTATTTGCGTTCGTTATGGGCACGGTAGGCGGATTGCTTATGGGCAAGCTTATGTGTCTGTTGTCGCACGGCAAGATCAATCCGCTAATAGGCAGTGCCGGCGTTTCGGCAGTTCCGATGGCGGCGAGAGTGTCGCAGACTGTCGCGCAAAAGGAAGACCCCAACAACTACTTGCTTATGCATGCAATGGGGCCTAACGTCGCGGGCGTTATAGGTTCGGCCGTTGCCGCGGGCGTACTGCTTGCTATTTTCTAAAATCATTTTTAAAATCGGTTTGCTATCGGAGTTGTATTATGAGCAAAGTTAAAATAATGGAAACCATATTGCGCGACGCGCACCAATCACAAGCCGCAACGCGTATGCGCACGGACGAAATGTTGCCCGCCGCAAAGCTACTGGACGAAGTGGGATTTTACGCGCTGGAAGCGTGGGGTGGCGCCACGTTCGATTCTTGCCTCAGATACTTGGACGAGGACCCGTGGGAGCGACTTCGCGCACTTAACAAGGCGATACCCAACACCAAACTGCAAATGCTTTTCCGCGGTCAGAATATTCTCGGCTACAAGCATTACGCCGACGACGTAGTGGACGAGTTTTGTCGGCTGTCGCTAAAGAACGGCGTGGATATTATCCGTATATTCGACGCGCTTAACGACATTCGCAACATGAAGCAAGCTATTGACAGCACCAAAAAGTACGGCGGCACGGTGGAGGCGGCGCTTTGCTACACCACGAGCAAGGTACATACTATAGACTACTTCGTCGATTTGGCCGTTCAGCTCGAAAAAATGGGCGCGGATATTATTTGCATTAAGGATATGGCCAATCTTTTGTTGCCGTACACTGCTTACGAGCTTGTTTCGCGCATTAAGGAAAAGGTAAAAATCCCTCTGCACTTGCACACGCATAATACCGCCGGTACAGGTGATATGGTCAACCTTAAGGCTATCGAGGCCGGTTGCGATATAGTGGATACGGCGTTGTCGCCGCTCGGCAACGGCACCAGTCAGCCGGCAACCGAATCGTTGGTTGCGTCGCTTCAAGGCACGCAGTACGACACCGGTTTGGATTTGGATAAGCTTAACAAATGCACAGTGTACTTCCGCAACGTTGCGGAACGCCTTACTGCCGACGGCATACTTAATCCCAAAGTACTTAAGGTTGACGTCAACGCGCTTATATATCAAGTCCCCGGCGGTATGTTGAGCAACCTTATCAGTCAGCTCAAACAGCAAAACGCTTCGGACCGTCTTACTGAGGTTTTGGAGGAGGTTCCGCGCGTGCGCGCCGATATGGGTTATCCGCCGCTCGTAACGCCGTCCTCGCAAATAGTGGGCACGCAAGCCGTGCTTAACGTGCTTAGCGGCGAACGTTACAAAACCGTAACCAAGGAAACCAAAGGCGTCGTAGCGGGCGAGTACGGCAAGCTGCCGGTTGAGCCGTCCAAGGAAATTATCAAAAAGATTATCGGTGATACTCTGCGCATTACGTGCAGACCGGCCGACAATATCAAGCCGGAATTGGATGCATACAAAAAGGAAATCGAGGAGTACGCCATACAAGAAGAGGACGTGCTTACTTACGCACTGTTCCCGCAGCTTGCTATTCCATTCTTTAAAAAACGCGAAGCTAAGTTGCATGGCATAGACAAAGCTATTTACGACAAGGATAACAAAGTACAACCCATATGAGAATTCTCTTTACAAACGACGACGGCTACGATTCGGTAGGATTGCATGCCGTCGCCGATTTATTTAAAAGCGAACACGATATAGCAGTCGTCGCGCCCAGCTCGCAGCGTTCTGCCGCTTCGCATTCAATCACTATCGGCGCGAACGCGCTCAAGCACTTTGAAGTTTCCGATTACGGCTACAAGACGTACGCTGTGAGCGGTTCGCCGGTGGATTGCGTTAAGACGGCGTTGTCGTTATTGTTTCCCAAGCCCGATCTCGTAATATCCGGCATTAACAACGGCCGTAACTTGGGCAGTGACGTTTGGTATTCGGGCACGGTGTCGGCCGCGTCGGACGCGGCGCATCTCGGTTACCGCGCCATTGCGCTTTCGCTTGACGATTATCAAGCCACGGCCGACGACTTTAAGCTGTGCGCCGAGTTCGTCAAAAAGAATATAGATTTGCTTACTGCGATTCCGCTTCCGCCAAAAAGTTTGCTTAATATTAACTTTCCTAAGGGCAAGCCTATCGGCGTTAAGGTTACCAAAATGAACACACAAGTCACTTACAAGGATAAGTACGTTTTGGTAGGCGACGGTGCTATCAACATAGAAGGTTCGCGCGACTTTTCCGAGCTAAGCGAGAATAACGACGAGTATTGGTGTGCGCGCGGGTACGTAACAATAACGCCGCTTCTATTGGATAGAACGGACTATACCGCGCTTAAAGCTATGAGCGAGGACGGATTTTTGCTATGAAAATCGCGGTAATAGGCGGTGGCGCGGCGGGATTGATGGCCGCCGGCAGTGCAAAAGGCTGTTCCGTTACCGTATTCGACCATATGGAAAAGGTCGGAAAAAAGATATATATTACCGGCAAGGGTAGGTGCAATTTTACAAACGTTTGCGACAACCAAACGTTTTTGCAAAACGTGGTAACAAATTCTCCATTTTTGCGTTCTGCAATTTCCAAGTTCACGCCGTATGACGCCATCGATTTGCTGGAAAATAACGGTTGCAAAACCAAGGTCGAGCGCGGTAGACGCGCTTTTCCGCAGTCTGACAAAGCGAGCGACGTAATTAAGGCGCTAAGTCGGTACGCCGAAAACAACGGTGCCGTAATCAAACTGAACGCTAAAGTGAAAGATATAGTCCGCACGGACGACGGTTATACCGTGATAAGCGCGAACGGCGAGGAGCGTTTCGATCGAATAGTATTGTGTACCGGCGGAATGAGCTATCCGCAGACCGGTTCGGACGGCAGTGCGTATGCGATTGTTAAGCGTTTGGGGCATAACGTAATTGCGCCCATGCCGTCGCTTGTGGCGTTGCTTACAAAGGAGGATCTGTCCGCAGCCGAAGGCCTTACACTGAAAAACGTAAGCGTACGCACGCAAAGCGTAAAGCCGATATTCGGTGACTTGATGATTACCGGTGGCGGCATATCGGGGCCTATTGCGCTTACGCTGTCGGCGTACGTTGCTCGGGATAAATTTCCGTACCGAATTTATATAGATTTTAAGCCGGCGCTTACGCATGAGGAGCTTGACGCGCGGTTGTTGCGCGACTTTGGTACTCAACTAAATAAACAATTTAAAAATGCACTCGATTTACTCTTGCCAAAATCGGTAATTCCGTTTATAATAGAAAAGTCGGGAGTTGACGGTAGCTTGCCGGTCAATTCCGTAACAAAAAAACAGCGCGCTCGCATCGTCGAGGTAATTAAGTCGTTCGAGCTTACGATTATCGGCAACGAGGGGTTCAATCGCGCGGTTGTCACTAACGGCGGCGTGGACGTTAAGGAAGTCAATCCAAAGACTATGGAGTCGCGTATATCGCGCGGGCTGTACTTTGGCGGCGAAGTCTTGAACGTGGACGCGCTTACCGGCGGATATAATTTTCACATTGCGCTTGCTACCGGTTACGTTGCGGGTGTAAGCGTTGCGGAAGAGGATAATGGGTAATACGGTTTTAACACGCGGTGCTGCGGCGTCGCAAAACACTAAGAACGGCGTAAAAAAGAGCGCAGATATATATGCGATAGCGCTTGACGGACCGAGCGGCGCTGGCAAAAGCACCGTAGCTAAGCTTGTCGCAAAAACGCTGAATATAACGTACCTTGATACCGGTGCGCTTTACCGTACGCTCGGATACGTTTGCCTTAAAAACGGCGTGAATGTAAACGACGGCGGCGCGGTGGAACAGTGCATAAAGGACGTCGGTGTAAATATAGTTTACCATGACGGTGTGCAATCGGTGATTGCGGACGGCGAGGACGTTTCCTCCAAAATACGCACGCCCGAGGTATCTATGGCGGCGTCGGCAGTTTCCGCAATACCGTTCGTGCGGCAAAAACTGCTCGGACTTCAGCGCGGCATTGCAGAGCAAAGCTCTGTCATTTTGGACGGTCGGGATATAGGCACTGTAGTATTGCCTAACGCCGAATATAAATTCTTTTTGACGGCGTCGGCAGATGAACGCGCACGGCGTAGGTTTGACGAGCTTACCGCAAAAGGTCAAGCCGTAACGTACGAGGCAGTGCTGAGCGACGTAATAACGCGCGACCGCAACGATAGCACTCGCGCCATAGCGCCGTTAAAGCGCGCGGCAGACGCGATGGAAATCATGTCCGACGATATGACGGCGCAAGAGGTTGCGGACTACATTTGCGCCGCCGTCAACGGAGATTAGTCATGAGAGCTTGGTATTGGTTTTTAAAGATATTATTGACGCCTATAGCGGCGGTATTGTTTCCTCGCAAGGTTATGAACAAGTATAAGTACAAAAAGTATGAGCGCGGGCAGATAGTAATATCCAACCACTTGTCATGGATGGATATATTGTACGTTTACTTCGGTTTGCCCGGCGGGCTTAAGCGCGCGTTGTCAAAAAAAGAAAATAAGGGCAATAAAGCGCAGCAATGGTTTATGCAAACGATTGGCGTCGTGTTCGTGGACAGAGATAAACCTGAATTGTCGTCAATGCGCACGTGCATCAACGCTCTTAAGGATGGAGATACGCTGGCTATTTGTCCGGAAGGCACGCGCAATCGCGTGAATAGGGAATTGCAACCGCTACATTCCGGCGCGGCGCTTTTTGCGCTAAAGGGCAATGCGCAAGTAATACCGTACGTGATACACCACAAAGGCAAGATGTTTCGCCGCAACTATTTGGGCGTAGGCGATCCGGTTGATCTATCCGATTTGTACGGCAAGCGCACCGACGAGGCTACTTTGCAAGAGGCTACAGAGCGGTTTCGTATAGCTATGCAAAACACGCTTGACGAGCTTGACGAATGGGTAGCGCAAAAAGGCTGGAAAAAGCGCAACAAGCAAGTAAAGATAGAGCGGCGCACGCTAAAGCGCGAGTACAAGGCGGCAAGAAGGGCTTATGCTAAAAGTTCGCATAGCAAGTAACGCGGGGTTTTGCTTCGGCGTTAAGCGTGCCGTAGACTTTGCGCTTAATAACGGCTATGGTGGCGAGCAGTACATGCTCGGCGACGTTACGCATAACAAGGTGGTTATAGATAATCTGCGCGCGCGCGGACTGAAAACAGTCGAGTCGGTGGACGAGCTACCGAACGGCGACGAAAGCGGGTGCGTTATTATTCGTTCGCACGGCGCAGACAAGGCTACTTACGATAAAATTGCTCAAAAGGGCTATCATGTCGTTGACGCCACATGTCCGTTCGTAGCCAAGATACACGATATAGTAAGTAAACGTTACGCCGACGGATATCATATAGTGATTATAGGCGAGGCGGCGCATCCGGAGGTTATTGCAACCGCCGGTTGGTGCGATAATACGGCTACGGTGATAGACTTTGACAGCGACTTAAGCGTTCTTAGTTCGTACGATAAGCTGTGTATTGTGTGTCAAACTACGTTCGACGAACAAAAATATAAAAAACTATGTGAAAAAATAAACAAAATTCAATTAAAAACAGTTGAAATTTTCGACACGATTTGCTATACTACATATGAACGTCAAAAGGAGGCGGTTTTACTTGCAAAAAACTGCGACTCGATTTTGGTCGTAGGGGATCGCGCCAGCTCCAATACAAACAAGCTTTTCGACTTGTGCTCGGACGTAAATCCCGATACGCATTTTATCCAATCCGTTGACGAACTCAAAAATATTAAATTTCCCCGTAGCGGCGTGATAGGTATCGTCGCCGGGGCATCGACTCCGACCGAGTCGATTATGGAGGTAAAGACTTACATGGGTCAAGAATTCGGTGAAGCGAGTAACGAAGAATTTCTCGAAGCCATCAACAAAGGAGCCGTTGCTATACGCGAGGGCAAAGCAATTACCGGTACCGTTCTTTCCGCTAATGCGGACGGTATTCGCGTCAACGTAGGCGTCAAAAACGACGGCTTTATCGATAAGACGGAAGCCACGGACGACGGTGAGTACAATCCCGAGGATTATCCCGTCGGCATGGAAATTACGGCTATCGTAACCAAAAAGCGTGACGACGTCAGCGGTTGCGTATTGCTTTCCAAGCGCCGCGCCGACTTGATGCGCAAAACCGACGAGGCTGTCGACCAAATTCGCAACGGCGAAACGTTTGAAATGGTCGTCAAAAAGGACATCAAGGGCGGACTTATCGGTGCGCTCGGCACCTATCGCGTGTTTGTTCCCGCGTCTCAGATTCGGCTTAAATTCGTTCCCGACTTAAAGAAATTCGTCGGCAAAACGCTCAAGCTTCGCGCTCTCGATATAGACGACGCCAATCGCAAGATTGTTGCTTCGCAACGCGTCATTCTTCAAGAGGAAAAGGAAGAAAAGGACAAGAAAGCCGAAATATTCTGGGAAAACGTTAAACCCGACGTAGTAGTTGCGGGCGAAGTAAAACGCATCAGCACCTACGGCGCGTTTGTCAGCGTCGACGGCATAGACTGCTTGGCGCATATCGATCACTTGTCGTATTCGCACATCACTTCGCCGGACGAAGTGCTGGAAATCGGCAAGACCTATGACTTTTTGGTACTTAAGGCCGACCGCGAAAAACAGCGCGTGTCGCTTGGCTACAGAGAATTGCAGCCTCATCCGTTTGAAAAGTGCATGGAAAAGCACCCCGTGGGGTCCATACTGCAAGGCAAGATTATAAGCGTGCTTCCTTACGGCGCGTTTGTGGAAATCGAACCGGGCGTAGAGGGCATGGTACACGTTTCCGAAGCTGCCGCGGCTTACGTTAAGGACATTAACGAGGTCCTTCATTCGGGCGATACTGTTACCGTTAAGGTTCTTGCCTACGACGAACAACACCGCAAGACGACGTTGAGTATTCGCGCTTGCCTTGATGAGGAAAAGCCCGCAGCTGCCAAAACAACTAAGCCCGCCAAAAAGCAAGTCGAAGAAAGCGGCGTTTATACAGACAAAGCAGAGAACACCGTTCTTGCGGATTTGTTGCGCCAAGTCGGTGACGATAAAAACGATTAAGCTTTGAATATAAATCGCGTGCCAATGCTAATATCGGCGCGCGATTTTTAAATTATTAACTTACTTATTGCTCAAATTAGTTACAGTCAATTACGTGGAGGTCATGATATATGCCGTTATATGCTGTTTGTCCGGTTTGCCTCAAAACCATTGAAATCGAGCGTTTGCCCAAGCTGGTGTGTCCGGATTGCGGCGGTCGGTTCGGTTATGCGGAATTGCAAAACAGACACTTAATAGTGGACGAGCGCACCGAAAAGAAGGAGATTAACGCCGCAAAGGATTACTTTTTGAACGGCGAGTTTACAAGCGCTTTGGAGCACTTTAACCGTGCTTTGCTTGCAAACGCCAATTCTTACGCCGCTAAATACTTTTCGTTGCTGTGCGACATTTATCTGCACGACGACGCAAAGAATGCAGATACTGTGTCGGACAAGCCGTACGACATTATTGCCGCTATAGTGGATATGATTAAGCAGTCGCTTGAGCCGCTTTCGCGTTCCAACGCCGCCGTTGCGGACAAGCTGGCGTTCGTTACCGCAATGCTTTCCGAAACCAAAGCTTTGATAGTAGAACGACTTGGCGAGCGCGACGAAATGTTCAAGAACAATATCGGCGAGTACCGCAAGCAGTCCATATCCGACTTAACCACGTTGCTTGATTTGTTCAAGATAGACCGCGAAAAAATTATGTCGTTCGCGCCGGGCGTCGTCAATGCGCTTGCCGCGCTCGTGGACTGCGCTATCAAAATTTGCTACAAGGCCGTGCAAACGGTTAAGGTGGGCGACGAAATAATCACGCCCGACGACGGCGATTACAAAAAGCTTTCGTCGCTTTGCAACGATCTGTGCTTCTTTGGACACTCGTTCAATCCGTACTTCGATACGGCGCCGTATTCGCCGAATTTTACGCAGAACTACAATTATAACAAGACCGTGATTAACAAACTGAAGGAGTTTGATAGCAACGATATTAAGATCAGTGCCAAAAAGCACTTGATTGCCGATATCAAGGGTTACGAAGCATTGCTTGCCGAGTGCGCAAACGCGCTTAGGTTTACGTATCTCAGTTGCTACCGGTCTATGTGCAGTAGGCACGTGGCGCAACACGCCCAGCTTTTCTACGACGGATTTGAACTGGTTTATAGGCTGTTGTTGCCGCGCGTTGCCGCAGTTGACAAAAAGCAAGTGGAACTTCATGCAGTCAAGTACTTCGATATGACCGAAAGATGCGATATGCTTACGCGCTTCCTCGTTGATACCTATGAGATTGACGATACTATAACTACCGGACTTCACGAGTATTACGAAAAGCTGTACGAAATTGTGTCTACCTACTATTTGCCCGAAATCGACAGACTGGCAAAAGGTAAGGATAACAACAGCTTTGCCAACTATCAGCGTCTTTTGTATGAATGTGCGTGCAGCTGTGCGCCGGCGCTCAGAAAGTACGTTGACTTTTCGGTCGAAACTGATAAGGTTCGCGTAAAGCTCGTCAAGATTTGTCGCGATGCTACCGAGGAGTTCTTGCTTCGCTCCGGTATGTCTATAGACGATATAGAGCAATCCAACTTCTTCCGTCCGTTGCTTCAAATTTCCAATGCGCTCGTCGACGAGGAAAACGAATAATCTAATATAAACCGCGCATAAAATCATGACGTATGTTGTTCGACCTGCATAATGATTTCCCTACGCGGTTTTTTCGTGCCGATTATTCGGAGTATACCGATAAACGTAACGGCACGATTACCGCCGCTATTTGGACGTCACAGTTCGGTGGCGACGCGGTAGATCGCGTAAACGATATTACGGCGCGTTTGTCGGCAGTGGGGCATACGCCAATTGCCATAGAGGATATAGGCTTTACGGCGAGTAACGAGCTATATAAACGCTTTGACTTTTCCAGATACTTATATTGCTCGCTTACATGGAATTATAACACCGCTTTTGCCGGCGGTGCGTTGGACGACGGCCGACTGACCGAGCATGGAAAAAGCGTTATACGCGTAATAGAGGACGGAGGTTGTTATATCGACCTTGCACACCTAAATGAAGCAAGCTTTTACGACGTTCTGGACTGCGCAAAAAACGTGCTGTGTTCGCATACCGGATTTAACGATAATCCGCGTTCGCTGGACGATATGCAGATAAAAGCACTTGTCGCGCGGAATGCGGTGATAGGTCTGTGCGTCGTTCAAGCCTTTACCGGCGCGCATTCGGCAGAGGAGTTTGCCGAAGTTATAGACCGATTCGTGCAAAAGTACGGTTGCGATAGTTTGGCTTTGGGCACCGATTTCAACGGTTCGGACGATATTCCGGATGATATTGACGATTACGATAAGCTGTTAAAAGTTCGGAATATTCTTTACGACCGCGGGTACGATAGGCAATTGGTAAATAAGATTTTTTTCGATAACGCAAACGATATCTATGCAAATAAAAAGTAGGCGCAATGCCTACTTTTTTATTACAGTAAATTAACGAATGCGTTGGATATGTGGATTACGAAAAATACGCTTGCCGTGCCGACGAGAAAGTAGTTTTTGCGCCACAGTCCAATAAACAAGTAGTATAGCGGCGGCATTGCAAATATAAAAACTATCATAACCGCTACCGTTTGTATTCCGCAAAAGTACAGTATCCAACCCAAAAAATTGAGTGCAATCAATACTGCAACGACTGAAAAGTGCGCTATTTCGTTTTTTGTTTTTACCGAAAACAATTTGTTTTCGCTGTGGACTATCAATACCGTTACAACAACGCAAAGTATGCCGAATATCTTTTCGCAAACGTCCAAGAATACCGAATTTGTCGGCATGTTCATAATCGGGTTTGCTTGTATGGTAATCATTGGCATAATCATATACGGCAGCTCTTGCAATGCAAACAAGACTAATCCTATCAGCCAAAGACCCAAATATTGATTTTTGATTATCTTAACCCACTTGAACATAGCATGAGTATACCATAATGCTAAAATAAATGCAACACGGCAAGCACTAAAACGAATATATGTAGTTTTGCTTGTTTTATCGGAATTTTAATGTTATAATATTGAAAACTTTTAAATAAGGAGATATACTATGCTAAAAGACTTGGGCGTTAAGCCGTACACCTTTCCCATGCCGGTGCTTATGATAGCCACTTATAACGAGGACGGAACTGTTGACGTAATGAACATGGCTTGGGGCGGCGTTTGCGCCGAAAATATGGTCGCGCTAAACATTGACGAGGACCACAAAACTTCGGAAAACATAAAGCGTACCGGTGCGTTTACGTTGAGTATTGCCGACGTAGATCATATAGAGCAAGCGGACTTTTTCGGTATTGCAACGAGCAACAAAATGGGCGATAAGTTTGAGCGCTCGGGATTGCATGCAATCAAGAGTACGCGCGTCGACGCGCCCATAGTCGAGGAATTTCCACTTACGCTCGAGTGCAAGGTAGCGGAATGTCAAAACACCGTTTACGGCTTCCGAGTCCTCGGCGAAATATTAAACGTACTTGCAGACGAAAAGGTGCTCGACGAAAAGGGTAGGGTTAATCCGGAAAAGCTTAACGCCTTCGTGTTCGATCAATTCCAAAGCGGCTACTACGCGGTAGGCGAAAAAGTCGGTCAAGCGTGGAAGTCCGGCGCAAAACTCATGAAGAAATAATAAATATGGTGTGAGGTATAAATAAAATTCCATCGGTTAAGCCGGTGGTATTTTATTTACTTTTTATTAGGGTTGTTGTATAATAGCGTAAAGATAAACAATAATTTAGGGGACAATATGTCAATACGCATTGCACAATTAACTGACTTGCATTTTTTGAAACAGTATGATAAGCATATTTCCGAAAATGAATTGGTAAATGCAATCAATCAGGAACATATACTCATAGCAGAAATAGACGGTAAAAACATTGGTTGGTTACGCTATAATTATTTTTGGGATAACACTCCATTTATGAATATGCTATTTATATTGAGCGAATACCGTAGCAAGAAGTATGGAACAAATTTGGTTGTATATTGGGAGGAACAAATGAAACGGTTAGGTTTTAATACCGTTATGACTTCTACACAAGCAAATGAATACGCGCAGCATTTTTATTACAAACTTGGGTACAATGCTATTGGCGGTTTTTCGATAGGGAACGATCCGTACGAATTATTGTTGTCAAAAGAAATATAAATTTCAATTTCTATGCTTGAAAGTTCTCAAACTCCGCTAAATAACAAAATAGCCCGAACGTTCTTTTTGCGACAAAGAAGTTCGAGCTTTTTTTGTTGGTGCCGCTGACCGGACTTGAACCGGTACGGAGTTTCCTCCACGGGATTTTAAGTCCCGAGCGTCTGCCTATTCCACCACAGCGGCAAGTATTATTTTAACTAAAAACGCACAGACCGTAGTCCATGCGTTTTTGGAGGCACCACCCGGACTTGAACCGGGGGTTAGGGCTTTGCAGGCCCCTGCCTTACCGCTTGGCTATGGTGCCGTACTGTATTATATGCAAGTGGTGGGAACAATAGGACTCGAACCTATGACCCTCTGCTTGTAAGGCAGATGCTCTCCCAACTGAGCTATGCTCCCAAAGCTTTAATATAATATCAAATTCAAATGAAAAAATCAACCTTTTTAATGCAATTTATTAAAAATTTTTATACTTTTTTCAAATCAGTCTTTTTTAAATTCGTTTTGAGTGCGTAAAACGCGCCTCGGTTTCATACAATACCTATGGTGGAGCGGCGGCATTGCCGTCACGTCCAAGGAGAGGTATGTATCAAATTACTATCAGCGTTGACTTAAATAGAGCGGATTGGTTGTATTCTGTTGACGAAGTTATTAAGAATAAACTGCAGAGTTGTTTTGCCGTATCCGCTTTGCATACCTCCGGTAGACGCGTGTATTGTTCGTTCGGTTGTGAACCTCAATCGCGCTTGCAAATGCTGGACGCCATTAAGGAGGGCTTGGTGGAAATGTTTGGCGTAGTTAGCAAGTTCGATTTTATCAAACGCAATCTTTCACTCGGGCTGTCCAAAACAAATTACGATTTGCTTTTGCACACTCTGGTCGCGTTCGATAGGGAAAACGAGCACAAGATTTTGGAAAAGGTGATAATCGTCGAGGATAACGTTACGCTCGACGGAATATTCAACTTTAAGCTGTGCGAGCTGAAAGAGCGGTGGTTGGAAATTTGCAATCTTACGCGCAACAACGGCGCTTATCTTTACGATGACGAAACGTATATAGAGCTGTTGCGCTTTCTTATAAGTGCGGTAAATCCCAAGGTGAATAAGCTTACGGTTAAGGAAGTAAACGGCAGCTACAGTCTTTACGGTTCGCTCAAAAACTCGGTTATAAACATAGACGCGCAAACCGCCGCCGAGCTGATGTACTATTTGATTGACCTTGCGCCGCTGGAGCTGGTTATAGAAGGCGTTATATCCAATAGGGAGCTGTCAAAAAGATTGGTGGGAATTTTTGATGCAAAAACGCTCGGCTCCTTTAAAAATCAGACAAAAAAATAGCAAAAAGTCGCAATATGACTTGATATTTGATTGATTTATCTTTTGCGCTGTGATATAATACAAAAGTAATTATCAAGGAGAATTTACTTATGGTATCGTTTTCTTTATTGAACGCAATCGACCCCACGACCATTATTTTTATAGTGTTGTTGGCATTGCTTATTATCGCGTTGCTCGTCGTGCCTATGTTTACCAACAAAAAGCGCGCTCGTCAAACCGACGAACTTCATCGCTCCCTTAAACCCGGCGATCTTGTCAAAACGGTAGGCGGTGTAGTCGGCACTATAGTCGAGATTCGTCAAATTTCGCCGGTAGATAAGGAAATGGTTATAGAAACCGGTATCGAGGGCAGCAAAACCACCATGGTTTTCGATATTCAAGCGCTGTATCAAGTTATGAGCCGTAGCAGCACCATAGTTCCCGCCAAGGACGAACCGGAAGCAGAGGACGAAACGGCTACTACCGAGCAACCCGCTACCGAGGCCGAACAGCCCCAAAGAGTAGTGCCCGATATTCTTGCTGACAGAATCGCTCAAGCGGAAGGTGAAGCGCCAGCGCAAGATACCGTTGCAGAGCAACCCGCGGAACCGACTGCCGAGCCTAAGGCCGAGCAAGAGGAAAATGCGGAAAAAGTGGAAAAGGCCGAACAACCCGCAAAGAAACCGGCGGCTAAACCCGCGGCAAAAAAGGCGCCCGCCAAAAAGTCTACCGGCACCGGTAACAAAAAGACGAGCAAATAATCGAGTAAAAGTATATTACGCAAAACCTCCGCATACTGTAAAGTGTACGGAGGTTTTTTATGCGCTCAAAAAAGAATACTGCAAAAGGCGAACGCGGATACGTGTTTGAGGTTGTAAATGCCAATATAGTAGCATTGATAGTGGCGTTAATAGCCATACTGTTGTCCGCGCTGGCGGTCAAGCTGTTCAACGTATCGGACGGCGCTATACCTATTATCAATCAAGTAATTAAAAGTGCGTCGATATTTATCGGCTGTTTGGTAGCGCTCAAAAAACCGCACAACGGCTGGTTACGCGGCGTTATATGCGGCTTGACTTTTGTCCTATTGTCGTTCCTCGTGTTTTCGGCGTTGCAAAACAATTTTGCCTTTGATTTATCGTTGCTTAACGACTGCGCGCTCGGTATGGTATCCGGTATGCTTAGCGGTATAATAGCGGTAAACGTTCGCAACAGAGGATAGGCAAGGCAATTTGGCAAAAAGCCTATAGCAAGAAATTTGCTTATTTGTTATATAATCACTTGATTTTAGGAGCAAAGTATTGTATAATGATACAAAAGAAAATCGGAGGCATATTATGACTCATATCAAGGTTATCAGAAAGTCCACCAACGACAACGGCTGCGACACGGCTTGCGGCGAATGCCAAACCAGCTGCCAATCGGCTTGCAAAACCAGCTGCACCGTAGGCAATCAGTCGTGCGAACGCAAAACCGTTAAGGTGCTTAACACTAACAAAAATCAAAACAACTAATGATACATACTTTCGGACTGCTCGGGCGGGTGTTTGCGCTCGATACCGAGAGCGGATCGTTTTTTGAGATCGACCCAATAGTAAAAGCACTTTTAGACGGCGACGATACGTCGCCGTTTTCGCCGTGTGAAATATCGGACGCGCAAGCGGAAATTGACGAGCTTAAAGCCCAGGGCATACTCTTTGCGCCCGAGCTTAATGCCGAGCTTCCGCCGTACGCTTCCACTATAAAAGCCATGTGTCTTAACGTGTCGCACAACTGCAATCTTGCTTGCAAGTATTGCTTTGCCGACGGCGGCACGTACAACGACACTCGACGCAACATGTCGTTTGAAACGGCTAAGGCCGCCATAGATATGCTTGTGGAAATGAGCGGTAAGCGGCGCAACTTGGAGGTTGACTTTTTCGGTGGCGAACCTATGCTTGACTTTGACGTCGTTAAGCAAACGGTATATTACGCGCGTTCGCTGGAAAAAACTCACAACAAGAATTTTCGTTTTACAATAACCACCAATGCGTACAAGCTGTCGGACGAGGATATAGACTTCTTTAACGAGCAGATGTACAACGTGGTTATAAGCATCGACGGCAGAAAGGAAGTGCACGACCGCGTTCGCAAGACTGTAGGCGGCAAGGACAGCTTTGACGTTGTAATAAAAAACGCTTTACGGTTTAAAGAAAAGCGAAAAGGGCAATATTACGTACGCGGCACATTTACACACCTAAATACAGACTTTTGCTCGGACGTGTTGTTCCTTAACGATTTGGGGTTCGACCAGCTTTCTATCGAACCGGTGGTGCTTGATTCAAAAAGTCCGCTGGCGCTTACGGAAGCCGACATGCCCACAGTGCTCAAGGAATACGAAAAGCTTGCGAAAGCGTACATCGAGCGGCGTAAAACGGATAAGTGGTTCAACTTTTTCCACTTTATGATCGATCTCGACAACGCGCCTTGCGCAGTCAAGCGGCTTAAAGGCTGCGGCGCGGGCGGGGAATACGTGGCGGTTGCGCCCGACGGAACGGTGTATCCTTGCCATCAGTTTGACGGCATTCAAGATATGGCGCTCGGCAACGTGTTCGACCGAAAGTTCGACGAGAAAAAACGCAAAAGCTTTTACGAATGCTCGGTGCTATCCAAACCGGAATGTTCGGCTTGCTGGGCCAAGTATTACTGTTCGGGCGGATGCATGGCAAATTCGTACAAGTACAACCGCGATATTAACATGCCGTACAAGCCGGCATGCGAGCTTATGAAAAAACGCGTGGAGTGCAGTCTTGCCATAAAAGCGATTGAGGAAAGCTCGAATTAACGATTGCGCGCAAAAAAATTGAATTATTTTGCAATTAGGGTTTTTAAATATTTGACTTGTGTCACGCTATTTTATATAATATTAGGGAAATATATCGGTAGAATGGATAAACATATTCGGCGATAGAAAGATCCCGCGGAGAAAATCTTTATGGACGAAAAAAACTCCTTGACGGAAATAGACACGGTAAGCGCTTCGGAACGCAAGGCTCCGATAGCGCCGCCCGCGCATAAAGCCATCAAGAAAAAATCTACGATAGTAAAACTTGTGCTTATCGGCATAGTAATGGTGATAGGCATAATTTTCGCGTTTGTCCCGATGCGATTCGGACTCACGCTCTACCATCCGTTTTTGTCAAAGGAATCCATCAGCCTGGGCCTCGATCTTCAAGGCGGCGTGTACGCCGTGTATCAAGCGACCAATACCGATACGGAAAACTTCGATTCCAAAATGGAAGGCACCAAGGCTTCGCTTGAAAGCTTGCTGTCCAGCAAGGGATATACTGAGGCGACAATCGTGCGCGAGGGCACCGATCGTATTCGTGTAGAAGTACCGGACGTGGACGATCCCAGCGGTATACTGAAGGTTATAGGCGAGCCTACCACGGTTAGGTTCGTGCTTGACAGCACTAACGAAACGATTATAACGGGCGACAACATAGTCAACGCCGATTCCGGTTATACCGAGCAAAACGGCTACGTCGTCAGTCTTGAATTCGACTCGGAAGGCAGAAAGAAGTTTGCCGAAGTTACCGCCAACAATCAAGGCAGTACGATAAGCATATACTTGGGCGACTCTACTTCTCCCATTCAGACTGCCAATATCAACGAAACCATACCCAACGGCAGAGCGATAATCTCCGGTAACTTTACCGCCGATTCCGCAAAAGAGCTTGCCGGACAAATAATGAGCGGCACGTTTGACGTAGCTCTTGAGCTTAAGGAATCGCAAACCATTTCGCCCACGCTCGGCGAGGACGCAATGAAGTACGGCTTGATTGCCGGTATAGTCGGTTTGGTGCTCGTTATAGCATTCCTTTGCGCCATATACGGCATGATGGGATTTGCGGCCGCGCTCGCGCTTATCATTTACTTGATTATATACTTGTTCTTCTTGGCCGTGTTGCCGTGGGTACAGCTTACGTTGCCCGGTATTGCAGGTATCTTGTTGAGTATAGGTATGGCTGTTGACGCAAACGTAATTATATTCGAGCGTATTAAGGATGAGTACCGCGGCGGTAAGTCTATTATGGCGGCTTATCATGCGGGCTTTAAAAAGGCGTTGTTTGCAATTCTCGACAGTAACGTAACTACGGTTATCGCGTGCGTGCTGTTGATGTTGCTCGGCACCGGTTCTATCACCGGTTTTGCGCTCACGTTGCTCGTAGGTGTTCTTATATCGTTGTTTACTGCGCTCGTTGTTTCGCGTGCATTGCTCAAATACTTTATCAACCTCAATTCCTACAACGCCAAGCTTTACCGCCTTAAACGCGGCAAGCAGTTCGAGGGTCTTGACGCCGGTTCTACCGACGCGTCCGTTTTGGCGGATATGGAACGCGAAAAACAAGCTAAAGAGGATAAACAACAAGAAAAAGAGCGTGCTAAGGCTGAGCGCCGTTCGCGTAAAAACAAAGGAGGCGAGACGGCATAATGAAACTGAAAGAAAAATTTAACAACTTGATGGAAGGCGACTTCCGTATAGCTGAAAAGCGCAAAGTCGTATTTATAATTCCGCTTGTTATCGTGGTTATTGCTGCTATCATGATGATAGTGTTCAGATTTACTTTAGGCTCTGCGTTCAACTTGGGCACCGACTTTACCGGTGGTTACTCGGTTGACGTTAAGCTTGGCAACAAACTTACTGAAAGCAACAAGCAAGTTTACTTCGATCAAATAGAGGAAGTTTTTGCGGCCGTTACTGCCGAAAACGACAAAACTTACAAGGTAGAAATTTCCGGCGCTATGCAGTTGCAAGGCTCGGGCGATACCGCTTCCATTCGCGTAAAATATGCGCAAATAAGCGGCGTAAGCGAAAACGAAATGAGCACTTACGTCAATCCGGCTATCGTTACTGCGCTTGAAAACAAGGTTCTTAACAAGGTTCCCACCGTCGCAATCAACGGCAAAGTGATAACCGCAACCTACGACGAGGTTATAAACGCCGACGGCGACGACAGTCCGTTTGCCGATTTGCGTGCCGCGTTTATCAAGGCTCTGCCTAACATTAACGAAAGCACGAGCGCTGGTATTACCGTTACCGAAAGCGCGATTACGCTGAATCCCGACAACAAAAAGCAAATAATTATCACGAGCACGACGGACGTAAGCAATTCGGCCAAGGTGCGCCGTGCAATAGTTGCCGCTATGAACCTTCCCGACAAGTATTCCGGTTCGGTTTCCGGCGGCGATATGGTTGGCGCAACCGTATCTACCGAGCTGTTGTTTACCGCTATTCTTGCCGTGTCGCTTGCGCTTATATTCATGCTTTGCTATATAGGCATTCGCTTCCAGCTTTCCAGCGGTTTGGCATGTATTATCGCTTTGTTCCACGACTTGCTTATAATGTTCGCGGCTATGGCTATATTCCATGTGGAAATTAACAGCACGTTTATTGCCGCGCTCATAACGATACTCGGCTATTCCATTAACAACTCGATTATCATATTCGACCGCGTACGCGAAAATATGCGTTCGGTTTACGCCAAGAACATGACGCCGGAGGGCATAGCCAACAAGTCAATCAAGGACACTCTGTTGCGTTCCATCAACACGACCATTACTACGTTGATTATGATAGCTATGGTTGCCATTATAGGCGTAAGCGATATAAGAATATTCGCTATACCCATTATAATCGGTTTGTTGGCCGGTACGTATTCGTCCATCTGTATTGCGCCGTCGCTGTGGGCGTTGTTCCAACGCGTAGGCAAAAATAGGGCCAACTTCAATCTGCCGCCGGTAGAAAAAAAGGATAAAAAACAAAAGCAAGCTAAACAGTCTAAAACCGGTGCATAAACAACGATAAAAAGCCTTCCCGAGAGAAGGCTTTTTGGCATAAAAAATAATATTTACTACGTGTGAGCAATGAATTTGACTACGCAAAAAATTAGCAACGTTACACCCAATATGGACGAGGTTGAACGCATTAGTAAAAAACTCGGGCTTAATAAAAAGCTAGTGGAGTTGTTGTTTTTGCGTGGTTACGACAACGTTGACTCTATAGAAGTGTTTTTGCATCCCAGCGTAGATAATTTTTATCCACCCGAAAGCATGCTTGGCATGAACGAGTGCTGTGAGCGGTTGCACCAAGCTATAGATAATAACGAGCGAGTAGTCGTTTACGGCGACTATGACGCCGACGGAATTTGCGCTTCGTCTATTTTGTCGTTGTACTTATCCACGCAGGGCGCAGAGGTGTATACTCACATTCCGGACAGACTAGGCGAGGGGTACGGACTTAACAGCGACAGTGTAGAGCGCATTATCGAAAACGTAATGCCCGATTTGATTTTGACTTGCGACTGCGGCATTTCCGCGGTTGAAGAAGTTGAGCTTGTAAAGGAATTGGGCGTGGATATTGTCGTTACCGATCACCACGAAGTGGGCAAGGTAGTGCCCGATTGCGTTGTGGTAAACCCGCACCAATCGGATTGCAAATATCCGTTTAAGGATTTGTGTGGCGCCGGCGTTGCGCTTAAAATAGTGCAAGCAATGGGCGGTATTCAAGCCGCAAGCGCGTATTACGATCTTGCAGCCATAGCCACCGTTGCCGACCTCGTAAGCCTTACCGACGAAAATCGTTTGATCGTGCAGTTGGGCCTTATGAGTATGTCCAACAGCAAAAACTTCGGCGTTGCCGCACTTGTCGATTCGCTCAAGCTCAAGTCGGTCACGTCTTCGGATATAGCCTTCCGTATAGCGCCGCGCATAAATGCCGCCGGCAGAATGGGCAGTGCTTACCGCGCGTTTGAATTGTTTACTTCGTCCGATCCGACCGTAGTTTCGGACAGATTGCAACAAATTATCAATGCCAACAACGATCGTAAAACGCTGTGCGACGACCTTTACGGTCAAGCTATAGAGCTGTTGAAAAATGAGGACCTTATTACGCGTCGCGCAATAGTCATAGCCAGCGACAAGTGGGAAAAGGGCATTACCGGCATTCTTGCGGCCCGACTCGTCGGCGACTTTAAGCGGCCGGTGTTTATACTCGTTAAGAGCGGCGACGAATACAAGGGTACGTGTCGTAGCGTAGAGGGCATAAATATTTACGATTTGCTTAGCAAGCAAGCCGATATACTTAAGGAATTCGGCGGGCACAACCAAGCCGCCGGCTTTACCATTTTGCCGCAGTATATAGACGAGTTTAAGTCGCGTATATGTACCACTCTGGAAAGCGTGGATATAGATACGTTTATTCCGTCATTAAAATACGATATGGAGCTTAACGAAAGCGAGGCTAACGCGGATTTTGCCGCGTCGCTGGAGATGTTGGAGCCTACCGGTAACAACGGCAATCCCAAGCCGCTTTTTATGACGAGAACGACGTCGCTTACGGCTACACCGTTAAAGAATAATATTAACCATACTATACTCAAATCCAGCGGCGGTTTGCAATTTTTTGCATACAATTCTTACAAGCTGAACACTTATTACAGCGGCGCTACCGAGCGCGAAATAGTGTACGAGCTGATTGACGGTGATTATTCGCCGCGCTTGTATTTGCGCGGCTGTGCGTTGAATAGGCTGGCTATAAACGACAAACTTGCGCGTGCCGGATACTTGCGCATGCTTAACTACGCGCCGCGCGACGAGTATAAGTATACTAAATACGGCAAGGCCGAGCTTAATTCGCTTATAGACAGCAAGTTCGGTATTTTGATTATAGCCGGAAGCAAGCGCGCTTACGACGAATGTGCAAATCTGAATAACGATAACATAGTAATGCACGAAATACTATCCGAAACAGCTGTAAACGTATACACGCGATTGATTGTTGCGCCCGAGCTATCCAAGTCGTTTATGCTGGAAAATTACAAGCGCGTTATATTTCTCGACTATCCGCCGTCGTTGAACGTTGTAGGCTATATCAACGGGCGTACTGACGCTGAGGTGTATATTCCGGAGCACGATAACCGTGCCGAATTGTTTGATTGCGTTAAGTCCGATCGAAAAGTATTCGGGGAGTATTACAACGCTATTAAGGGGCATTCCACCATTAAGGCGCCAAACGTATACGCGTACTTTAAGGCGCTTTGCGCAAGAGTGAAAAGCTTGGAGCTTCCGCAGTTTATTGCATGCTTATCCGTATTTACTCAGCTTAAGCTTTTGTCGTTCCGTCCCGACAACGGCGTTGCCATATTCAACGCCAACAATCCGCTTGAAAATTCGGATATTTACAAGACTATCGAGGCGTGGCAATCATGAGCGACGGCATGTCCAAACCGGAAGCGCAAAAGATTGTCGAAAGGGAAAGCGTGCATTTGCGCTCGAGATACGCGTTGATGTACACCGACAAGCAAATAGAGTTGCTTGACAGTGTTTTGTCCTATGCCGTAAAGATGCACGGCAACCAGCGCAGAGTATCGGGCGAGCCGTATATTATACACCCGATAGCAGTCGCTGATATTTTGCTCGATATAGGCATGGACAGTCCTACTGTGGCCGCTGCGCTGTTGCACGACTGTATAGAGGACACAGAGTCCACTCCGGAGGAGATTACTGCGCTGTTCGGCGCGGAAATTTGCACGCTGGTCGAGGCCGTTACCAAACTGGCAAAAATGGTGTTCAAGTCCAAGCTGGAGGAGCAAGCCGAAAACTTTAGGCGTATGTTTTTTGCAATGGCAAAGGATATACGCGTAATTTTGATTAAGCTTGCCGACAGACTTCACAATATGCGCACCGTAGACGTTCTTTCCCGAGATAGGCAAATAGCCATGGCTACCGAAACTTTGGATATTTACGCGCCGCTTGCGTCGCGGCTGGGTTTGTCGTTTATCAAATGCGAGCTGGACGATTTATGCCTAAAAACGTTGCATCCGGAAGCGTACGACGAGCTTGTAAAAGCCGTATCGCTAAAGCGCGCCCAGCGCCAAGACCTTGTAGTAAGCATTTGTGAAACGGTGCGCAAAAAATTGGCCGAGCTAAAAATCAACGGACAAGTAAGCGGCAGACCCAAGCATTTTTACAGTATCTACAAAAAAATGGTCGGACAAAATAAAACGTTCGATCAGATTTACGACCTTACCGCAGTGCGCGTTATCGTGGACAGCGTACAAGACTGCTACACCGTTTTAGGCGCCATACACACTATATGGAAACCTATACCGGGGCGGTTTAAGGACTATATAGCAGTACCTAAACCTAACAACTATCAGTCGTTGCACACCACGGTTATTACCGACGGCGGTGCGCCGTTTGAAATTCAAATCCGCACCTTTGAGATGCACAAGATTGCCGAGTACGGTATTGCCGCGCACTGGAAGTACAAGGAAAATCGCGTTGCCGATTCCGACCTCGACGAAAAGCTTAAGTGGCTACGCGGCGTTATGGAAACGGAAAAGGAACAGACTGCCGATCCCGAGGAATTTTACGACTCGCTTAAGCTGGATTTGTACAGCGGGCAAGTGTTCGTGTTCACGCCGCGCGGGGACGTTATAGCAATGCCGGAGGGCGCAACGCCGGTCGACTTTGCGTATACAGTTCATTCCGAGGTGGGTAACAAGTGCGTTGGCGCCAAGGTCAACAACAAGATAGTCCCGCTCGAAACCAAGCTGAAAACCGGCGATTACGTGGATATTATAACGTCGCAAAACTCGAAAGGCCCCAGTCGCGATTGGTTGCGGTTTATTAAGACGTCTGCGGCTAAGAGCAAAATACGCGCATTCTTTAAGCACGCCATGAAGGAGGACAACGTCAAGCGTGGCAAGGAGATTTTGGAGCGCGAGGCCAAAAACCGCGGGTATTCGCTTAGTGACTTGTTCGTTCAAAAGTGGCTCGATACGATTATGCTGCGGTATTCGTTTTCTTCCGTAAACGATTTGTACGCATCCATCGGCTACGGCGCGTATACGCCCAATCAAATACTGCTAAAGCTGATAGATCTTTATAAGCGCGAGCATCCCGTAGTGCCCGAAAATATAGTAAGCACCACCGTAACTAAGGTTGACGGACAAGGCATCGTCGTAAACGGACACAGCGATATGCTTGTGCGCATGGCAAAGTGCTGTTCGCCGGTCCCCGGTGACGGCATAGTGGGATATATTTCGCGCGGGCGCGGCGTTACCATTCATCGTGATAATTGTCCAAACGTAAGGAATGCGGAGGACTATCGACTGATAGAAGCGCATTGGAGCGGTAATAAGTGCGCGCCGTTCGTCGCGTCGCTTACCGTAGAATGTCAAGACTCCGGTGGCGTGCTTGCGCGCATAACCAAAGCGGTGTCCGACATGAAGGTGTTTATCGAATCGCTTTCCGCGCGGTCGGACAAGGCCAACCACGGCGTTATTTCGCTTAGCGTGCGCATAACGTCGCCAGAGCAGCTCGATATGGTTATCAACAAAATAAAGGGCTTGCGCAACGTCGACAAGGTTTACCGTACGGTAAAATAGGTAATCAGCATGATTATAGATTGCATAGAAACGAGCAAAAACTATACCGATACGTATTTGATTATAGAGGGGAGCGACGCATTAGTCGTTGACCCCGGCGGTAATTACGAATTTATTATTTCGCGTTTGGCTATGCACGGCGCTACGGCTAAGTACGTGCTTATCACTCATTGGCACTTCGATCATGTGGGCGCAGTGGCTCAGCTTGCCGAAAGCGGTGCCAAGGTGTATATTTCCGCAATAGATTACGACTTGCTGGTAAAGGGTGACTTTTACGTAGACCTCGGAATTTTCGGTGAACGCGTTTTGCCGTTTACCGCCGACGTTACGGTGAGCGACGGCGACAAGCTCTGCCTTTGCAACCATAATTTTACCGTTATTGCAACGCCGGGACACAGCCCCGGAGGGGTTTGTTACGTAATGGACGGCGATTGTATCTTTTCGGGTGATACACTGTTTTGGCGCAGTATGGGTCGTACCGATTTTCCGTTATGCTCGCATTCCGAATTGGTTAGCTCGATAAAACGGCTGTTTGCACTCGACGGCGATTACAAGGTATATCCCGGCCACGGCAAAAGCACCACGCTCGACTACGAGCGCAAAAACAATCCTTATGTTCATTGATATAAAACAAAACACCGAGTTATTAGACGTAGCCAAGCTTTTTTACTTTGGTGATTGTCCCGATATATCGCTGTCGGTTGACGGCAATTCATTTTCGGTAAATATAGACGGCAAACCAACGACGCGCGTATACGACGATAGTTGTTATAGCGTAATTCCAAACGCGCACAGGGTACAACGCTTGTCAAAAATAGCCGTATACGACGCACTGTGCGATTATACTGGGCGTGTTATGCCGTGGGGCGCGTTGACCGGCGTTCGGCCGACCAAGCTGTTTTACGAATGCTTACGCGCGGGAAACGACGCGCAAGCGGCAACGGCGCTTATGCAAAAGGTTTACCGCATTAGTCAAGCGCGCGCCGATGTACTGAACGGAATCGTTAAAGCTCAGCAAGGCAAAGTATTCTTTTCCGACGATTACTATAATCTGTACGTACATATTCCGTATTGCACCACGCGTTGCAGTTATTGCTCGTTCGTTTCGTTGCCTATTTATAAATGCAAACAGCAGTCTTACGACTACGTAAAGCTGTTGTGCGAAGAGATTAAAAGTTCTACGGCATTTCTTGCCGCACGCGGAAAAAAGCTGTTGTCCGTGTATATCGGCGGGGGAACGCCGACCGCACTCGACGAAAAAGCGCTCGAAGCGTTGCTTGCGGCTATTGACGTAAGCGGCGTGGAGTATACGTGCGAAGCCGGTAGACCGGACACTGTTACAAAGGAAAAGTGCGAAATTATGAAGGCGCGCGGCGTGACGAGGGTTTGTGTAAATCCGCAAACACTAAACGACAAAACGCTTGCAAAGATAGGCCGTAGTCATACCGTAAAGCAGTTTTACGACGCGTACGAGTGCGTTAAAAGCTTTGGGTTCGATATTAACTGCGATCTTATTGCCGGCTTGGAGGACGAAACGCCCGAGGACTTTATTCGGTCTTACGACGGCATTATGCGGCTTGCGCCACACAATATTACAGTGCACTCGCTATCAAAAAAGAACGGCAGTGCAATTAGGTACACTAACGGTGAGAACGAGGGGACCGTACAAATGCTTAACTACGTTCTTGCCCATATGAATGGTTATAATCCGTACTACTTGTATCGGCAAAAGCGCCAAGCTTGCAATTTGGAGAACATCGGTTTATCCTTGCCAAACAAGGAATGCGTAAACAATATTACGACTATGGAGGAAACGGTAAGCGTGGTTGCGTGCGGCGCCGGTGCAATTTCCAAGCTTGTTAAAGACGGCAAAATCGTTAGGCATGCGAACGTGCGTGACGTGGGGTTGTATCTTGCAGAATACGACTACAGACTTAAAGCCAAGCACGATTGTTTTACAAACGTGTTGGACAATGGCGTATAAATTACTGTACATTCGGCGGGTTTTGGTGTATAATTATGTCGATGAATAATTACTTTATCTATACGTATGGTTGTCAAATGAACGTCCACGAATCGGAAAAGCTCGCCGGCATATTGCAGTCGCGCGGGTATTTGCCGTGCCAAAGCGTGGAGGATGCGGACGTAATAGTGCTTAACACGTGCTGTGTACGCGAAACCGCCGAAACCAAGGTGTACGGACATTTGGGCAGAATTAAAAGCCAAAAGAAGCAAGGCGCTATTATAGCCGTTTGCGGTTGTATGACTCAGCAACCCAACGCGGCTGAAAAACTGGTCAAGCGTTGTCCGTTTGTAAATATAGTTATAGGCACGTTCAATCAGCCGCGACTGGGCGATTATTTGGATAGGTTTATTCAAACCGGCACGCGCGTTATAGAGGTGTGGGCGTCCGAAAAAGACGGTGATTGCGCGGAAAACTCTTCGCCGGTGCGTTCGTCCGGCATCAACGCGTGGGTCAATATTATGTACGGCTGTAACAACTTTTGCACGTACTGCATAGTTCCGTACGTTCGCGGCAGAGAGCGTTGCCGCCCGATAGACGATATTATTGCAGACGTAGACAAGCTGTTGAGCAACGGCTACAAGCAAATTACGTTGCTCGGCCAAAACGTGAATTCGTATAATTATCAAGGCAAAACGTTTACAGATTTGTTGAAGGAGCTTGAAAGCGATACCAAGTATCGGCTCAAGTTTATGACGTCGCATCCCAAGGATATTTCGCCGGAGCTGGCGCAAATAATATACGACTCAAAGGTTCTCAGTCACAGCTTGCATTTGCCGGTTCAAGCTGGTAGCGACCGCATACTGCAAGCCATGAATAGGCATTACACGCGCGACGAGTATTTGAAAAAGATTTCGGCGTTCCGTTCGCTTATGCCCGATATTGGTTTAAGCTCTGACGTCATGGTAGGATTTCCGACAGAAACCGATGACGATTTTTTGCAGACCTTGGATTTGGTTGAGCGCGTAAAGTACAACAATTTGTTTATGTTCATTTATTCGCGACGTAGCGGCACGCCCGCCGATTCTATGCCACAGCTCGATTACGACGTTAAGCAGAAGCGTATAGATAGGCTGATTAAATTCCAGTTTGAAATATCCAAACAACTCGCTTTGGCCGTGGTAGGGCGCACGGCGGAAGTGCTAGTATCCGACAAGGACGGTAACAAGTGCTACGGAAAGTCGGAAACAGACGCCGCAATAACGTTTGAAAGCGACAGCGCCGAGGTAGGCGACTTCGTGCGCGTAAAAATCGTATCGGCAAAGAATGCCAATTTAACCGGCGAGGTGGTGTAACATGGCCTTATCACCGATGATGAAGCAGTACCAACAGATTAAAAACGATTATCCGGACACTATTCTTATGTTTAGGCTGGGTGATTTTTACGAGATGTTTTTCGATGATGCCGTAACCGCGTCGAGGGAGCTTGACCTAACGCTGACCGGTAGGGCTTGCGGCAATAACCAGCGCGCGCCTATGTGTGGAGTGCCGTATCACGCCGTGCAGACGTACATATCCAAACTGCTCAAAAAGGGTTATAAGGTAGCTATATGCGAGCAGAACGGCACCGAACCGATTGACGGCAACAAGATTGTCGAGCGCAACGTTACGCGTATAATAACCGGCGGTACTATTACCGATACGGACAGCTTGAGCGACGACAAAAACAACTATCTCATGTCGCTGTATTTGGACGACAGCGGCGTAGGCGCGGTATGGACGGATATTACCACCGCCGAAACGTACAATCACTTTATTCCGTGTCCTGTAAAGGTCAAGCTTAACGACTTGTTGTTGCGCATAAAGCCGGCGGAGATTATTGCTAACTCCAAAATGATGGAGGAGAGCGTGGAACTTTCCGCAGTTAAGTACGGATCGGTATGCACGCTGTCGCAGTATGACGACGCAAAGTTCGATTTCGAAACTGCAAAGAGCACTTTGACCGGCGTTATTGACGAACGAGAATTAAAAGCGCTTTGCAAAACTCCCGCATGCGTTTGCGCCGAGGGCGCGCTGATAGCGTACGTACGGCACAACCAGTTCCGCAACGACGTAAACATAGGCAGTAGCGAAAACTACGAGTCGGCGGCTTACGTGGATATTGACGCCAATACGGCAAAAACGCTTGAGCTTGTTGAATCGCAAAGCCGAAAACGTGGCACTACGTTGCGCGATATTATTAACAAAACTTGCACGCCGATGGGCGACAGACAACTGCAAAAATGGATTTTGCGCCCGCTGTGCAACAAGGCCGAAATAGATAGGCGACTGGATGCGGTCGACGCGTTGTATAGCGATACGATATTGCGCGAACGTTTGCGTTCTTCGCTGTCCCAAGTTAAGGACGTAGTGCGCATATCAGCCAACCTCGCTCTCGGTGAAATCAAGCCCAAGGACGTAACGGCGCTTAACGTGTCGTTCCATGCACTGCCCGAAATCAAGTCTGCACTCGAGCAAGCGCGTGCCGCTATGCTGTGCGAAGTAAACGACAGATTGACCGTTATGTCTGACTTGACCGATTTGATAGATCGTGCCGTAGTTGTGCCCGAGGACGCCGACAAAAAAGAGGAAACGTACGTTATAAAAATGGGCTACGATTCCGTACTTGACGAATATCGCACGCTCGTCAGCAGTTCGCGCAAGTTTATTGCGCAGATGGAAGCCGCCGAGCGCGAAAAAACTCAAATAAAAAATCTGCGTATTTCGTACAACCGACTTTTCGGGTACTTTATAGAGGTGCCACGCCAATTCGATTCCATGGTGCCGCAAAACTACCAGCGCAGACAAACGGTTGCCAATGCCGAGAGGTATATTACCAACGAGCTGAAGGAGCTGGAATACAAGGTTCTCAACGCCGCTGACCTTGCGGAAAAGCGGGAAAAGGAATTGTACGCCCAAGTGCTGGCTACGCTTAGGACTAAGTGTCCGATTATTAACGGACTGGGCAAGGCTATAGCCGATTTGGACTGCTTGGTATCGCTTGCAACGGTTGCAAAGCGCAACGGCTACTGCCGTCCGCAAATAACGACCGACGGTGAAATAGTTATAGCCGAGGGCAGACATCCGGTTGCAGAAACGCTTCCGTCCGACGAGCTGTTCGTGCCCAACAACACGGCTATGAACAAAAGCGATGCCAAGATTATGCTTATTACCGGTCCAAATATGGCTGGTAAAAGCTTGTATATGCGCCAAGTCGCGCTAATTACGGTGCTCGCGCATATGGGCTCGTTCGTGCCGGCTAAGTCGGCTAATATCGGACTCGTAGACAAGGTGTTTACTCGTGTCGGCGCCAGCGATGATCTGTCTACCGGCCGAAGCACGTTTATGGTGGAAATGACTGAGGTAGCGTCCATACTGGAAAACGCCACCGACGACAGCCTTATTCTTTTTGACGAAATAGGCAGAGGTACTTCCACGTACGACGGACTAAGCATTGCTTGGGCTGTTATAGAACACATGTCGCAAAAGTACAATGCCAAAATATTATTTTCCACACACTTCCACGAGCTTACCGAGCTTGAAGGGAGCATAGTCGGGCTTAAAAACTACAAGTTCACGGCCAAGGAAGCTGACGGCAATATCAAGTTCGTGCGCAAAATTATGCGCGGCAGTGCCAACAAAAGCTTCGGCATAGAGGTGTCCGCGCTTGCCGGACTTCCGCAAACCGTGCTAGACAGAGCGAAACAACTGTTGTCGCAACTGATAAACGCGGACATAGCGCACAAGGCAAACGATACGCGCCAGCTTTCGCTGTTCGACAACGCTATGCAGTACGACGAGGTTATTCGCATACTCAGGGATATAGATGTAAACAATATTACGCCGCGCCACGCGCTTGATATACTTTGCGACCTAAAGGAAAAATTGCATAAATGAAAATTAACAAGCTTCCCAGTGAAATATTCAATAGAATAGCCGCGGGCGAGGTGGTGGAAAGTCCCGCGTCAATAGTGAAAGAGCTTGCGGAAAACGCTATAGACGCAGGCGCGACGGAAATTTGCGTGTCCGTTCGCGGTGGTGGCATTGACAAGATTTCCATTACCGACAACGGTTGCGGCATAGATTTTGACGATATGCCTACGGCGTTTTTGCCGCACGCGACGAGCAAGATAAAGAATCTTGACGACTTGGACACCATAAGCACGCTCGGCTTTCGCGGTGAAGCCTTGCCGAGTATCGGCGCGGTTGCCGACGTAACTATGATTTCGCGCACGGCAAACAGCGAAATAGGCGGTAAAATAGTGTACAAAGGCGGCAGACTTATATCACACGAGGAATGCGGCACGGGCCTTGGCACCACCGTGACGGTAGAGAATCTGTTTGAACATATCCCCGCAAGAAAAAAGTTTTTGGCTAAGCCGTCGCGCGAGGAAACCAAAATATTCACGCTTATCGAGCACTTGGTTCTTTCCAATCCGGACATAGTGTTCAAGTTCGATAGCGAAACCAAGCACTTTTCTTCGCCGGGCGAGGGACTTAAAAGCGCGGTGTTTGCAGTCTATGGCGACGCGGTGCTAAAAAACACTGTGGAAGTAAATTTAACCGAAACGCCGGTTACCGTAACCGGTTTCACATGCTTACCTACGTACACTAAACCGTCGCGTAATTATCAAAATATAATTATTAACGGACGTTACGTGGAAAGCGTTGATATACAGTACGCTGTGTATTCGGTATATTCCGCGTATCTAATGAAGCGACAGTACCCGCTGTTCGTTTTGCATATTACGATGCCGTACGATATGGTGGACGTAAACGTGCATCCGAGCAAAATGCAAGTTAAATTTGCCGATACGACCAAGATTAAGTCTATAGTTGCTCGCGCAGTAAAGAATGCCGTCATGCCGCGGCTTACCGAGCCTAAAAAGCTCGATTTGATGGACGACGACTTTAAGGACGACTACAAATCGAGCGGCAACGAACAGTACGGCAAGTCGTCGCACAATCTGTTTAAGTCATTTTTTCAATCCGTTCCATCGCAACCGTCTACACCGCAAGCCGCGGATTTAGGCACTTTTGGGCCAGTGGGGAGCGGTGCGGATAATTTTGAGGACGAAGTTGAAAGCAAGCCGACGACTACGCAGACTATTGATTCATACACCGATTTATACGAGCCGGTTGCCGACTTTACGCAAAAACAGCAAGTTTTTGCACCGGCGGAATGCACTTGCATAGGCAAGCTTTTCAACACGTATTTGATTTTGGAGCGTGGGGATTTGTGCTATTTTATCGATCAGCATGCCGCGCACGAAAAGCTGTTGTACGACAAGCTGTTAAAGAAATACGAGGAGAAGCGCTTGCAAACCCAGCCGTTAATGATACCGTTCGTATTTGACGTTTCGGCTGCCGACGCCGAGCTTCTGAGTGAAAATACGAAGTTATTGGAAGATTGCGGTTTTGGTATATCTCCGTTTGGGGAATATACTTTTACGCTGTCGTATTTGCCGTACGAATGTGTTGGGATAGATTTGCAGCTGTTCGTTTCCGACATGCTGGCTCTTATCAATTCGCGCGAAAAAAGTCCTATGATTATGAAGGAGCGGCTTATGCAAGCGGCGTGTAAAGCGGCGGTCAAGGGTGAGATAGACGATTTAAATCAATCGGAAATCGACGCGCTTCTCGACGAAATGACTGCGCGCAACATAACGCTGTTTTGTCCGCACGGCAGACCTATAGTAATAGGCTTTACCAAAAAGGAGATAGAAAAGTGGTTCAAGCGCATCGTATAAAAGCGCTTGCATTGGTTGGTTGCACAGCCGTCGGAAAGTCCGCTACCGCGCTTAAGCTGGCCAAGCAATTCGGCGGTGAGATAATCGGCGCCGATTCAATGCAGATATACCGTGGATTCGATATCGGCACCGGCAAGCTGACTAAAGCCGAGTGCGACGGCGTTGTGCATAAAATGATAGATATTGCTGACGGTGACGCCGATTTTTCGGTCGGGGAGTACGTAAATCTTGCCAAGTCGGAAATAGAGCGAACTCATAACGCCGGAAAGTTGCCTATTATAGTCGGCGGTACGGGATTGTATGTGTACTCGTTGCTGTCCGGTTGTAACTTTGCAGACGCGCCCAAAGACGACAACGTTCGTACTGCGCTCAAGTTGATAGCACACTTTTTCGGTTCTAAGGCATTGCATCGTATGCTTACGCATATAGACCAAGAGTCGGCGGCAAAAATTTCGGCTAACGACTGCAAGCGCGTAATAAGAGCGCTGGAAATATTTTGTCTGCGCGGCCAAACCAAGTCGGAATCGGTTGCGCAAGAAAAACCTTACGACGACTTGACTATAGTGCTTACGCTTCCGCGCGATATGCTGTACGACAAAATAAATAGGCGCGTACACGCTATGTTCGACGACGGACTTGTAGCTGAAGTAAAATCGCTACTTCAATACAAAAATCACACGTCTATGCAAGCGCTTGGGTATAAGCAAGTAGCCGCGGATATAGACGCGCCGCGCGAGGCGTTGGAACAGATTACAGCGCAAAAAACGCGCAACTACGCCAAACGCCAAATGACGTACTTTAACGGAATGAAGTTAAACAAAGTATTTATCGACGCGCGCGACTACGATAGCGTTCAACATGCCGTCGAAAATTTTTTGGAGAATTGAATTATGAACAAGCTGATAGATCAAGCAATAACGAGTCTTGCCGACGTTTTTAAGCGCGTGGACGGCGTTGCGCTTGACAATCAAAAAAAGGTGCTCGACGCGTTTATAAAAAACAGAATAGCACTAAGGCACTTTGCGCCCACTTCGGGCTACGGCTATGACGATGTAGGTCGGGACACGCTTAACAAACTTTATGCAGACGTATTCGGTACGGAGGATGCCATAGTTTCGCCGCTTATAGCGTCCGGCACGCACGCGTTGACTATTGCGCTGTTTGGGTTGCTTCGTCCAAAACAAACGCTGCTGTGCGCTACCGGCAAGCCTTACGATACGCTTAACGACGTTATTTTCGGCGACGGAATAGGGTCTTTAAAGGACTTTAACGTCAAGTGCGAGATTGTGTCGCTCAAAAACGGATTGCCCGATTTAGAGGCAATTAAAGCCAAAATACAGCAAGTAAAGCCGAACGTCGTGGCATTGCAACGCTCGCGTGGCTACGATATGCGGCCGGCGCTGTCCGTAAATCAGATACGCGAAATTACGGATATAGCCAAGGCTTACGGCTGTACCGTAATGGTTGACAACTGCTACGGCGAGTTTACCGAAAGGACGGAGCCGTCGTTTGCCGACGTTTTGGTCGGTTCGCTTATTAAAAACCCCGGTGGCGGCATTGCGCCGACCGGCGGGTATATTTGCGGCACTACTAAGGCTATCAGTCAGATAGAAGGGCGGTTCACTTCGCCGTCTATCGGCAAGGAAGTAGGGTCATATGCGGGCGACTACCGCTTGTTTTATCAAGGCTTGTTTTTGGCGCCGCACGTCACCGCACAGAGCATCAAAACGGCGTTGCTGTTTTCGGAAGTGTTTACGCAGCTCGGCTACCAAACTATGCCTAAGCCGACCGACTGTATTGACGATATAATTTGTTCTGTCAACTTTAACGACGAGCAAAAGCTTATTGACTTTTGCAAGACTATTCAGTCTGTATCGCCGGTGGACAGCTTTGCTTCGCCCGAGCCGTGGGATATGCCGGGGTACAACGATAAGGTAATTATGGCGGCCGGCGCATTCGTTCAAGGCTCGTCAATCGAGCTGTCGTGCGACGCACCCATTCGTCCGCCGTATACGGCGTACTTCCAAGGCGGACTTACCTTTGAGCATGGTGTTTTGGCGCTGGAGGCTTGCCTTAAGGCACTTGGCGTAAATTAGCATAATAATTTTCGAAATGCATAAGCTTCTCGTTTTATGGACAGAAGTTCTATTTTGTACCGTAAAATGTTAAAGAATTATTGCACAAACCGATCTTTTGTGATATAATGTATTTGCCAATATTTTTTGGCAAATTTTGTTGTGTTAAAAATTCCATTTCGAGAGGTAAACGCACGTGGACGATTGCATTTTTTGTAAGATAATAAAAGGCGAAATTCCCGCGAAAAAGTTTTACGAGGACGAGCTGATGGTGGTAATTGCCGATATTGCGCCCAAGGCGAAAAAGCATTATTTGGCAATACCCAAAAAGCATTACAAAAGCTTTACCGATATGACAAGCGAGGATGCCGTAAGCCTGGGTGAATGTATTAAAAAGGTGGGCGAGATAGCGCCTTCGCTCGGACTTGAGCGCGGATTCCGTTTTGTTATCAATCAAGGAGAGGACGGAATGCAAACCGTTCCGCATTTGCATATGCACCTTTTGGGCGGGCAAAAGCTGGACGAGCCTAATTACAACAACTAAGTTATGGCCGAAAAATCCAAAAGCAAGCTTACGGCTGTTACGCCGGAGCCGACAGATAAACTTATGCGCAACGCGTACAAGTCCGCAATAGACGACTTCGTATTGAATGTCGACTTAAACGAGCATGCGCAAGCGTATGAGGAATTGCGCAACAATGCAATATCGGTGTTTAGGCGTGAGTGTTCCGTAATTCTAAACGTGGACAGTCCTACGTATTTATTTCGCGGCGCGGTTAGGCAAGAGGCTATTAAAACGTATATAATCAAGACTTTGTTGTTTGTAGGTACGCCTCCGACCGGTAACGGACTTGCAGTGCTTGCGCGGCTTACGGAAATACTTACGTTACATCCGGAGCTTCCTTTGGAGCTCGTTATAGAGGATTTTGCAAAAAGTCATTTTGCAACGGTCGACGCCGTTACGCGCATTATTGAAAAGAACTTTAACGTTTACGACAATTACTTTTGCGAAAGAGTTATGGCGCTTACCGGCTCGCACCCTATGACGGCAAAGGACGTGCTTTGCGATATCGGCGTGTACGTTCGAGCAAAATATATGAGCCAAGCGAGGGCGTGATGCACGATATATCCGACAATATCTATTTGGTCAACAGAGTCAATCCGCTATCAAGCTATACTTTGGATAGGTTTTTGTATAATGAGGTTGCTATAGAGCAAGCCAAAACGCTAAACGACGTTAGGTTGGGCGTCTACAACGTTATACTTTCGCACGGCTTTCATTTACAACTGAACGGTTGCGACTTCTTGGCGTCGCTTGCGGCCAGATATATCGTCAAAAGCGATTACGACGAGCAAACGGCCATTGAGGCAATAGCGGCGTCCGTCGGTACTAGTCCCGATTTCGTTATCGGTTGCATCAACGGAAGTATCATACGCAACAAGGAGTTCGTACGCACGGCTTGCAAAACGCTTGGCGTGGCTATTCCGCCGGACAAAACGAGCATAACGGACGTCGTTACGATAATAGGTGCGCTGTTCAAGATTTACTTCAATTACACTGTAGATACCGAACACTTCGAGGAGGACGATCGTCCGGCAATCAATTTCAGTAGGGCAATATTGGATCATGGAAAAAAAAGATAAAAAAATCAAACTGCTCATAGTAGACGACGACAAAAATATTTGTCAGTTGTTGGGATTATATTTGGAACGCGACGGATTTGCCGCGGAGTTTTGCCACGACGGCAATGCGGCGCTGGCCAAGCTTTCGCAAAACACGTACGACGGCGTAGTGCTGGACGTAATGATGCCCGGTCTTGACGGATTCGAGGTGCTTGCCGAGCTTCGCAAATTCAGTGAAGTTCCTGTTATCATGCTGTCGGCGCGTGGTGAATCTACTGACAGAATTTCCGGTCTTAACTGCGGCGCAGACGATTACATAACAAAGCCGTTCGAGCCGCAAGAGCTTATTGCGCGTATTCGCGCGGTATTGCGCAGATCCAAGCCTACCGGAGAGGTTAAAGAGGTTACGCTGTTCAATCTAAACGTCAATCTTACCGAATTCACCGTTACGCTAAACGGCGAAAAGGTAGATATGCCGCCTAAGGAAATCGAACTGTTGTATATGCTTGCCAAAACGCCTATGCATGTATTTAAACGCGAGGAATTGCTTAACGCTATTTGGGGACAAGGGTATTCCGGCGACTCGCGCACGGTTGACGTTCACGTCAAGCGCGTGCGCGAAAAGCTTGGTGACAACCCGCACTGGCAGCTTACTACCGTATGGGGAGTAGGGTACAAAATAGAGGTCAAGTAGGTTAGGATGGCTGACGGAAGTATTGCAAAAAGATTTTTCAAATCTCATATTTTCAGAATAACCGTCGCATTTATCGTCGTATTTGCTACAGTGTTTTTCCCTATGTACTTCGTCTACCCGCAAGCAGACAGCGAACAGCGCAATATCGTGGTCGTGCTTGTGTCGTTTGCGTGTGTGTTCGAGGCTATTGCCTACACGCTTATATCGCACTATTTGGTTTTCAGCCCTATTGAAAAGGTTGCAAAGCATTTAAAGAGCATGGTGCACGACGGAGATTTAACCAAGCTGTCCGCCTCAACCATAGATAACGGTGCCGACGATTTATTAAGCGCGGCAAACGCCACTTCCGACGAGTATCTGCGCCTTGCGCAAGTGCGCAAAACATTCGTTGCCAATGCCTCGCACGAATTGCGTTCGCCGTTGACGTCGGTACAAGGCTTTTTGCAAGCCGTGTTGGACGGCACAGCAAGCGAGGAGGACAAGGACAAGTACCTAAAAATAGCGCTAAGCGAAACCAAACGCCTAAACGCGCTTATCACGTCTATGCTCGACCTTTCAAGATTGGATTCCGGCAAAAACCCGCTCGTGCGCACAAAGTTCGATATTAACGATATTATTAACGAAGTAGCGGCCAAGTTCGAACCGGCGCTTATTAAAAAAGCCTTGCAAGCTAACGTCGAGTTTGCACGCGACACGTGCTATGTTTATGCCGACAAGGAAAAAATCATACAAGTTTTGACCAACCTTTTAGATAATGCCATCAAGTATTCGCCGGCCTATTCCAGAATTATTCTTACAACAGGAATTCACGAAAACAAGGTGTACGTAACGGTGCGCGACTTTGGCTACGGCATAAGCAAAAAGGATCAAACGCTTATTTGGGACACCTTTTATATGAGCGACAAATCGCGTTCGCCGATCAAAACCAAAGGCTCAGGCCTCGGCCTTTCTATAGTAAAAAAGATAATCGACGAGCATGGGGAAGTAGTTTGGGTGGAGAGTAGCCGCGGCTCCGGCGCGACGTTCATTTTTACGCTTACGCTGTTCGATCCGGCCAAACACAGCTCTGCCGTAGGCAAAATAATACAAGCGCCCGAACAGTAGCGCAACGGAGAAATCAATGGAATTGTACTTTGAGCAAAACGTTACCAACAAGAACGTTGACGAGCGCACCAAGCGCACGAAAACACTGATCGTAGCCAAAACCATTTGCATGGTTTTCGGTGTGTTTTCTATCGTTAGCAGTGCAATGCTCGGCGACTACTTTTTCTATTACTTTTGGATATTTTTGCTTTTTTCTGCACCGTTCTTTACGGCGAGCTATATTTTGGGCAGAATAAATAAGCGTTGTAATATCGAATACGACTACGTAATTGACGACGAATTTTTGCGCATAACCGAAATATACTTCCGCGAACGCCGCAAGCTTAAGCATACCATTCGTCTCAGACTAATAGAATCCGTAGGCGTTTTCGACACGGAGGGATACAAAAAGGCCGAGCGCAACACGCACAAAAAAATCCTCGCATTGGTTAATTACGAGGACGAGGATTCTATACTGTATATTTGCTACAAAACGGACAAGGGCGTTCGTAACGTAATTTTTGTTGAACCCAACAAAGGCTTTATTATGGCGTTAAGGCGTGCGCTGTCTACTGCGGCTTTGACCGTTTTCGACAAAAGCATTCCCGATCTTGAAAAGCGCCTTGCAAAAAAAGAACAAGAGGAAGCGTTGTCCGCCGTAAACGGCTATGACGACGATACTGCGGAGTCGGAAGACGACCAAAATTCCGACGGCGCCGACGGAGGCGACGAGTAAATGATTTATTTGGATAATGCCGCTACGACTAAGGTATTTAAAAGTGCCGTAAGCGCGACCGAAGCCGCCATGACTACCGATTATTTCAATCCCAACGCGACGTACAAAAGTGCCGTTACGGTCAATAACGGAATAGAAAAGGCTCGAAGCGTAATTGCCGGCGCAGTCGGCGCAAACACTGACGAGCTGATTTTTACTTCCGGTGCAACCGAATCCAATAACTGGGTATTTAACTGCGGTATAAAAAACCATAAGGGCAATATCGTAATAACGGCCGGTGAGCATTCCTCCGTGTACGAGGTTGCTATGCAGCTTAAAAGCCGTGGCAAGGACGTTAGAATAGCGCCGTTAAAGCGCGATGGCACAGTTGACGAACAAGCGCTTTTGGATCTTGTAGACGATAATACGGCGCTTGTATCGGTTATACATGTAAGCAACGAAACAGGCGCGGTGAATCCGGTTAAAGATATTGCAGCGGCCGTGCGCAAAAAATCACCAAATGCGCTGATACATAGCGACGGCGTGCAAGCACTGCTCAAATCGGGTTTGCCGATAAACGGACTTGGCGTCGATTATTACAGCGCCAGCGCGCACAAAATAGGCGCGCCAAAAGGCATCGGATTTTTGTATATGCGACGCGGACTAAATATGTCGCCGTATATCGTGGGTGGCGGACAAGAACACGGACTGCGGTCGGGGACGCAAAACACGCCGTATATTGCCGCATTTGCCGCCGCAGTGCAAGAATACGCCGAGCGTAATAACGGCAGCGTGCCGGCGTTGCGCGACGAGCTGTGCAAATACTTTACGGAACGCGGCTTTAGGGAGATTGGAGGCGGGCAGAACAGCGGGTATATTTTATGCCTATGCGCGCCGAAGTTCAAGGCCGAAATATTGCAGAACATAGTTCACGACAAGGGTGTTATTATCGGCAAGGGTGCGGCGTGTTCGGGCTCCAAGCGCGGCAACCGCGTGTTGTCCGCAATCGGTGTAAAGCCCGACGATATAGAACGGTGCATTCGTATAAGTTTGTTTGTAGACACTACGCGCGAGGACGCTTTTGCCGCGGCAAAAATTATAGCCGACGCTTGCAATCGATAAGGAGATACTTATGTTTAACAACGTTATTTTAATTCGCTTCGGCGAGCTTTATCTTAAGGGCAAAAACAAGGACTACTTTGAGAATACTTTAAAGAATAATATAACCGAAAAACTGCGAGGAATTGACTGTAAGGTGTTTTTTGGGCGCGGTAGATACGTAGTCAAGGACTACGCCGCCGCGGTCGAATACGATATTATTGCGCGATTGAAACAAGTATTCGGCATACATTCGGTGTCTGTTGCGCGCGGTTGCGGATACGATTTTAACGAGATTGCAGAGCTCGCAATACAAATGACGCCTAGCTCCGGCTCGTTTCGCGTAACTTCGCATAGATCGTACAAAAAATATCCGCTCAATTCGTTGCAGGTAAATATGCAGCTCGGCGAACGCATACTGCAAGCAAAACCGCAATTACAAGTGGATTTGCACAATCCGTCGTACACGCTGAACGTTGACGTACGGGAAAACGGCGACGTGTACTTATACGACAGCACCGTTAAGTGCGCGGGTGGTATGCCGTACGGCACCGGCGGCAACGGTCTGCTTTTGTTGTCGGGCGGTATAGACAGTCCGGTTGCCGGTTATATGCTGGCAAAACGAGGTATGAGCCTTACGGCGTTGCATTTTCATTCCTATCCGTACACGTCGGAGGCCGCTAAGCAAAAGGCGATAGACCTCGCCAAAATACTCGGCGAATTCTGCCCGAATATCAAACTAAAGTGCGTATCGCTTACCGAGATACAAGAATCGATACACAATCATTGCAAGCCAAACTATATGATTACGCTCGTTAGGCGGTTTATGATGCGCATTGCACAGCGCGTGGCGCTAAACAGCGGTTGTGGTTGCCTTATCAATGGTGAGAGCTTAGGCCAAGTAGCCAGCCAAACGTTGGAGAGCATAACGGTAACCAACGCCGTCGTTGATATACCCGTGTTCCGTCCGTGCATTGGTATGGATAAGGACGAGATTATAGAAATTGCCGAAAATATCGGCACGTTTAAAAAATCTATCGAACCGTACGAGGATTGTTGCACGGTATTCTTGCCCGAATTCCCGCTTATAAAACCCACGCTGGAAAAAGTAGAGGAGCAGGAGAGTCGCATACCCGATTACAACGAGTTAATCGATCGCGCGCTTGCCGGACTCGAAACGATTCAGTTGGCGTGATAATAATATTCGTCCCACATATATCCGTCGTAATAGTCCAATATATCTATATTTTTGCGTATTGGCAAATGCCGTTTGGACAGCAACGTCGCCACTCTGTAGCGCGGCTGCAACAGCGGATCGGCAAGATATACTTCATGTGATTGCTCTAGTTCGTTGTAATCTACGTCAAAATACGCAACGGAATCCGGCATTGCGAACGGTAACGTCGTGTCAATATCCGCCTTTTTAATAATTTGTGTAATTATATCACAGCACGACGCGCCGGTAATCGAATTGGATATCGGCGCGTCTTTTGCGCCAAACCAAACCGCAAACGTATATTCCGGTGTATAGGCCATGGCGTAGCAGTCGTAATTGCCGTTTTCGTCGCCGTTAGTGCCCGTTTTGGCGGCTATAATGCCGCTGTATTTAAGCTTTTTTGCAGTGCCGGACTGCGCGCAAGTCATAAGCATATCCGTCAGCAAATACGCCGTATCGTCGCCAACGGCGCGTTTTTGTGTGCGTTCGGCCGCAAACACTGCGGAATTATTGCCGTTTACTATATCGTTAAAGTAACCGATATCGGTATAAATACCGCCGTTAGCAAGCGTACGATATGCGTTGGCAAGCTCGGGCAACGTGAGGCCTTTTTCCATCCCGCCAAGCGCTACAGCAAGTGTACTGTCCGATTGCTCAAAGCTCAATCCAAACCTGCGAGCAACAGATATAGACTGCTCAACGCCGAACTGCCGCATAAGTTTTACAGCCGCTACGTTGGACGAATACTTTAGGCAGTCGCGCATAGACAAGTACCCACGGTAAACTCCTTTGTAATTAGCCGGCGCGTAATCGCCGAATACCGTCGGTTCGTCAAAAATTTGAGTTAGGGGATTCATACCCGATTCCAGCGCAACTGCGTACGACGTAAACGGCTTTATAGTAGACGCCGGAGAGCGTTTTGGGTTTATATATTTGGTGTCGTTGGTTTCGTCGCAAACTATTCCACCGGTGTAATTATTTACCACGAGTACGCGTGCGTTATAATCGTTGCCGATTTTACCAAGCGCGGCGCGGGCAGAATTTGCTATTTTCGGATCATACGCCGTGCGTATCGTGTAATTATTCAAAAACAGTGTCTTTTCCGAACAGTTAAGCGCCTTACACGCCGATTTAAGCGTTGCCGTAACGAACTGATTACTGCGATTTTTGCCGAATTCCAGCGGCTCCGCAAGCGCCGTATCGTAATCGTACTTGCTGATAAGCTTTTGATTTAACATCTCTTTAAGCACAAGCTGTTTGCGCTTATTCAGATTATCTATATTATTGTACGGACTGTACTTTGCCGGATTGTTTATTATTGACGCCAGTACGGCAGACTGGGCGAGAGTCAGCTCGGCCGCCGGTTTGCCGAACATAACGCGGCTTGCAGTGCCCAAGCCGCGAATGCCCGATCCAAAATACAAAACGTTGAGATAGCTTTCCAATATTTGTCGTTTGTTATATACACGCTCAAGCTTGCGCGCCAAGCGTATTTCGCTGATTTTTCGGCGCATTGTCTTTTCGTTGGATAAATGCGTGTTTTTGATAAGCTGTTGCGTAATAGTCGAAGCGCCTTGACTAAATCCGCCCGATTTGATATTTGATACGAATGCGGACGCCATACGCTTGTAGTCAACGCCGCTGTGCGAATAAAACCGTTTGTCCTCGATAGCGATAAACGCGTCTATAGTATGCTTGGGCAAATCGTCGACGTTTACCGAAATATTGTTGTTGCCAAAATAAACCGCGTCATCAATAGGATTACCGTATGCGTCAAGCAGCGTTACTGACCGCGAGTAAGTAGTCAGCTTGTCCAAATTTAACTGTTCCGATCCGAATATAGTTACGTTAGGTTCAATAAGCAAAAAGAAAAAGCCGGCCGCAAACAAAACGACCCCGACAAAAACCGCCAAACATATAAGAATAATCTTTGTGGCTTTAGAGGCTTTTTTCATATATATAGTATCTTAATCATTATAAGCAGTTATGCGCACAAAATAAAACGCACAAAATAAAACGCACAAAATAAAACGCACAATTTAAATTGCGCAATAAATAAAAAGAAATCAAACAACAATAATACCAACTATAACGCAAAACATTTTAAAGCAAATAAATGATACGACAAACGCAGAAAAACCGCAATTATGTCTTCCTACTCTTTTAATACATATCACTTCGCAAAAGCTGTCTTTTGCGAAGTGATAGAATAAGTGCCCAATATCCGAAAATTATTATTGCCCTATCGGGCGCACGCTGTCAAATCAATAAAATAAGCCGTTATAAGAAGTCGGTGATAATTATTTTCCGATTACGCCGTTGCTATCAAATAATTCGGTAAGCTTCAAGTCTACGATTTCTCCGCAAGGAGCGTGCGAATATACCTTAATATAGTTTGGCGTATAGCCTACGTTATAGTCACCCTCGGAATCCTCTATATATACCGGCACTTTTGTACCCAAATTTTTGCGCATAAATTGCAAACGCAGCTCATTTTTTATATCAAGCAGCTTATTTACTCGAGATTTTACTATATCCGGCGGTAGTTCACCGTACTTTTTTGCCGCAATAGTTCCGATTCGCCTACTGTAAGGAAAAACATGAATGTCTGAAAAACCGCATTTTCTAATAAAATTACAGCTGTTTTCAAAGAATTCGTCAGTTTCGGTGGGAAATCCGACTATAACGTCAGTCGTTATTCCGGCAAGCGGAAAATATCGCCGTATCAACTCTATTTTACCATAATAATACTCGGTATCGTAGTGCCGATTCATACTTTTTAGCACTGAATTATCGCCGCTCTGGAGCGATAGATGGAAGTGTGGACAATATCCGCCCCGAACCATTACGTCCAGCAGAGGGCCGTTTACAGCCTCACATTCAAGCGATCCTAACCTTTTCCGCATTTTAGTATCAGATAAAGCCTCCAAAAGCGACGCCAAATCAGTACCTATATCTTTGCCGTATGCCGATAAATCAATGCCGTTAATCACTGCCTCTTTGGACTCTATTTTACTACATTCGCGCACAATATCTTCAATGCTACGAGACCTGCTACGCCCCCTTAAATACGGAATTATACAGTAAGTGCAGAACCTATTACACCCATCTTGTATCTTAATAAACGCCCTTGTTTTATCTGATATCGGATATTCCTCATAGCAAAATTGTTTACAATTTTCAACACTTTCAGACAAATCGTCTAACTGTATTATATCTGATAGAGTATTATATTGATTATTTTTACATACGTTTTTTATCGTATTTAATACGAAATTTGCTTTATTTACAGTGCCGCCTACTGCTATAACGTTGTTTTTATCAAAAGACTGTGGGTGGTTTTGAGAACTGCACCCTACAACTATAATTTTGCAATCACTATTAATTTTGCGCATCTTGGCGATATATTGTCTTGATTTTTTGTCGGCCTCTGCCGTTACGGAGCATGTATTCAAAACGTAAACGTCGGCCGGCTCTAAGCCTTCCGACGCTGAATAGTTGTTTAATCTAAGCGTTGCCACAATGGACGCGCTTTCGCATTGATTAACTTTGCATCCGAGTGTAATTACGCGTACGTTCAAATGTGCCACTCTCCCATTTCGTAGTATATTACCGACAGTGCGGCTATTGCGGCAGTTTCCGCGCGCAATATACGTTTGCCTAAGGTCACCGATTTTGCGCCTAATGCAACGAGCTTGCTCGTTTCGCTTTCCGTAATACCGCCTTCCGGTCCGATAAATACGGATATATCCGCCGAATTGTTTCCGCTCAATACTTCCCGCATAGTCCCGTTGCTTTCGTGTTCCCACGGAAAAATCATATACGAGTTTTTTGCACGATTGAGCAGTTCGTCAAAATCGACGGCTTGCTCGATAATTGGAACGACGCTTCTTCGGCACTGCTCGCAAGCAGATATTGCTATCTTGTTAAGCCTATCGTAATTCAAGTTGAAATTGCGTTGCGTAAACGCCGAATATACCGGAACGATCTTTTTTACTCCAAGCTCTGTGGCTTTTTGTACCGCCAATTCAAACCGATCTTGCTTAATTACCGACAGATAAAGAGTTACCGAAATCGTCGACTCGCCAACGTTTTCTTTTGCGTCGAGTATTTGCAACAACGTTTTGTCCTTTTTTATTTCGGTTACCTTGCATTCGTAATCGTGCCCAATACCGTCAAACACGGTTACGTTATCTCCCACCCGAATGCGCCGAGCGTATGCGGCATGAGTATGCGCGTCGCCGGTAAGTTCGGGGCGCGATTTGTTTATGCTCGGCAAGTAAAATCTCATAATTTAAATAGAAATGCGCCCCATTCGTTCTTTTGTTGGGACTGTATTAGAGTAAATTCTTTTGCGTATTCGTCCGCAACTATCTGTTTTTTGTCGGAAATAATGCCGCTTATAATAGCATACCCGCCATTGCCGAGCGCACTTTTTATAATCGGCATAACGGCTATCAATACGTCTGCTGTTATGTTCGCTACAACTATATCTGCCGGTTCGGACATCTCGCGCACGTCGCGGCAAAATACTTCCGGATTGGGTATTCCGTTTATCTTGCAGTTGTATTCCGTTGCTGTTATGGCCTGCTCGTCCGTGTCGGCAAATACTACCGACTTAGCGCCGAGCGCTGTAGCGCAAATACCGAGTATGCCGCTACCGCAACCAAAGTCTAATACGCGTTTGCCGGACAGCGGTATGCGTTGCATTAAGTCTACGCACATTGACGTGGTTTCGTGCATTCCGGTCCCGAACGCCAGTCCAGGATTGAGCACGACCTTTACGTCGCCGCAAGCGGGATTGTAATCTATCCATTCCGGAACTATCACCACTTTGCCTATATTGAACGGTTTATAATACTTTTTCCACTCGTTTTCCCATTCCACTGAATCTATTATTTCCGTATGCATGTCGAGCATGGAGAAGTCCGCCCAATCGTATTGCTTTAGCGCTTCGATTTTTTGCGTAATTACGGCCTCTGACGATTCAATAGTAAAATAGCCTATAACGGCGCAATCGTCCGTAGGCACGAATAGTTGTGCGTCTGCGTAATCCCAACGCTTATCGTCCAGCACTTGCTTTACGTTATTGTAATCTTCAAAGACCTCGCCCATACTGCCCGCCTCGTGCAAGGCGTACGATACGGTGTCCGAGGTCTCCGAAGTACATTTTACAGTGATTTTTTTGAACTTCATTATTTGGTGATGGTGCTTTGAAGCGCCGTCATTGCTACGACGTTTACAACGTCCTCGCTACTGCATCCCCTCGACAAGTCGTTTACCGGCTTGTTAAAGCCCTGGCAAATCGGGCCTATAGCTTCGGCGTTTGCAAGTCGTTGAACGAGCTTATATCCGATATTTCCGGCCTGAAGATCGGGGAAAATCAATACGTTGGCTTTGCCGGCAACGGTGCTGCCGGGCGCCTTAAGATCTGCAACGGTGGGCACGAGCGCCGCGTCGGCTTGCAATTCGCCGTCCACGCGCAAGTCGGGACGTGTGGCCTTGATTGCTTCGAGCGCACCGGTCACCTTGTCCACAAGCTCGCCCTTTGCCGAGCCTTTGGTGGAATACGAAAGCAACGCTACCTTAGGCGTGATGCCGGCAATGGCCATCGCCGTGTCGGCCGAAGCAATAGCTATATCGGCAAGCTGATTGCTGTCGGGATTGGGATTTACCGCACAGTCGCCGAAAACCATTATGCCGTTTTCCCCGTACTTGGAATTTTTGTCAAGACACATAATAAAGCACGAACTGACCGTTTTAATGCCGGGCGCGGTCTTTATAATTTGCAGTGCCGGACGCAACACGTCGCCGGTGGCATTGACCGAACCGGCAACCATACCGTCAGCTTCCCCGCGCTTAACCATAAGCACGCCGAAGTACAGCGGATTATGCGCAAGCTTGCGCGCGGTATCCATATCCATGCCCTTTGCCTTGCGAAGCTCGTACAAAAGCTCGGCGTACGGTTCCACGTCTACGGTAGCTGGATTGATTACCGTTATGCCGTTCAGATTGGCCGTGGGGCATTTTTGCTTAATTACGTCAACGTTGCCGAGCAAAATAACCTTGGCAATGCCCTCGGCTTGGATCTTGACCGCGGCGGTGATTATACGCGGCTCCTCGCCCTCGGCAAGCACGATAGTCTTTTTAAGACTCTTGGCTTTTTCGCGTACAGATTTTAACAAATCGTTCATTATTGTCCTCCGATAAGTATTTACAAAATAAAATTGATATGGTATAATATCGCAAATACGTTCAATTGTATATTGCTAATAATCATTATACACTTGTTCGTAAACAAAGTAAAGTAATTATTATGAGAAATTGCGCCGTCATAACAGAATATAATCCGTTCCACACCGGACATAAATACCAGCTGAACGCGTTGAACGCCAAAGGCTTTAATGATATATTTTGCGTAATGAGCGGACCGTTCGTGCAGTCCGCTATGCCCGCATTTTGCGACAAAGCCTTGCGCGCCGAATGTGCGGTACTGGGCGGCGCGAGCGCCGTTATAGAACTGCCCACTGTGTACGCAACCGCCAGCGCACAGCTTTTTGCCGAAGGCGGCCTTAAGATTATATCCGGCATAAAAAACGTAACGCATTTAGCAATGGGCGGCGTAGGCAACGGCGACGATATATTGCGCCTTGCCGACGTAAAAATATCCCATTCCGAACGCTTTACTCAAGAACTGAAAGCGGAGCTCGAGCGCGGAAAGAGCTATAACGCAGCCTCTGTCACCGCGCTGACTCGAATATACGGCAATATCTACCCCGATAGGCCAACGGTCGCTACGCTACTGAAAGATCCCAACAACATACTTTGTGTCGAATATATCACTGCAATCAATAAGTATTGCGCCAATATTCAACCGCTGATTATCGAACGCAGGGGCGCCGCTTATAACGACCTCTCTGCGGACGGAGAATTCGTTTCGGCAACAGCCATACGCACTGCCGATGAATGCGGAAAGATACACACAATGCGGAAGTATATCCCCTTCCACTACGACGAAATTTGCGACAATCGCAAGCACCACACCGCAGATATAGAGCTATATAAAAAGCTTACACTGTTCGCCCTAAAAAAAGCTACGACGGATGAAATAAGTAAGCTGCGTAATTGTTCCGAAGGCTTGGAGTACTCGTTGAAAAAGCTAGCGCATTTGAACAACTTGGACGAAATAGTAAACGCAGTAGTCGGCAAACGGTACGGCAAAAAACGCCTTTACAGACTGTTTTTGGACTTGCATTTAGGCATTGAAAAAGGATTTACCGACAACGCGTTTTGTACTCGCCTTTTAGCTTGCAAAAACAGCTTTAATTTTTCCCAACTTCCAAACTACATAAAAACTACCAATGCCCAAATCAAAACTGCCGCAAAAAACTGTCCAGACGTGCAAAAAGTGCTTAAAATTGACGAAAATGCGACAAATCTTTATAATACTCTATCTGATATAATAGGTGATTATTTTAATTATTCGGTGATTAAAGTATGAAAACGAGGATTGACGAGGATACGATATTCAGATTGTCCGAGGCTTCGGTGACGAGCGTATGTCGCGCGCACGTGGCCGGACTGATATCTCGACAATTCAGAAGTATGCATTACCTATCGAGCATGCTTATATGCGATTGTGTTACGCTCAATCTACTGCTTAACGACGAGATTACGCCGACTTCTGCCGACGAAATAATCACTTGCATACGGCGTAGAAATCGATCGTTTTACACTACCGTAGACAGCGCGTACTTCCCTATCGAGGATAGATTTGAGGAATATGCAAAGTCGGTTTTAGGCGAAAAGTACGCCGAGGTAAAGGCGCTTGATATGCGCACGACTAATTACATTATATACGTATTTTCGGTTGATTTATTTAATAATTACGAATTATATCCACAAGAAATATATTCCTTGGCGTACTCGTACGATGAGCTTACTACGATAAACAAATTACCGCACTATTAACGGTGCGGTAATTTGTTTTGCATTATTTAATTTCTGCTATAGTTACGCCTGTATCACCTTCGCCGTATCGACCGTAACGGAACGATTTAATCCGTTTATGTCGCTTAAGATAGGCTTGTATACCTTTACCCAGCGCACCGGTCCCCTTGCCGTGAACGATACGTAGCGTGCTTTGCGGCGCTATATCGGATAATATTAAATCCAGTTCTGAAGTGGCTTCGTCTACCGTTTTGCCAAGCAACATAACTTCTTTATTTTCCGGTTCGCTGTGTCGGTTGGAAACCGGCTTATTTTTTGTTTCTGCCTTTTGTTCGACGATGAGCAAGGACGAAATAGGTATTTCCGTTTTAAGCGAACCGATAGCTATTGTAACTTTGTTACCGCGCGGCTGACCAGCCACGATTCCTTCCTTATTAAGTCCGGTAACGAATACGCTCTTGCCGACGGTCAATTCCCCGACTTCCGGCGGGCGCTCCGAAACTTTTGGTTTAACTTGCTCAAACGGCACGTCGTCGCGTATGTGTTTTGCGGCCTTGCGCGCCCTAAACAGAGCTGCTTCGTCTGCCGCCTTAAGACAGTCCTTTATTTCCTCTATTACGGCTTCTGCGCGATCGGAATACTCGTCGGCAAGCTGTTTTATCATAGTGCGGGATTTTTCGTTTACTTCGGCCAGCTTGCGCTCGTATTCCAGCTTTAACGCTTGTGATTTTTCCGCATCGGCTCGCGCTTGTATGCGAAGCGCGTTGCTCTCAGCCTTTTCCTTTTCGGCTTGATTGCGCAAGTTTTCCGCTTCGCGTAAAATTTTATCAAACGCCACTTTTTCCGCGCTTAACGCTGCGCGAGCGTCGTTTACTATTTCTTTTTCCAAGCCGAGGCGTTCCGCAATTTCCAGTGCATAGCTCGAGCCGGATGCGCCGCTAAGCACTTTGTACGTCGGGCTGAAGTTGACGTTGTCAAACTGCATGCACGCGTTAGCTATGCCGTTACTGCCAAGCGCGAATTCCTTGACCGAATTGAAATGCGTAGTGATTACGGCCGTTGAGCGAGTGCGCAACAACTTTTTTAACACCGCTATGGCGAGCGCGGCGCCCTCGTCTGGATCTGTGCCGTCTCCGACCTCGTCCAGCAAGACGAGCGATTTGTCGTTCATCTCCGACATAATGCGCGAAAGATTGGTCACGTGCGCGGAAAACGTGCTAAGCGACTGCGATATGCTTTGGGAATCGCCTATATCGCAGTAAATTTTGTCGAAAATACTTACCTTACTTCCCTCGCCGGCCGGCACGAATATGCCGCTTGCCGCCATCATTGAAAACAAACCTACGGTTTTGAGAGCGACGGTTTTACCGCCGGTATTAGGTCCGGATATTAGCAATACGCGTTCGCTATCCAACGATATATCTATAGGGACGACCGTGCTTGGATCGATAAGCGGGTGCCGCGCACTTTTAAGCACGATTATTCCATCATCGTTAATTTCGGGACGGTAAGAGTTGGTTTGTTTGGCATACTCGGCTTTGGCAAATATTATTCCGCATTCAATAAGCACTTGCTGGCATACGGACAGTTCCGTGGCGTTCTGCACGACAAGCTTGCTCAATTCAGCCAATATGCGCTCTATCTCATGGCTTCCTCTGTTTTGAGTGTGATAATCTCGTTATTTGCTTCTACGACGGCAAACGGCTCGATAAAAACGGTTGCACCGGTTGACGAAACGTCGTGAACGAGCCCCTTAACGTTTCCTCTGCAATCGTTGCGCACCGGCAAAACGTATCTACCGCCACGCATAGTCACTATATTGTCTTGCAAATATTTGCTTATATTATTCTGCTTGGTGAATCCGTCCAGTTTTTCCTTAAGTCGTGCGTTGGCGCGAATAATGGCCCGACGAATGCCGTACAGCTTTTCGCTGGCGTCGTCCTTTAAGTCCGACTCATTTTCGATTGCTCTGTCTATCGCGTATTCCAGCTCGTCGCACACTCTCGCATACGCGGTTATATCTTTAAGGCTGTCGCACTCATCCATGCTCTCCACGTTATTCTTGAGCGAACGCAAAGCGCGTATATGTTCCGTGACTGACAAAAGCTCCTTGAGCGTTAGTACGGCACCAACATTTGCTTTACTTAATATCAGTTCAACGTCCTCGAATGCAAGACTCGGCCGGTGCGACGCAAGCACGTTCACCGCGTCGCCGGTCTGTGTCAATAGCTTATTGGCTCTATCCAAATCGGTAGTCGGCAAGGTATCGAGTATCGCTTCCGCTACCACCGACGACTGTGTAAGCGCAGCGACGGAGTTAAGAATAGTATTAAATTCCAGATCGTTATATACTTTCATTATTTAAGGCCCTTGTTGGTATTGCCGCGCGTATAGTCGCCAACGTAACTAAAATTCAGTGCCGCCGATATTTCGTCGCAATCGGACGAAGTACAATCGAAAAACATGTTCTTAACGTTCAGCTTATTTTGGTAATTCGGAACGCAGTTTAGCAGTTGCCAATAGCAGTGTGCCGACTTGAACCGACGAAGCGTAAATACCCTACCGTTTTCGTCCTTAAGCTCGTCCTTGCCGTTGCAATTTACGCACTTTCCGTACGGACAGTGGCAAAGAGTCATAAGCGGCGCTTTGCCGAATACGTATACGAACCCGTCGTCTATGTTGTCCGCCTCAAACGACGTAACGTGCGGATAATGACATTCACCTATTATATTGTGCCCAATGCCCAAAAGTATAGGCTTATCAGTCAGTCCTAACGAATAAATATTATTGGAAATAACGCCGTATATTTCCGGCTTGTTGATTGCTTTTAGTATAACATCCCTATCGGCACCGCGCATAGTAATCGGCAAATTAAGCAGAATTGGTTTATTTATTTTAGGCACCGAAAAGTTAGCATAATCCGACGGATTGAGCGCAACGTAATCCACTTTTTGCAAAATCTCGTCTGTCAACTGATTTTGGTTTTCCACCATCAATATCGTGCCGCTACCGTCAAAACGGTTGTAGTTAAATCCTTTGTACGGCAAATCGCAACGCTTAATAACGTAGCCGTCTATAATAGCTTGCTTTGCGGCTTTGTATACGCTTCGCCTAAACTCGTTAAGCGTGGCAATAGGCACGAACAATCCGTCGTCGATATTGACGTTTACGGTTGGATTGAACGGATAGTCGGAAGTCTTTTTGAACACGCGCACAACGTCGTCGGAAGTTATACCGCGCGTTTTTGCCGGTTCGACAACGAACTCGCCTTTTACCGTAATATCCGAACCGTTAGGCAATGATACGCACGCCGTTGGCACTTCACCGTTCAAGATGGAAATATCAACCGATATATCTATATAGCGTTTTGCGGTTTTAACTTTTTCCGCCAACTCGCCGTCGGCTGTTCTGCGCAGCTCGTCGCCTACCTTGGCATGCCCCGAGCACAAGATTTTTCCGTTATTCTCGACTGCGCCGCAAACTTCAACGCCGTTGCGCACCACCTTGAATCCGTCGTTTTTGTGCGGGACGAAACCTCTAACGTAAATGCCGTTTCCGCTAGTTGCGTCGATTTTACCGACGCTTATGCCCATATTGCCTTGTATTTTTGAGTATATGACGTTAAACGGCGCGTCGGCGTTCAAATACCCCTCGCAGTAATCACCTCGGTTAAAGACCGATTTAAGCGCGTCTTTTGCGTTGCTCGGCATATTCTTGTAAACGCTGACAGCCGTATGTGCATACTCGTCCGAGCGCATTCGCCCTTCGATTTTTATGGCGTCAACGCCGAGTTCGCGTAAATAGTCCAACTTGTCGTATAAGCACAAATCTTTTGCGGAAAGATAGTAGCCGCGGTTGCCGTGAAAATAATACGGCTTGCGGCACAGTTGCATACACTTCCCGCGATTGCCACTATACGACGACGCCAGCGAGGAAAAATAGCAGTTGCCGGAAAAGCACACACACAGTGCGCCTTGAACGAAATACTCTATTTCTATGCCGGTTTGCTTGATTTCCCTTATATCTTGCGGTAACGTTTCCCGCGCAAGCACGGCGCGAGCAATGCCTAAATCCCGCAAAACCTTTCCACCCTCGGCGTTGTGTATGCCCATTTGTGTGCTGGCGTGCAACGCAAAATCGGGCAAGGCTTGTTTTACTTGTTTGATAAATCGTACGTCCTGAACGATTGCCGCGTCCGCGCCGACCGAGTATGCGAATTTGGCGCTGTCGATAGCGCGGCGCATTTCTCCGTCTTTAATCAGAGTGTTTAACGTTACGAACACCTTTACGCCGTAAAGGTGCGCAAGCTCCACCGCTTCCGCAAACGAGTTTTCGTCAAAGTTTTCCGCTTTTGCACGCGCGCCGAAATTAGGCAACCCCAAATACACGGCGTCAGCGCCGCCGGTTATGCTTGCGATAAGTCCGCTTTTGCTTCCCGCGGGTGCTACTATTTGCATTATCTCAGCTTAGCTCCGAACTCGGACGAAGTTTTTTCTATAATACCGTCCATAATTTCTTTTATTTGACTATCGGAGAACGGCGCGTCCGTAGGCTGTAAGCGCACGGAAAACGCAACGCTCTTGTAGCCGGCGGCTATTTGCTCGCCCTCGTAAATATCGAACAGCTTGACTTCAGCTATATACGGATTGACAGCTTTGACTGCGGCAAGCATATCGCCCACCGCTACAGATTTTTCCACAACTACGGCCAAATCCCTATCAATGGGATGTTGTTTGGACAGCTGAACGTATTTTGCGGTAGGCAGAACGGCGTTGAGTGCGTCCGTAATATCCAAATGCGCTACGTAAACGCATTCCGGCAAATCGTAATTTTCGCAAACGAGCGGATGCAGTTTGCCGAAATCACCTACTATACCGCCAACCTCAACGTGCAACGATTGCTTGGGGTGCAAATACCGCGCTGTCGACGGCGTATATTGAACGTTGCCGAACATGCTTACGATCTCACCAACGATATTCTTAAGCGTGTAAAAGTCGCCGTCGTTGCAAATGCCAACGCACAATACGTCGCGCTCCAGCGGCAATTTTTCCAGCGGAAGCTTGTCCGCAACGAACACCTTGCCAAGCTCGTAAAAACGCATCGTGCTGTTTTTGCGTGCGCAGTTGCGCGCAACAGAAGTAAGCATACCGTACACGAGCTGCGTGCGCATTACCGAAATGTCGCGGCTTAGCGGGTTCATAATAGGTATAACCCTTCGCCATTCGTCGTTATCGGCAAGCAACAGCTTGTCGGCGGCGTCCGGAGAAACAAAAGAATAATTAAGTATTTCGTCAGCACCAAGCGCTTGCAAGTGGTCTTTAACCTTTTGCACGTTTTCGTCGTGAGTGGACAAGTAACCGCGCGTTTGGTGCGTGTTTTCCGAATGCGTGGATATAATCTTGTCGTAACCGTAAAAACGCATAATGTCCTCGGCAAGATCGGGATATCCGTCTATATCCTCGCGTACGAGCGGAATGGTGCACACAAGCGTTTTACCCTCGGACTTGACTGCGATGCCTTGCTTTTTCAGCAATGATACTATTATATTTTTGTCGATGTCAATACCGAGCAATGCGCAAATTTCTTGCTTGGACGTGCGTATAATTTTTTGTTCGGGTGCTTCAATACCGTCGGACACAGCAACGTCAACTATTTTCCCGCATTGAAGCTCGTCCATAAGCGCCAACGCGCGCTCCGAGCCTATTTCTACGGAATGCCAGTCTACACCCTTTTCATACCGCGCAGAGGAATCGGAACGCAATCCGATTTTGCGCGAAGTTCTGCGTACGTTACTGCGCTCGAAGCGTGCGGCCTCCAAAAATACCGTTTGCGTGTCGGGAAAAATACTCGTGTATTCCCCGCCCATAATGCCGGCAATGGCGAGCGGTTTTTTGTCGTCTGCTATCAAAAGCACGTCGTTTACGTCGTACTTCTTGCCGTCAAGCGCAACGATACTTTCACCGTCAACGCCTTTGCGCACGTTTATGCCGCCGTCGATATACTTTCTATCAAACGCATGCAACGGCTGACCTATTTCCAACAACACGTAGTTGGTAATATCCACGAGATTGTTTATCGGACGAATTCCGCACATGCGCAGTCTGTCGCGCATCCATTTGGGCGACTTTTCTATTTTTACGTCGCGCACCAATCTGCCTATATAGCGACTGCACAAATCCTTTTCGGCTATTTTAACCGTAGGCATCGTATCGGCGCCGATGGTCATGGTTTTGTACGTGAGCTTGGGCATTTTGAAAGGTTTATTCAAAAGCACGGAAATCTCGCGCGCAAGATTGACTATGGCTTGGCAATCGGGACGGTTTGCTGTGATCGAAACGTCCAGCACGGTGTCGTCTTGACCGAGCGTGCGCAAAATATCCTCGCCGATATTGCTGTCGTTGGGCAAAATGAGTATACCGTCGTAGCTTGCGCCGTCTATAACGCTGTCGTCAACGCCAAGCTCGCTACCGCCACACATCATGCCGTAGCTATCGGCACCGCGTAATTTTGCGAGCTTTATATGCGTGCCGTCGGGCAAATGAGCACCGACCGTGGCAACCGGCACGTAGTTGCCCTTTTTAACGTTTTGCGCACCGGTAACGATTTGCACAACCTCACTGCCTATATTCACCTTGCAAATCCACAGCTTGTCGGAATTGTCGTGGTGGACTATATCCTCCACTCGGCCGACGACAACGCCTTTTACGTCGCTGCGCGGCGGGATAATTTCCTCAACCTCAAAGCCAATCGAAACAAGCTTGTCCGATAGCTCTTGCGGCGTAATATCGCCTATATCAACGTAATCCTTTAACCAACTTAACGGAAGTTTCATAATATCCTCCTACTTGAACATGTGCAGAAAACGCACGTCGTTGTCCCATATCAACTTAATGTCGTTGATAGCGCAAAATATCATGGTTATACGGTCGAGGCCCATACCGAATGCGAAGCCGTGGTACTCGTCTGGATCTATGCCGCAGTTGGCAAGAACCTTGCGGTTGACCATGCCCGCGCCCAAAATCTCTATCCAGCCCGTGTTTTTGCACACTCTGCAACCACTGCCGTGACAGTTGAAGCACGAAACGTCAACCTCCACGCTCGGCTCTGTAAACGGAAAATAGCTCGGTCTGAACCGTATTTGCGTTTGATTGCCGAAAATGAACTTGGCAAAGCCGTCAAGCGCACCCTTAAGGTCGCACAGCGTGACGTTTTTGTCGACCACAAGTCCTTCCATTTGGTGGAACACCGGCGAATGCGTGGAATCGTCGTCGTTGCGGAACACGCGCCCGGGGCAAATCATTTTAAGCGGCGGCTTGTACTTTTCCATCAACCGCACTTGTCCGGCCGACGTTTGCGTGCGCAACAGAATATTGTCGTTTATAAAAAACGTGTCTTGCATATCGCGCGCCGGATGGTCAAGCGGAACGTTTAACGCTTGAAAGTTGTAGTAATCCGTTTCAATCTCCGGACTGTCGTATACTATATAACCGTTGCCGACAAAGTACTCGGTAAGCCGACGACGAACTTGATTTAACGGATGCGCGCAACCTATAGCATGGTCGTGTTTGTCTATCGACAAATCCAGCACTTGCGAATTTATCGCCTGCTCTATTGCAAGGCGATGAAGTTCCTTATCTTTTTGCTCGCACAGCGCCATAAGCTCCACGCGCAAATCGTTAATCTCCTTGCCCGCTTGCGGCTTTTGCTCGAGCGGAAGGTCTTTAAGCCCCTTCATAAGACCGGTAAGCACGCCAGACTTGCCGAAAAGATAGGTCTTTAACTCCGCCAAATCGCGCTCGGATTTGACGTCGGGACTATTAAGCTTTTTCAACGCTTCGTCGCGAATTTCTTTAAGATTCATATTACCTCCGAATAATTTTAACAAAAATCCCCGCGTGCAAAAAATGCAACACGGGGCGCTATAAACGCGGTACCACCCGAATTTGTAACTCTTTAGGTTATAACGCAACCTACGCCGTAGCTTACTGTTATTTAGGCAACGGTGCTTGCACGGTGAATATCCCTAACGCGCGTCGTCTTTCAGCCAACGGACGACTCTCTGTTGTTTGCGCTACTCTTATGCCGCACTCAAACGCATCTTACTTAATAAGTATACCACAACTTATAATCGGGCGCAATCGTTTTTGACAATAATTTTAACTATTTTACCGCCAAATCGAGCATATCTCCTACCGTTGTCGACTGCAAGTACGTAGGCGGCACTTCCCCGACTATCAGCGTTTCTCCCATCAGCACTTGTGCAGAAACCTTTATCGTAGACGGAATCCCCGGTACGGCTACCGCTATATTGCCGTAAATAGTAAAATACAGTCGATGTAGCGTTTGGTTTATGCCGGCCGCAGTAAACACCGAAGTCATTTCGGAGCAAGTAGATCCTACAAGATACACCCGCATATTTATGTCCGGCCCTACGCCGGTCAGTATTGAAAATCCGCTAAGCGAGCCTAACGGTATCTTGATGCCGTCGCTACCCACGTCCGTTATGTACTGCTGGGCTGTAAGCGCCACTTGCTCGGCTAAGACGGTAACCGTCCTACTGTTTACGCTTACGCTTTTAATATTCTGCTTATCGTCGCGGGTTATTTCCAAATACTCCACGTCGTTGTTTTGCGACATGACGTCAATAACCGCCATGCTTACCGCATCGGCAGTAAGCGAGCGCACGCGCTCCTCTGACAACGCGAGTATCATAGGCGTAACGTTGTACTTGATAAACGCAACGACAGCCGCAATAATCGCGCTTATAATCAAAAGCACAACAAACAATATCCTTCGTTTGCTGTGCTTCCGCTTAACAACCTTGCAACGTTCTTTCACAAATAATATATATGCAGAATGCAAGGGATTTGATACGAACTTATATTCGTCTTTTACTTTGCTTTGGCGCTGAATAGTAGTGTAACTATATAGCTCATTACTATCGCAACACCAACGCCGTATGCCGTGCGAATCAATCCACCGGCAAACGCACCCACAAATCCGACGGACTTAGCCATTTCTATCGAACCCTTGGCGAGTGCCGCGCCGAAGCCGACAATAGGTACGCTTATGCCAGCTTGACAGACCTTGAATATATAGTCGTAAACGCCAACGCCCTCCAGTATTATACCCACTATCAAGAATATAACGAGTATTCGTGCGGGCGTAAGCTTGGTCCTTACGATCAATAGCTCGGCTATTGCGCACAACGCGCCGCCCACGCCGAAAACTATTGCATACGTTCCGATTTGTTGCCAAATAGCCATAATTATTTCTCCCCCGAAAACGGACTTTCCACAACCACCGCGTGCGATATGCAAGGAATGGTTTCGCCTTGATAACAGCTTTGCGTGCTCATAAGCGCACCGGTTGCCAAGTACGCTATGCGTTTGTACTCGCCGCTTAAAAGTTTTTCCATGATAAACGAATTGAATATGGTCGCCGAGCAAGCGCAACCGCTACCGCCTTGATAGCACTTTTGATCGACGTCGTAAATTATATTGCCACAGTCTATATAGTTCTGTCCAAGCTTTATACCGCGGTCGAGCATCAGCTGGCGCAAAATATCCGAGCCGAGTTTGCCTAAGTCACCGGTAACTATCATGTCGAAGTCGTCCGCGTTAAATCCGGATTGCGTGAGCAGCGTGAACATGGTGTCCATAGCGGCCGGCGCCATTGCCGCGCCCATATTGTTAAGATCGTTTATGCCGTAGTCTGTAATCAACCCCGGAATAGCCATTACTATTTTGGGGAATCTTTCTGTTTCCTTAGTGTTTTTGGACACGACGGACGCACCGGCGCCGGTTACGGTCCACTGCGCGTACGGCGGGCGTTGACAGCCATATTCCAATGGGTACCTAAACTGCCGCTCTGCCGTGGCAAAATGGCTGGAAGCCGCGCATACTACGTTGGTGAAGTACCCCGCGTCCACCAGAGTTGCGGAAAGCATAAGTCCTTCCGTCATAGTCGAACATGCACCGTATATGCCTATATGCGGCACGCCTATATCGCGAGCGGCGTAGCTGGACGTCGTCATTTGGTTGAGCAAGTCGCCCGAAATCATAACGTCTATATCATCGATTTTTAGCCGCGCGTCACGCACAGCACCGCGCACTGCCGTATCGAACATTCGTATCTCGGCACGCTCAAACGTCTTTTCACCCATTTTGTCGTCTGTTTCGCATTTGTGAAAATACTTAGCTACCGGACCCTTGCTTTCTTTTTCGCCGACTACGCTCATTCGCCCTATTATGCGCGGCGTATTGTAAAACCGCATAACGCGCGGGCGCTTGCTAAATCCGGTCGGCGACGGCAGTTCGTCGGCGTTGCCGTTCGTAATAGATATAGGTTCGCTGTGTTTTATCATACTACATCCCCATAATCCATAGATTTATTAGGCCGGCCACGGTAGACCAAACGATACCGTTCACCACTACCGGACCGACTACGGAAAACAGCTTAACGCTCGTGCCGAATATCAATCCTTCGGTCTTGAACTCCATTGACGCGCTTGCCATAGCGTTGGCAAAGCCAGTTATAGGTAAAAACGATCCCGCACCGCCTTGCCGCGCAATTACGTCGAACACGCCGAGACCGGTAAGCAAAATGGCAACGGTAACGAGTACCATCGACGTAATGTTGCTAACCATATCGACAGGCATTGATGGCGATATGGCCTTAACTATATCGCCTATGCCTTGTCCGATCATGCACGTAATGCCGCCCACCACAAAGCTGTGGAACAGCGCCTTAACTATGTTGGTCTTGGGCGTAACCGTATCTACAAACTTGTTGTATCTGTCGTTACGCGCTTTTACAGCGTTAGTGCTTTCTGCCATAATAATACCTACCTATGCTTTTCGGGAGTTTTGTTTTGCCGCGCCCACTGCTCACGCTCTGTAACGGAAATAAGTCCCTCGCCGATTTGTTCGTTTTGGTTTCTCATATTAGTAATTTGCCGAAAGGTAGTCGTTATTATTCATGGCAATGAAAAATGCGGCAATTGGCCGCATTATATATTTAGATTGCACTTGCAAGCAAATAGCTTAATCACCATAGCGTGAGCGTATTCTGCCGAGAATCTTACTTTCCAGCCGAGATACTTGTACTTGCGATACCGATAGCGCACGCGCAACCTCCGACTGCGTTTTGTCCGCAAAGTAGCGCAATAGAATAATTTTTTTGTCGCGCGGCGAAAGCTCGTTTATTATTTGCTTGAGCATCATTTTATCCAGCTTTTCCTCCTCGTTTTCGGACGAAGGTAGTTTATCCATAAGCGTACGCCCGCTGTCGTCGTTGCTTTCGTATATCGAAACCGGATAGTGACACGAATCCATAATGAACACCGCTTCCGACGCTTCTATATCGAACTCCTTGGCTATAGTTTCGATCGTTGGCGATTCGCCGTGCTCTTTTTTGTACTGTTCGGTGAACTTAGCTATCTTGATTGCGGCGGACTTTGTGCCGCGCGATACCTTGACCGGTCCGTCGTCGCGCAAAAAACGCTTGACCTCACCGGCTATCATAGGTACGGCGTACGTGGAAAACCGCACTTCATACTCGAACGAAAAGTTTTTTATAGCCTTGATAAAGCCTACGCAACCGAGCTGGTACAAGTCGTCATACTCCACGCCCTTATTTTTGTAACGGCGAATAACCGACTTTATCAGTGGCGAGTTGGCGGACAGTAACTGTTCGCTTGCGGCGCTATCGCCTTTTTGAGCGGCAGCTATTAAGTTTAGCGTGTCTTCTTTTTCCAATCCGCACCTCTAATCGTCTTTGTCATCGATACGACGGTACCGGTAGGCTCGTTTCGTTCTACCGTAAGGCTGTCGGTAAACGATTCCATTACGGTAAAGCCCATGCCACTGCGTTCTTGTTCGGGCTTGGTGGTAAAGAACGGTTGCATTGCGCTATCCACGTCCTCTATGCCTATACCGACGTCCGATATGACGATATGTACGGAGTTGTCCGATATTGTTGTTGTTATGGTTATCTTGCCTTTTTGCGATTTGTCGGGGTACGCGTGCACTATGCAGTTGGTAACCGCTTCCGACACAGCGGTTTTGATATCGTTTATTTGGTCGACCGTGGGATCGAGCGCAACGCAAAACGCCGCAACGGTGTTGCGCGCAAACGCTTCGTTTTCGGTAACGGCGTCAAAAATAACAGTCATTTGGTTTTCCATAAATCAACCCGCCTTAGTCATAATCTCGTAAATACCCGATAGCTTCAGAACCTTATCCACCGTCGGCGGCGGCGACTGAATGAATATAGGAATACCGCGCGGCTTAAGCCGCTTGTACCTACCTATAAGTACGCCAATGCCCGTTGAATCCATAAAGTCCAAATCGGACATATCAATATACACTCGTTTAACAACGTCGCCGTCGGTAAGCATGTCTATGGTGGTGCGAACGTACGCGCTGTGGTGTTCGTCCAACTCCCCGCACAGCTTTACGTACAGCGTATCGGATTTTTTGTAATGCTCTATTGTCATAATTCAAACTCCTAATAAATAATAGCAAAAAAAATACGGACAATTTTGTCCGTATTTGTCGTTAAAAAAATTAAGTTAGCGAATACTTGATTCACCAAATATTAGATAAATTGAAATTGATCGTTAGGTATCTATTCTTACGAACTCTACAAGAGTTTTATTGCGGTAAACTATATCTTCCCTTGTAGTAAAACCCATCTTTTCCCAAAAATCGTTTCCGTCCTTATTTCTGCCGAATACAACCAAAGCAACTTTGTTTATGCCTAAATTCTTTACGGCAGAAAGTGCGGTATCTACTAATGTTTTAGCAATTCCATGCTTTCTATAATCAGGGTGTACGGCAGTATGGTATATATACCCTCGCCGTCCATCAGTACCAACCATTATCGCGCCGACAATGCGTTCATCAACCAATGCAACAAAACACGTTTCGGGATTGCGTTCAAGAAATCTTGCAATACCGTCTTTTGTGTCGTCAAGATTGTTCAACCCCATACCCGCGCACGAAAGCCACAGTGAATATATTTCGTCATAATCTGCGATTGTCATTTTTCTAATCTGCATAAATAATTACCTATAAATTATTGTTTATAATACATTATACCAAATACCAATAAAAAAAGCAAGAACTGTTTATTACGTTCTTACTTTTGATAATTATATTTATTTTGCGTATTCCACAGCGCGGGTTTCGCGGATTACGTTTACCTTGATTTGTCCGGGATACTGCATATCTTGTTCGATTTGCTTTGCTATCTCTTTGGACATATACATGGCTTGAACGTCGTCCACGACCTCGGGCTTGACGATTATGCGTATCTCGCGGCCGGCCTGTACGGCAAACGACTTTTCCACGCCCTCGAAGCCGTTGGCGATTTCCTCAAGCTTTTCAAGGCGTTTTACGTAGTTATCCAGCGATTCGCGGCGTGCACCGGGGCGTGCACCTGATATTGCGTCCGCGCACTGAACGATAACGGCCTCAATCGTTTCCGGATCGACGTCGTTGTGGTGCGCCGCGATACAGTGAACAACCTCCTTGCTCTCCTTGTACTTTTTGGCGACGTCCACGCCTATCGATACGTGCGTGCCGTCCATCTCGTGGTCGAGCGCCTTACCTATATCGTGCAACAGTCCGGCACGTTTGCAAAGCGCCACGTTTGCGCCAAGCTCTGCCGCCATAATGCCGGCAAGGTGCGAAGCCTCTATGGAGTGGCGAAGTACGTTTTGGCCGTAGCTGGTACGGAAGCGAAGTCTGCCGAGTATTTTTGCAAGATCGGGATTGAGTCCGAATACGCCCGTTTCGTACATAGCGTTTTCGCCCGCTTCCTTAATTTTTACGTCTACTTCCTTTTGCGCTTTTTCTACCAAATCCTCTATCCTACCGGGGTGTATACGACCGTCGCTGATAAGCTTTTCCAGCGCTATACGCGCTACTTCTCGGCGAACCGGATCGAAGCAAGAAAGCACTACCGCTTCGGGAGTATCGTCTATAATAAGATCGCAACCGGTAGCCGTTTCGAGCGCGCGAATGTTGCGGCCCTCTCTACCTATAATTCTGCCCTTCATTTCGTCGTTGGGCAACGCAACGGTGGATACGGTGATTTCCGAGCTGTGATCTACGGCGCAACGCTGTACGGCAAGCGCCACAATCTTTTGCGCGCGCTTATCCGCTTCTTCCTTAGCCTCGGCGTCAATTTCGCGTACCATTTTGGCGGCGTCGTGTTTGGCTTCGTCGCGGATAGCTTCTATAAGCTGCGACTTGGCTTCGTCCTTAGACATACCGGCCACATGCTGAATTTCATCCAGAATGCGGGCGTTGGCGCTTTGAAGTTCGGCTTTCAGCTTGTCCGCTTCGGCGTGCTTTTGCGCAAGCGCCGCTTTTTGCGCGTCCAAATCGTCCGATTTTTTGTCGAGCATTTGCTCCTTTTTGTCTAACGTTTCCTCACGCTGAATAATGCGTTGTTCGGATCGGGATATACCCGCTTGCTTTTCGCGCAACTCTTTTTCTTGTGCGCTACGTTCTTTTTCCAGCTCTTCTCTTGCCTCGCGCGTTGCTGTTTTGCGCATTTCTTTTACTTCGTTTACGGCGTCTTCCAACATCTTGTTAGCGGCTTGTTTCGTCGCGCCTAACTTTTTTTCGCGGAACATGCGGTAACCGAAATAACCGCAAAACGCCCCGACGATCAAAGCTACGATTGGCAAAACAATGGCTAAAATAAACGCCGTACTTGCACAAAGTAGGGTCATGGTGCATTCTCTCCTTTTAATACTTTTGTATGTTAATAAAGCTTTATGATTAACCGAAACCAAAGTTCGGCAAACAATCCACTGCGGTACCCATACTGTACCGATTATATTTTAACACTAACCTAACGAATAAGTCAAGTTATTTATCTGCGAAAATCGGTTATATTTTGCGTCGGTTTGTCTAAAATCGGGCGTTCTGGCACGGACGCAAACGTAAGCACATACACCACTTTTGCGCCCGCGCGCTTTAGCACCCTACTGCATTCGTCGGCTGTCGATCCGGTAGTCATAACGTCGTCCACCAAAACGACGTGATCGGGCGGCGTGCATACCGCACTGAACGAGTCCTTTAGATTTTCAAGTCGCGCCGACCTATTAAGCTTTGCTTGGTTTGGAGTTTTGACAGATTTCTCAAGCAAAGTTTTGCACGGCAAATCCACGCGTTCGGCAAGCTCTCGCGCCAACAATTCGGCTTGGTTGTAGCCACGCTTTTTCTGCCGCGACTTGTGCATTGGAACGTACGTAATGCAATCAGCTTGCCAATCTGACAGCAATAACACGTCGAGCAAATATTGACTCAACGTGTTAGCTAAATATCTGGCATTGCCGTATTTTAATTTATATACTAAATTTTTTGCACTGCCGTCGTAGCTGACGGCCGATCTCGCTTCGTCAAAGTGCAACGATTGACTACTGCACTCGTCGCAATAGTCGCCTATACCTATCTTGTGCCTACCGCAACGCAAGCAAAAATTATCGTTGATAACGAGCTTGCAATCCTCGCACAAGCCGTAACGGTTGGGGCGCATTTCCTTGCCGCAAACGATACACTTGATATCGTTAGGAAACAGCAAGCTGATTATTTCGTTTTTGACGGAAAGCTTCAATCTATTTATCGTCTTTGTGCTTTAAGGTTTCGCGTGCTATATACAATTCCTCGTTGGTGGGAATAACGTAAACCTTAACCTTGGAATCGGGCGTGGAAATAAGCATTTCCTCGTCGCGCGGCAAATCGTAATTCTTTTTGTTGTCGAGCTTAAGCCCCAAAAATTCCATATCTTTGCAAACGGCTTCGCGCACGCATTCGGTATGCTCGCCTATTCCGCCGGTAAATACCAAGCAGTCCAGTCCGCCCATTGCCGCGGCGTACGAACCTACGTATTTTTTGACGCGGTAGCTGAACATATCGAGCGCAAGGATTGCACGCGGATTTTTTTCTTTGGCAGCCTTTTCCAAATCGCGGAAATCGGAGCTTACGCCGCTTATGCCCTTAACGCCGCAATGCTTGTTAAGATAGTCGGTCATTTTATGGATATCGTAGCCTTTTTTATCCATAAGGTATTCCAACGCCGCGGGGTCGATATCGCCGCTACGCGTGCCCATAATAAGACCCTCGAGCGGAGTCAAGCCCATAGAAGTATCAACGCACTTGCCGTTCTTTACTGCGCTTATGCTGGCGCCGTTGCCAAGGTGGCAAACGATGGTTTTGATCTTGTCCGTACCGCAAAGCGCCGAGGCTCTGCCGGATACGTACGCGTGGCTCGTGCCGTGAAAGCCGTACTTGCGCACTTTGTACTTTTTGTAATCGTCGTAATCAATGCCGTACATGTACGCGTACTCGGGCATCGTCGAGTGGAACGTCGTGTCGAAAACTGCTACCATCGGCGCGTTGGGCATGGCGTCTTGGCACGCTTTAATACCCATAATATTAGCCGGCATGTGCAGAGGGCCGAGATCGGTATTCGATTCGATAAGCTTTAGCGTTTTGGGCGTTACAAGCACCGAATCGTTAAAGTTTTCGCCGGCGTGCAGTACGCGGTGACCGACTGCCGCTATCTCCGACATATCGGAAATAACGCCGTGCTTTGCGTCGACAAGCGCGTCCAATACGTACTTGATAGCTTCCTTATGCGTGGGCATTTCGGCCTTGATTTCGACCGCAATTTTTCCTTTATGGTTAAGGACGGAATTATCCATCCCTATGCGTTCGCAAACGCCCTTTGCCAAAACGGCTTGTGTTTCGATTTCGATAAGCTGATACTTTAGCGACGAGCTACCAGCATTTATAACAAGTATCTTCATAGTACCTCCGTAAACACAAACAACCGCCGAATAAAATCGGCGGCATTTGTTTTTGGTTAAATTTATTTTTTCAAGAATTCCCGAGCTTTGTCGTATTGTTCGGGTTTAAGGCTTTCGTGAAGCTCTTTGATTTTTTGCCGTTGAGATTTATCGAGATTTCTGGGCAATTCTATATCGATAGTAACGAGCAAATCGCCTTTCAACTGCTTTTTGGGGTTTTCAAGGCCTTGTTCTTTCAGCTTAAAGGTCATACCGCTCTGCGCGCCCTCGGGCAAAGTAAACGCTATTTTGTTGCCCTTGAGTGCGGGTACGAGCACCTTATCGCCCAGCAACGCTTGAGTAAACGATACCGGAATATCCACAAGCAAATCCAAGCCTTTGCGACGGAAAAGCTTGTGCGGCATAACCGAAACATTCAAAATAAGATTGCCAGCTTTGGCGCCAGTTCTGGTGCGCTCACCCTCGTTGGGAATGGTAAGAGTCGTATTAGGCTCGATACCCGCGGGGAAGGTTATGCGCAAGTTGGAATTTTTGCGCAGTGAACCGCGCCCGCCGCAAGTCGTGCAAGGCTCTTTAACTATTCTACCACTTCCGCCGCAGACGTTACACGGCTTCATGCTAACCACTCGGCCGAACGGCGTTTCTTGCGCGTAACGAACTTTGCCCGAACCGCCGCAGTTGGTACACTTGACAAACTGCGTGCCGTTTTTTGCACCGGTACCGCGGCAAGCCGCACAAGGCTCAAACCTATTTACGGTTATCTCCTTTTGCGTACCGAACGCCGCTTCCTCAAAGGTAAGCGTAACGTTAAGACCTATATCACCGGGATTGCCGTGCGGTGCGCCATGCTCGTTGCCGAACATGTTGACGAATTCGTCAAAGAAGCTGTTGCCGCCACCACGCGCGCCACCGGCGCCTTGACCGCCACCGGGGCCGCCGGCCCCACCGAATGCACTGCCGCCACCCGCTTGAGCGGCGTCGTACTCGGAGCGCTTTTGCGGGTCGGAAAGCGTTTCGTACGCTTCGTTTACCTCTTTGAACTTATTTGCCGCGGCTTCGTCGCCGGGATGCAAGTCGGGGTGATATTGACGCGCAAGCTTACGGAAAGCCGATTTAAGCTCCTCGTCGGTAGCGGTTTTGCTCACACCCAACGTTTCATAATAATTCTTAGCCATTCTTTACTCCGCAATCTCGAAAGATGCTGTTGAACCGATATTATATTACGCCGCGCAAGTCGTTGCCACGCAAATGCGTATCGGTTAGTTATATAATACCGCAACAAGAGCCGTTGTAGGCTCCTGTTGCAGTACCGTTATCGATTGAATTAGTTGGCGCCTTCGCCGTCGTCCACTACTTCTGGATTGTCTACAACAACGTCCTCTTCGGGCGGAGTTGCGGTGCCGTTTTCGTAGAGCTTGGAGAATATGTCGTTGGAAAGCTTTTGCAAGGTTTCCACAGCGTCACGGATAGCTTCGAGTTCCTCGGTCTTGATAACCTCGCGAACGTTAGCCATTTCCTTGTTAAGCTCGTCTTTTTGCTCGGGCGCAATGGTGTCGCCGTTTTCGCGCAAGAACTTTTCGATGGAGAACACGAGCATATCCGCTTGGTTCTTGGCCTCGACGACCTCTTTACGCTGAGCGTCTTCCTCGGCAAACTTTTCGGCGTCTTTGATAGCCTGATTGATTTGAGCTTCGGTAAGGTTGGTGGAAGCAGTAACGGTAACGCGTTGCTCCTTGCCGGTGCCCTTATCCTTAGCCGATACGTGAACTATGCCGTTGGCGTCGATATCGAAGGTAACCTCGATTTGAGGGACGCCGCGGGGTGCGGGCGGAATGCCGCCAAGCTCGAAACGCGCAAGCGTCTTGTTGTGCGCCGCGATTTCGCGCTCGCCTTGCAATACGTGAATATCAACCGAAGGCTGATTGTCGGTAGCCGTGGAGAACACTTGCGACTTTTTGGTCGGGATGGTGGTGTTTCTCGGAATAAGCTTAGTGAATATACCGCCAACCGTTTCGATACCGAGCGAAAGCGGCGTAACGTCCAAAAGCAATACGTCCTTTACCTCGCCGGCAAGAACGCCGCCTTGGATAGCTGCACCTACGGCAACGCATTCGTCGGGGTTGATGCCCTTGAACGGCTCTTTGCCGGAAAGCTTGCGAACGGCTTCGACAACCGCGGGAATACGCGTGGAACCACCGACCATGATAACCTTGTCGATGTCGTTGTTGGTGTAGCCGGCGTCGGCCATAGCCTTTTTGGTAAGCTCGATGGAGCGATCTACGAGGCGCTGCGACAAAGCTTCGAACTTAGCACGGGTAATCTCGTATTCCAAGTGCTTGGGACCGGTAGCGTCGGCCGTAATGAACGGCAAGCTGACGGTGGTCTTTTGCGTACCGGAAAGGTCGATTTTCGCCTTTTCCGCAGCTTCCTTAAGGCGTTGCATAGCCATACGGTCTTTGCTGAGGTCGATGCCTTGATCGTTTTTGAACTGCTGAACGAGGTAGTCGATTATGACTTGGTCAAAGTCGTCACCACCCAAGCGGGTATCACCCGAGGTAGCTATAACCTCGAATACGCCGTCGCCGATTTCCAAAATGGAAATATCGAACGTACCACCGCCAAGGTCGTAAATGAATACCTTTTGGCTGGAGCCTTGGCCCTTGTCAAGGCCGTAAGCAAGAGCGGCAGCCGTAGGCTCGTTGATTATACGAAGAACGTCAAGGCCTGCAATCTTGCCCGCGTCCTTGGTTGCTTGACGCTGGGAGTCGTTGAAGTACGCGGGAACGGTAATAACCGCTTGCGTAACGGCTTCGCCAAGGTAAGCTTCCGCATCCTTTTTAAGCTTGGTAAGGATCATAGCGGAAATTTCTTGCGGTGAGTAGTCCTTTTTGTCGATGTTGACCTTTCTGGACGTACCCATATCACGCTTGATAGAGATAATCGTTCTGTCGGGGTTAGCAACAGCTTGACGCTTTGCAACTTGGCCGACAAGACGCTCTCCGTCCTTTGCAAAACCTACGACGGAAGGTGTCGTGCGGCCGCCTTCTGCGTTGGGAATAACGACCGGTTCGCCGCCTTCCAACACCGCCACACACGAATTGGTAGTACCTAAGTCAATACCAATGATTTTGCCCATAAAATAAATCCTCCAAAAAATGTTTTTAAATTAAGTAATATATGCTTTAATTGGCGACTCTTACGACGCTGTGCCGCAAAATGCGGTCGCCCAATTTGTAGCCTTTGTTGTAGACCTCGACGATCATATTGACTTTGCTGGGGTCGTTCGTTTTGGTTTGCATTACCGCGTTGTGCAGATTGGGGTCGAACTGCTGACCCAGCGCCGGAATCTCCTCCACGCCGAACGAGGAAAGAACGTCCACTATGCGACGGTAAATCATTTTTACGCCCTCGGCAATCTTTTCGTCCGTAATGGTTTGGATTGCTTGCTTCAGCACGTCAAGCTCGGGAATGATCTTTTCGAGAACGGCACACATACCGTCTTCCTTGAGCTTTTTGTTGCTCTCGTTCATACGCTTGCGGTAGTTGTCGAAGTCCGCTTGCATACGGTTGACCAAGTTAGAAAGCTCCTCCGACCTCGCCTTTTCCTTTACCGCAATGGCTTGCGCAATGGTAAGCTGTTGCGAAACGGCGGCTATCTGGTTTTGCATCGCTTTGTAGTCGTCTTGCGAAACCTCGATGTTCAGCTCGCGGGTGCGCTCTCTCGTCTTATCGTCCATTATATCCTCCGTCCTAAAATTTTTATTCGTCGGTATCGGATGTTACCGCCGAACTGTATTCGTCCGCACCTTGCCCTTGCGCGCTCTCGCCCGCCGGCAACATTTGCACGGTTTTTGACAAGTAATCGAGCACGGAAACAACTTTGGAGTAATCCATGCGAATTGGACCTATAACGCCGGCGTTACCAACCGTAACACCGCCTATATTATATGACGCAGTTACTATGGCGCATTCCGGCATGCCCTCGCGGATTTCGTTGTCCTTGCCTATTTGGAAAGTAATGTTCACGTCGTCGGAATTTTGCAGTACCGGCACAAGCTCCTCTTTTGCGTCCAAAAACTCCAACATGGCTTTCGCCTTTTTTAGATTGGCGTACTCGGGCTGTTCCAGTATCTTGGCGCTACCCTCCAGCACGATGTCCGAAAACATTTCGTCGTGAGAATAGCTTTTGAATATACGAAGTATAGTGGAAAAAACCCGTTCGTACTCCTTTTTCACTTGCTTGACGATTTTGTTGGGCTGCTTGTTGATCTCATAAATAGTATGCCCCGCAAACGCGCCGGTAACGAACTGCGAAACGCTGTCGCAATATTCGTCGGTAACGCCGCTGCCTATGTTTACCGTCGCGTCCTTTAGCACGCCCATATTAGTGACTATAATTATAAGCGCGGAGGTATCGGTAATTCTGACTATGCGAATGTTGAGTATCGTCGCATTGTCGTTACCTTGCACGTAGGCAACCGAGGTAAGATTGGTAATTTCCGATATTACCTTGGCGGTGTTTTTAAGCACCTCGTCCAGCTCGGTGATTTTCTTGTTAAAGTACCGTTTTACAACCTTAAGCTCCGACCGCGTAAGCTTGCGGCGCGGCATTAGCTTTTCCACGTACAGTCTGTACGCCTCTGCTGTAGGCACTCTGCCCGACGACGTGTGTAGCTGAGCAAGATACCCCATCTCCTCGAGCGCCGCCATTTCGTTGCGAATGGTTGCCGACGACAGTGCGGGCAAATGCCGTTCCTTGATCTCCGAGCTGGAAACCGGCTGGCAGTTCTCGATATATCCATCAACAACCGCTTGAAGTATTTTTTCTTTTCTACCAGTCAAGCCCATCAAGACAATCCTACGCACGTTAATTAGCAGACTACGGCATAGAGTGCTAACGTAATTTTACCACATGCCTATACCTTTGTCAATCATTTTCACAAAAAAAATTGCGCCTTTTTCCAAAAACAGTAGGCGCAAAATCAGTATTACACAATATATGACAATAGTTATATTATAATTATTACTCGCCCTTTGCCGGAACGTATACAACGATATCTGTTCCGCAGTCCACCACAACGGCATACTTTGGCGACGAAAGCACAAGCCTTATCATAAACAAATCGGCAACGCTTCCGAACACGTTGTACGCAAGCGGCATAAACGGCAACACGAAAAAGTACGGCGGCAAAAGCACGCAAAGCGGAATCAACGCCGCACAGTAAAAAAAGAACGGGAACGCCGCAACGAAAAAGTATTGACCTTTCGTAAATATTATGTCCGGCGAACCGCAGTACGCCGCAAACTTGCCGAACTTTATGTACGGCCTTTTCCACTTGCTTATTATTATGGCAAACGCGTGCGCAAATTCGTGAACGTACGGATATATAAAGCACAGCACCACGCCACACAAAATATATACAAAATACATACCGCCCGCTTGACCGAGCATTCGCAAACAATAGTTAAGCACGATTCCGACAACGCAGCAAACCGTAATAGATATAAGCGCAAACAGATTGAGCTTATTAAGCATTTTAAACTTGGGATCGGACAAATCCAGTCTATTTATCGCTTTGTAATCGTAAACGGCTTTCATAACTATATAATACCAAAAAACTATCCGTCAGTCAAGCATCAACTGCTCTATTACGGAATTCATAACGAACATTTTGTCGGGCGCAATCCGCACCGCACCGTCGGCAAATACGATCAATTTATCTTTTTTCAGTCTATCCAAAACCTCGGCGTTATACTCGCAAAAGTCGTATCCGAACCGCTTATAAAAACCGTCGGTAGATATTCCCCTTTCGGTGCGCAGTCTTAACATGACGTATTCGTTGTACAAATCCTTGTCGGTCAAAGCATAGCTTTCCACCGTCGAGCAAGCAATATACTTACCAATATCGTCGCAATGCATAAACCGCGTGCGCGCCCCGTCGTAGCCGTGCGCAGCCACCCCAAAGCCTATATACGGCAAGCATTCCCAATACTTATTGTTGTGTTTACTCTCCCGCCCGCCTCGTGCGAAATTGCTTACTTCGTAACGACTAAACCCCAATTCAACGAGCTTGGCGTAAGCCAAATCGTATAAATCTGCAATGTCGTCGTCGGACGGCGCGTATCCGGAATTATAAAGCAGAGTACCGTATTCCACCGTAAGCGCGTAAACGGAAAGGTGCGAGCAGTACCTCGCCACCGTAGTTATGCCGTTTATTACGTCGGCACTCGTTTGCTCGGGCAAGCCTAAAATTATGTCCGACGAAATATTGTCAAACGACCGAGCCAAAAGCTCGACGGCATTTACGTAGTCGGCATAAGTATGCACGCGACCGATAGCGCGCAAAACGTTGTCGCACGACGATTGCAGCCCCATGCTTATTCTGTTTACGCCGCTGTCCTTGCACTCCGCAACGAAGTCTGCCGACACGCTTTCGGGATTACACTCCACCGTTATTTCCGCGCCGTCCGTAACTCGAAAGCTACTCCGCACCGCACGCATAATATCGGCAAGCCCGCCGCGAAAAAGACAAGACGGAGTACCACCGCCTATATACACGGTGTCGACTACCCCGCCTTTATACGTACTGTCGTTAATTTCCTTAACCAGCGTATCGACGTAAGCTTTTTGCAACGAAAAATCGGGCGTGGAAACGAACGCACAGTATTTGCATTTAGCCTTGCAAAACGGAATATGAACGTACACGCCGTATGACTTTTCGGTATCTATCGTCATTTTTTATCGTTATCGAGCTTGAGAACGGACATAAACGCTTCGGACGGTATTTCAACGGTGCCGAACTGACGCATGCGCTTTTTGCCTTCCTTTTGCTTTTCCAAAAGCTTCTTTTTGCGCGTTACGTCGCCGCCGTAGCACTTGGCCAAAACGTCTTTGCGTAGCGCCTTAATGGTTTCGCGCGCTATAACCTTGCCGCCGATAGCCGCTTGAATGGGAATTTCAAACAGCTTGCGCGGAATAACATCCTTCAGCTTTTCCGCCATAGCGCGACCGCGAGAATACGCTTTGTCTCGGTGCACTATTATGCTGAGCGCGTCGCAAATATCGCCGTTAAGCATAATATCCAGCTTGACCAAATCGCTCTTGCGGTAGCCGGCTTGCTCGTAATCGAAGCTGGCATAACCGCGCGAACGGCTTTTAAGTCCGTCAAAAAAGTCGTAAACTATCTCGTTAAGCGGCATAGTGTAAGTAATAAGCACGCGCGTTTTTTCTATATAAGTCATGTTAAGATACTCGCCGCGCTTGTCTTGGCAAAGCTCCATTATCGGGCCGATATATTCGGGCGGCGTGTATATGGACGCCGTAACAACCGGCTCCTCCATATAATCTATCTCGCCGATAGGCGGAAGATTGGACGGATTGGTAACCTCGGTCATACCGTTAGCCGTGTAAACCTTGTACACAACCCCCGGCGCCGTAGTGATTATATCGAGGTCGAACTCACGCTCCAAACGCTCCTCGATAATCTCCATGTGCAACAGACCCAAAAATCCGCAACGGAAGCCGAAGCCGAGCGCCGACGACGTTTCAGGCTCATAAAAGAGGGACGCGTCGTTCAGCTTAAGCCGCTCCAAAGCGTCTTTTAGATCCTCGTACTTGGAGCCGTCGGCCGGATATATTCCGCTGTAAACTACCGGCTTAACCTTTTTATAGCCGGGGCAAGGCTCTGCCGTGGGATTATTTGCGTAGGTAATGGTATCACCGGGCGCAGTGTCGGCTATGGACTTGATCGAAGCACATAAGTACCCTACGTCGCCGGCCGACAAGCGGTCGATAGGCACCGGCTTGGGCTGGAACACGCCGACCTCGGTCACGTCGTACACCTTGCCGTTGGACATCATAGTAATTCGGTCGCCGGCCTTAGCCGAACCGTCGACGATACGAATGAGGCAGACTGCGCCCTTGTAGTTGTCGTAATACGAGTCGAATATCAACGCCTTTAACGGCTTGTCTACGTCGCCTTGCGGCGGCGGCACGTTTTTTGCGATCGCGCGAAGTACGTCGTCTATATTTATGCCCTCTTTGGCCGAAATGCACGGCGCGTCGTCGGCCGGCAATCCGATAATGTCCTCTATCTCTTTTTTTACCTCGTCCGGTCTGGCGGCGGGCAAATCTATTTTGTTGATAACCGGCACTATTTCCAAATTATTATCAAGCGCCAAGTATACGTTTGCCAGCGTTTGCGCTTCCACGCCTTGCGCGGAATCGACCACCAAAACGGCACCCTCGCAAGCTGCAAGCGAGCGCGACACCTCGTACGTAAAGTCGACGTGCCCCGGCGTATCAATCAGATTAAATGTGTATCTTTGCCCTTCGTATTCGTAAAACATTCGGACCGGCGTGAGCTTGATGGTAATGCCGCGTTCGCGCTCGATGTCCATGCTGTCCAGCATTTGGTCGGACAGCTCGCGCTTGGTAAGCGTAGCCGTCGCTTCCATAAGCCTATCCGCAAGTGTGGATTTGCCGTGGTCTATATGCGCTATTATACAAAAATTGCGTATAAATTTTTGTCTATCCATACCTTGATTACGCCATAATCGCAGATTGATTTACAAATTTGGGCACAACGGATTAAAGATTTTCCGGACTTTCCGCAGTTATGGTTAGTATTCATTATACCATAGCGCGACGAAAACGGCAATTATTTTGAGCAAATACCGTTAAAAATAATTAAAATATCGTTATTTTCGGTAAATGTACGTAAAAACTATTGTAAAATAATTTTAAAGGTGATATAATTGAACTAATACAGTTAAAGGTACAGTATGGAAACTAAAACTACATGGTTGCTTGATAAGCCCATTTCTCACCGTGGCTTGCACGACACGGATAATATTCCCGAAAACTCACTGCCCGCCTTTGAGAATTCGGTTAAGAACGGTTACGCCATAGAGCTGGACATTCGCATAATAGACGACCAAACAGTCATAGTCTTTCATGACGAAAAATTAAGCCGAATGACAAACCGCGACGGCTACGTGTCTACGCTAAAGATAGCCGATTTAAACGAAATCCGTTTACTCAAAACCGACTGCACCATTCCCACTTTGGAACAAGTGCTGGAAACGGTAAACGGCAAGGTTCCCCTTTTAATAGAGATCAAAAGAGCCGAGCAATCGTTTGCTTTGGAAGATAAAATTATAGAAATGCTCAAGTCGTACAGTGGCGATTACGCGGTGCAGTCATTCGACCCGATGTCCTTGCACTACTTTTACAAAAATGCGCCGCACATAATGCGCGGCCAGCTCTCGTCGTACTTTCACCACAACGATATAGACGCGCCGCGGCGCGAAAAAAAGCGGCTCAAAAAGCTAAAGTACAACGATATTTCTCACCCCGACTTTATATCGTACAAGGTTACCAACCTCCCCAACAAGTACGTTACGGCAACCGGATTACCCGTGCTTGCTTGGACGGTGCGCGGCGAATTGGAAGCGCAAAAAGCTATTAAGTTTTGCGACAACTATATTTTCGAGGGTTTTATGCCACACGCCAAGGACGAGGCGTCCGAGTAAACGGCTTGTACATATGAAATTCAGCTTATTGGCCTATTTGAAAAAACAAACGACGCTGGAGTTTTTAAAATCCGTTGCAGTGGGTTTGGCGTCAAACGCGGTCGACTTTTTGTTGACCGCCGTATTTTTATATGCTTACGGCCATGAGCATTACGACGGATTTTGGGGCGTGTTTACGGGCGCGACCGTCGGCGGTCCGTACGACCCGCAGTTTTCGGTGTATATAACGGCTACAGTAATAGGATATATTTCCGCAATACTCGTCAACTACCTACTGTCGTCCATTTTCGTATTCAAGTACGGCAACGTCGGCAAAAACAAATACGGGTTTTTAAAGTTTATCTTTTTTGCCGCTATCGGCTTGGGAATAACCTCCCTCGGCAGCTGGATTGGCTACGACCTTATAGGCGGCAACATTTGGGTAGTAAAATTGATAGTTCAGCTTATAGTATTCGTGTACAACTTTATCACCCGCCGAATGTTTATATTCAACGTCAATCTAATCCGCGACGACGAAAACACGATAAATCTATAGCATGTTTAGGAAAAATGAAGGTATTAGTTGTAGAAATAGATAAAGATACGCTTAAAAATTGCTTACAAGTATTTAACATAGCCGACCCAATAACCTTTTTGGACGGACTTAAAGTTCCCGACGAGGACGAAAAATACGAAACGTCATTCGACTACGACCCGTATTATATAGAGGAAAGTATTGCGGATTTAGATAAAGTAATTGCGTTGTGCGACGACGTATATTACGTACGACAAAGAATGCAATACGGCGATATAGGCGGATTTTTCGAGCTATTGGTAAATATAAAAAAGCAACGCGATTTCGGTTGCTATCTTGACGATATGGAATATATCTACAAAACCGGCTTGCGGCTCGATTTACCTATTGAATATAACCTTGCGTCCGAATTGTTCGATCACCCTAAATCGGACGACTTTTACGTAATAACCGGACAATCGGATTTGGGAAAAATCGAGCTGTACAATCAATACGGATTCGACTTTACGCTTATATTCAGTCGCAACAAAACCAAAAAGTTTACAGAAATGGATATAACGGAAGTATCGCATTGGCACCCAAACTCGTGCATCGACGCAATAAACGATATGGTTGCAATTTTGACTAACGACGAGGAATACTTCCGAAAAAACGGAATATCTATATAAGTCATAACCGAACCAAACGAAGAGAGGAAAAATATGGATAACGCTGAATACACGTGCAAAGATTGTTTTCTGCAACGCAGTGGAGACTGCTTTGGTAAGCTTACCGTATGCAATCGGTTTGAATACGCCCCCGCTCCGACAGAACGGATAAACTACTATCCCGACGACGGTTCCGAAATGACGGAACGCATACGCGACAGAACTCCCGACTGGCATGACAAATTATAATCGAACACAAAAAAATCGAGCCTATACGGCTCGATTTTAATTTTACTTTATTATTAGTCCGCTATGTGCTTAATGTCGTACTCAAGCTTTTTGTAAATATCCATCACAGTTTTAGTTGACTTAAAGAAGTAGGCAACCGCATATTTTACACCTAAAAATGCCGATATGATATTTTCGTAATCGTCGCTGTCTATTGCTCTCGTCAAGCCGTTCAAACACGCGGTGTATTCGGCGCGCTCTATAGCGCCGGTAATAGTGCTGTCGGCAATATCCACAAGCGTAGCTATACAGCCCAACGCGTCGCTCTTTAGGTCGGTGCGAAATTTGCCGTTGACGGCCTCGTACGCGCCGTAGACACTCCCCTTAACCGGCAATTCTTGCAATAATGTCGGTTGCGAAAACAGACTGTTGCAATACGAACGGAACGGAGTGATCACTTCCAAGCAAAACCGCGCATAAGATTCGTTGATCATAGGACTGTAGAAGTATGCTTCCAAAAAGTTTCTCAACTCGATTTTTCCGCAGTCTATATCCATTAGTATGCGGAAAACGAGCGCTATCGCCTTTTTCGGTTCTGTAGGCAAAACGAACGAGCCGTTATAAATGCACGCACTGAACGTTTTGCTGTAATCGAATTCGTACAGCGATGCGGCAAACATAGAATAGAGCTGCTTGTTATCCGCAATGGATTTTAACAGCGCCGTTATTTTGCTTTCCGCAAGCACGTATTTGCAGTTTTTAAGAGATTCGCAAGCAGACAAAAACTCGCCGAGTCCGTCCGACTTCATGCTCTCCAAATAGTTCCGTCGCATAAACGCTCCGATATTCTCGTTTTATATTGCTTTAAGTAATTATTTAGCTATGTATTTGCCAATATCTTTAAGCAATTCGTCGCAGTTGTCGTTGTAGATTTCGCAAACGATAGGCTTAGCAAGATCGAGCGAAAAAATGCCCAAAAGCGACTTGGCGTCGACTACGTATCTACCGCTGTGCAAATCGATTTCGTACGGATATGCGGATACGGCGTTGACAAACTCTTTTACACTGTCCATAGTGGGAAAATAAATGTTTACAGCTTTCATGTTAAACCTCCAAATGCTGATTGATGTGTGACTATTTTACCATAGTCAAAGTTATTTTGCAATACGTTTTGCAAAAATCTTTATAAAATGATATGCGCGTTATGCGCCTATTACGACTATCCTATTATATACGCGTCGTTTTTGACGAGCGAGTTAAGCTCTTTAAGCTTTTCCTCATACCCCGCTCTGCCGATCATGGCAAACGTGGCTTTTTTGCCTTCCTCAACACCCGGTTGATTAAAGGTGTCAATGTTAAGGTAGGAACCGGCAAACGCGGTTTGGTACATAAAGTACATAAGCAATTCGCCTACCGTTTCAGCATTGACCTCGGGCAACGTTATAGTAAAGTTGGATCTGCCCGCTTTTGTAAGCGCGAACTCGGTAGACTTGCGCTCGGCGGTTATAAGCTCGTTAAGCGTGTGGCCTTTAAGGAAGTTGCCTACGTCCGCGGTATCGTTTGGAATATCCACCGTCGCGCCGTATTTTTCCACACCGATAAAGGTTACCACCTTGTCGTAAGGGCCTTCCGTATAAAGCTGAACTTGGCTGTGCTGGTCTGTAACGCCAAGCGACTTTGCCGGAGTCTGTCCGCAGTTGACGGCTTTGCCCGCTTTGTCCACCGCCTTGCCAAGCGATTCCGCCCAAATCTGGCAGTAAAAGTCCGCCATAGTTTTAAGTCCGTCGGCATACGGCATCATTACGGAAATATTTTTGCCCGCTTGCATTGACTTGACTTGCAAAAACGCCGTCATAAGCGCGGGGTTGGCGTATATATCCTTGCGCTCGCACGCCTCGCGCATTGCACGCGCGCCGGCAAGCATGCTCTTTATATCCACGCCCATAACAGCAAACGGCACGAGTCCGACGTTGGAAAGCACGGAGAATCTTCCGCCGACACCGGCGGGAATACCGAAAATCTTGAACCCTTCCTTTTTGGCTACGTTGTAAAGCGAACCTTTGCCGTCGGTTGTAGTTACGAAAATATGCTCCTTAGCCGCGGCTTCGCCAAGCGCTTTTTTGAGCAAGTTGTAAAGGATTATAAACTGGCTGAGCGTTTCGCTGGTTTCGCCAGATTTGGTTATTACGTTAAAGTAAGTAGTTTTAATATCAATTACGTCAAGCAAGGACGCCATACGCTCTGGATCTACGTTGTCCTCTACGTACAGCTTGGGCGCCTTGCGCATTTCCTTAGGCAGTTCGTTGTGGTGCAAATGCAACAACGCATTGAACACGCAAATTGGGCCGAGTGCAGATCCGCCTATGCCAAGCACCACGAAGCTGGACGCCTTTTCGCGGATAGTCTTACCAAACGCACAAAGCTCGTCGGCGGATTTGTCGGTAATCATAGGCGTTTCCGTCCATTCTTGCCAGCCTTTGCCGCTGTTGCCTATTACGTCAGCATACGCCGCCGCGTGAGCGGACTTGGCGCCGTCGATTTCCGACTTTTTAATGCCGTGCTCGCCTATGGCACTATCCATCATGTTGTTGTAATCGAATTTAAGTTTCATAAAAAATATCTCCTTTTACACGATAGCATTATACCATGACGACGTCCCAAAAATCAAGCGTTTTTATACCAAAAAGCGCCAAGCATGGCAAGGCGCTTATTACGTTATTTTACCGTTTTACACTACGGTTTCTATCAGACCGTAATTGCCGTCGTTACGCACGTACAAAACGTTGATGGAGCTTGTAGTTTTGTTGAGGAAAACGTAAAAGTTGTGGCCTACAAGCTCAAGTTCCTCTATAGCTTCGTCTATGGACATAGGACTGAGCGTATAGCACTTGGAGCGCACTACGGCCTTTTCCTCCGTCACCTCCTCCTCGTCTATTTCCTCCGGCACGGAGAAGTCCTTTGCGCGGAATTTTTTGGATTTTGACTCGAGCTTTTTGTGGTGACGAACGATTTGTTTTTCCAGCTTGGGCAACGCGAGGTCTATGTTGTTGTACATATTGTCGCTGGTAACCTCGGCACGGAGCACCGTGCTATCCAGCAAAACCGTAAGCTCCAGAGTGTACAAGTCGTCAGTACTGCGCGTACTGCCCTTTTTAAGCGCAATTTTGATGCGCGTATCGTCGGCAAAGAACTTATCAAGCTTTTGAACCTTTTTGTCGATGACGGTTTTCAGTTTGTCGCTTGCCTCGTAGTTTTTGCAAAGATATTCGATTGTCATAATCTTCCCTCCGATATTAAAATTTGTATTGTAGTCGGCGTATATTAACAGCCCGATTTACTATACGTAGTTTACCATAAAAACAGTCGTTTGTAAATGCCTTTTGAAAAATTTATGATATAACTATCTTATCGTTTACGCAATCCACGCGAACGGTGCTGTTGGGACGAACTCTGCCACTTATAATAGCTTCGGCAATCTCGTCCTCCACGTTCTGCTCTATTACACGGCGCAACGGACGCGCGCCGTACTCGGCGTCATAGCCTTTGTCTATAAGCCAGCCGAGCGCCGACTGCGTAAGCGTAAGCGATATGTTCTTGTCCTTTAACGACTTTTCCACTTTTTTGAGCATTATTTCGGCTATTTGCGCCACGTCATCCTTGGTAAGCTTGTCAAACACGCATGTTACGTCTATGCGGTTGATAAACTCCGGACGGAACGTTCTTTTAAGCGCGTTCATATACGCTTCGTCGCGCACGTCGTCGTCGCGCTTGCCCACGGCGTTAAAGCCTATCTCGCGCTTAGACGCCGCGTCGGACGCGCCGACGTTACTCGTCATAATGATAATGGTGTTTTTAAACGACACCGTGCGGCCTTGCGAATCTGTAAGTCTGCCGTCGTCAAGTATTTGCAACAACGCGTTAAACACGTCGGGGTGCGCCTTTTCTATCTCGTCAAACAGAACTACGGAATACGGATGACGCCTTACGCGTTCGGTCAGTTGTCCGCCGTCGTCAAACCCGACGTAACCGGGCGGTGCGCCAATCAGCTTAGATACCGAGTGCGACTCCATAAACTCACTCATATCCAGTCGGATAATGGAATTTTCGTTGTCGAACATTGCTTCGGCAAGCGCCTTGGTAAGCTCGGTTTTACCCACGCCCGTCGGTCCGAGGAATATAAACGAACCGATAGGTCTGTTGTCGCTTTTCAGTCCCGCTCGCGCACGGCGTATGGCTTTTGCAACTGCTTCTACGGCACGGTTCTGACCTATTACGCGTTTGTGCAAAAGCGCTTCCAAGTTCTGTAGCCTTGCCGTTTCGGTTTCCGTAAGCTTGCTTACCGGTATTTTTGTCCAGCGCGACACTACGTCCGCAATATCCTCTGCAGATATGGTTTTGGTAGTTTTTTCTTGCTGCGACGAGGTTTGCAACGACCGCTGTTTTATGGTGTTTTCCAGTTCGTCGACCTTGCGCTTGTACGTACTCGCTTCGTCAAATTCTTGCCTATTAGCACACTCACTCATTTTCTTTTTACATTCCGCAAGCTGTGCGTTAAGCTCGGTCAAATCGGATGGGCCGAAGCTTGCCCCCACCTTGGCGCAACTCATAGCCTCGTCTATAAGGTCGATAGCCTTGTCGGGCAAAAACCTATCCGCAATGTACTTATCGGAAAGCTTTGCCGCCGCAACTATCGCCTCGTCGGAAAGCTTGACTTTGTGGAAGTTTTCGTAATTAGTGCGCAAGCCCTTCAGTATCTCTACGGTTTGCTCTACGGTCGGCGGCTCGACTATAATCGGTTGGAATCGGCGCTCCATCGCCTTGTCCGCCTCTATATACTTGCGATACTCGTCGGTTGTAGTAGCGCCTATCGTTTGCATTTCGCCGCGCGCAAGGTACGGTTTAAGAATGTCTGCGGGCGTTACCTCGCCGTCCTTGGACCCCGCTTGCATAAGAGTGTGCAATTCGTCTATAAACACTATTATGTTGCCGCTGTTTATAATTAGGTCTATGGCAGACTTAAGCTTTTCCTCAAGCTGACCGCGATACTTGGTGCCGGCCATGAGCGAGCCTATATTAAGCGAGAATATAATGTTGTTTTGGAGCTGGCGTGGAACCTTTCCGTCCACTACCGCCTTAGCAAGACCGTCGATAATGGCGCTTTTGCCCACACCCGGCTCGCCTATAAGCACAGGATTATTTTTGGTTTTGCGGCATAAAATTTCGATAAGCCGCGAAACCTCTTGCTCTCTGCCGATAACCGGATCGAGCTTATTCTGCTTTGCCTTGGCTGTGACGTCCACACCGAGGTCGGCAAGCTGTGGCGGCAACGCTTGAACGTTGCTCTTTATTCCGCTCATGCCGGTACTGCCGCTAAAGTAATCGCTTGCATGCGGCATGCCGCCGAACATACCGCCGAACATCGTGCTTTCCGGCTTGGGAGATTGACGGTTTTGCAAAATCTTAAATATAGCTTGGCGATAGACCGCACCGTTTACGTTGAACAGCCTATACAGCGCGTCAACGGCGTAGCAGTTGCGATCCTCCAGTATGGCAAGCATCAAATGGTCGGGCGAAATTTGCGACGAACCAAGCTGTGCCGCTATGCCGTACGCTTCAAACGGAATGGAATTGCTGAACCTATCCGTATCCATAGACTGAACGAATCCACCGCCCGCACTCGCTTCCTCAAACAACGATATAAGGTCGTCTGGATCGAAGTGATTGGCAAGAAAAATCTTTGACGCACAGCAGTCTACTTTGAGTATGCCGTACAGTAAGTGTTCGGTGCCGGTAACCTCGTTGCGATAGTGATTAGCCGTTCTGCGTGCAATTTCGTATGCTTTGCGTGCATTTTCGTCCATTGAATATTCCATAATGTCTACTCCTTATAATATTATTTTCTTACATAACGAGGTAAGCGAGGTTGCGATATGCCGCGCGCGCAACACGTCGCGCTCGTCGACGCTCATGTTATGCCCGCCCGCCTTTTGCATATTGGCGGGTTGACTGTCGGTAATCAATTTTTGGAACGCGTTCAAATCGGGTATGTCTATATAGCCGTAATAATGCCCCAAACGCACAAGAGCCAAGTACTGCATAGCTTCCTCGGTGGAAAGCTTGTAAGCGTTAGTCAAGATTCCCCACGCGCGGTAAATTTTGTCCTTAAGCTCCGGCTCGTCGCGCTTTAGCAGTTGCCGCGCCTTAAGCTCGGCGTCCACGATGTGATTGATAGCGCCTTTAACCGAATCTATAATTTCAGCTTCCCTAAGCCCGAGCGAGCGCTGGTTGCTTACTTGATACAGATATCCTTCCGCCTTGCTGCCCTCGCCGTAAACGCCGCGCACCGTCATATTGAGTCGCGCCACGCCGTTGATACAGCCCTCTATCATGTTCTGAATGGTTAGCGCGGGCAGAAACATCATAACCGACGCGCGCATGCCGGTGCCGAGATTGGTCGCGCACGAAGTAAGGTACCCAAACCGTCCGTCAAACGCAAATGTCAAATTCTTGCCGAGCACGTCGTCTATACGGTTTACTCTGTCGTAAGCTTGGTCGAGCGACAGTCCAGGCAAAATGACTTGCTCGCGCACATGGTCTTCCTCGTTTACCATTACGGACACGTTTTCGTCGGCGCTTATAAGCACGGAGCCGTACGGACAGTCTTGCAATAAATCGGGACTTATCAAATGCTTTTCTTGCAAAATAGTGCCGTCCAGCTGTGATATATCGTTCATATCGTAACGATTGAACTTATCCACCGGCGCCAGCGCGCCTTGCACGTTGTCTATTATTTTGCGTGCGGGCAGCTCGCTAAGCTTGTGCGGAAACGGCAATCCGGCTATATTGCGAGCAAGCCGTAACCGCGTGGAAATTATTATATTATCCAATACGTTCATCAATTACCCTCCCGCTTGCCGTTGACTATTTTTTTCAGTATTGCGCTAAGCTCCATAATCTTTGCGTAATCCCCACTGTCGACGGAGGCTTGAAGCTCGGCCTTAAGCGCGTCCTCGTTGGCTTCGTCGTAATACCCATACGGCGTTTTGCCGATGTGCCGATCCGACTGCTGCAATTTTTTTACCGACTGCACTACGAGCGGCTCAAACACCTTGTAGCACTTGGCACAGCCTACGAACCCGCTTTTTATAAACTCCTCGCTCGTGGTTTTACAATCCGGACAAATAAGCGTTCGCGCCGAAGGCGTATCGAACAAATTGCCAAAACTGCCGATCAAACCCATCGGCGAGCCGTTAATCAGCTTGTTAAGCATATCAAAACTGTCAAATCCCATATCGGGCCGAAAGTTCTTTGCACACTCGCCGCACAAAAACATTTTTTCCACATGTCCGTTGCGCCGCACCATAACCTCAGTGGTGGCTTCATGTAAACCGCAATTAGTACACTTCATAATTATTCTCCATCGTCGTGAGTTTTAAGCGTTTCCATCAACACACATTTAAGTATGGACCCGCGAAGCTTGTTTTTTGCAACCGTCGGCGCCAAAAGCGCTTTGTCGGAAATAGCCGCCTTAATAAGCTGTGCTTCGTTTTCGGTAAAAATACCGTCTGTAGTCAGCCGCTCCAATATTTGACACGCCTTGCCGTAATCTATGCCGTCGGACAGCGTTTGATCTATATAATTGGCCAAAACGTCGTCCACGTTTTGGTTGACGCGTATCAACGTAATATATCCACCCCCGCCGCGCCGACTTTCAGTCATATACCCGCGCTCGGGCGTAAACCTCGTTGCAAGCACGTAATTTATTTGGCTGGGCGCAACGGCAAAATACGTAGCCAACTCGTTGCGGTTAAAATTAACCGACAGCTCGTCTCCAAGCGTATCCAGCAAAAACTTTTCAATTATATCACTTACGTTCACTGCTACCTCCATTAAGTTCAGCCGCCTCAATAGTCAATAGTCAAAGAAAGTCAAACTATTTGATTAAAGTATATAACAAGACTAACAATATGTCAAGCGTTTTTACAAAAGTTATACGAATTTTTTTCGACACTAAAAAGGCGCGGAATCTATCCGCGCCTACCGTAAATCGTATCCTACGATAATAAAAACTATATAAGCAATCCGGACAACGACGACAAGCCGTCCGCCGCACTCAGTACGAATATCGTAGAAAATAAGACGTATATCAAACCTATTATTCCGATAGCAAGACACACGACGTCGCAAGTAGTATGCTTGTTACCGTTTGCTTTTCCGCTCATAGCGTATCTGATGGCGCCTACCGAACAAAACGCTATAGCGCACAAAATGGCAAATATTCCGAGCACTACCCCGAGTCCAAATACCGAAAACGCGATTTGCGAGCAAAACTGCAACAGCACGTACGCCACCACGCCGAGTATAATATACAGCGCCAAAGAATTGTTTTTGAACCATTCCGACTGCGCTCCGTTATGGGTCGGCGTTACGCTTTGCTCAACCTCATTCCGTTCAACGACAGTCTGTTGGGATTGAGGTCTATCAGCATAACCGCCGTCGTTAGACGCCTCCGATACCGGATACTTCAAACCGCACTTCGTACAAAATACCGCGTATTCCGGCAATTCCTCACCACACTTTTTGCAATAAGGCATTATAATCTCCTTTTAAATATTATCGTTAATATCGAGCTAATTTATAGGCGTTTGAGGATCGAATTTTTCTATCTGCACGCCGGACTCAGCCAAAAGCTCCAGCGAAAAGTCGTCTGGATAACCATACTGATACACCACGCGCTTTATGCCGCTGTTTATAATCATTTTAGTGCAAATTGCGCAAGGCTGATGCGTGCAGTACAGCGTTGCACCGTCTATACATATACCCATCTTTGCCGCTTGAATGATTGCGTTCTGTTCGGCATGTGTTGCGTAGCACAACTCGTGACGCGTACCGGAAGGTATGTCGAGCTTGCGCCGCAAGCACTCACCTCTTTCCTTACAGCTTTTTATGCCGGCGCTTGCACCGTTGTAACCGGTAGTCATTATGCGCTTGTTCTTTGCTATAACCGCGCCGATCTGTCTGTTATCTTGAAAACAACTCGACCACGTTGCTACCATGTGCGCTATCTCCATAAAACGCGCATCCCACTTATCCATCGTTAAAATTCCTTTTTCGTGATATTTAATATTGTAGCACAAAAATCATATGTTTGCAATAAGTTTTATATCTTTGCACAATCGTTTTTGCGCTATATTTCCAGTCTGGCGTAATACGTGCCTATTTTGCGGTACAGCGCTATATCGACGATTGCAAACGCCGCAAGCACGGCGTACAGCAACGACCAGCACACGGCGTTGACAACAGCAAACGCCACGTCGCAAGCGGGCAAAATAACGACTATTATCATGATTACCAAGCCGCATCCCATCATTATAAACTGTCCGCCGAGCACGTGCATGTTGTGCTTAATCGCTTGTATGGGATCGGTCCATTTAAGCTTGGGCGCGACCAAGTCCCACAGCGTGCCGAATATGACGAACACGACCGAGATAGGCACCAGCGCAAAAATCGACAGTAGCATATAACTGACCGAAAAATTCATTGCGTTGACTATTACGACCGCCGCAACCGCGACCGGCACGGCGGGCAAAAGCCACGCTATAAGCTTAGCCTTGACTATCGTCTTGATGTTAACCGGCAATACCTTGAGCGTAGCCATTGCGCTTCCCTCTCTCGAAAACGTAGTGCTTGCGCCGTTGCCAAGCGTTGCAAGCATTACGCTAAGCATGCAAAACGGAGTCAGCCCGACGAACCGCGTATCGAACAACTGCATGTCTTGACTCATGTCGGACGGATTGTGCGCCATTATCCCCAAAATTACGGCCATCAGTATAGGCAGTAGCATAACGGCGTAACACTGAAACGCTATTTGAGTAGTGCGCAACGAGCTTATATACTCGCGCTTAATTAGCGCGCGCAAGCTCGTAGTCGTTTTGAACTCGCCCTTTTTCGCTTTGGAGTTGTCCGTTTGATTATTGGCCTTGACTGATTGCGAATACATAAACTTTGCGAGTAGCCAAATAATAACGAGCAGTGCCGACGACGTTGCAACGAATATAACTACACCAACCGCCGTAGATGCGCCGAATCCAAGTCCGTACATAGGCATGCCGCAAGCGGCGCGCGAAAGCACCGCATACGGATACAGCGCATACTGTATGCCCTCTATCGCATTTAGCACGCGCGCCATAGATTCCGGAGTTATCGATCCGGACGAGGTTAAATATATAAAGTAAATATACAGCGAGAACGCCGCGCCGAAAAGCACCAAAAAGAATACGAGCGATATAACGTTTCGGTTTTTCAGCTTGCTTGCAATCAGCATAACCGGCACGGCAAATATTGCCGCAACTACGAGCGGAAGTATCGGCACCATCAACAGCGTAGCTATTGATATTACGTAAAACCACGCCCACATTTTTGCCACTATGCCGAATGCAATCAAAATAGGCAAAGCAGTCGCTACGACTATAGCGGTTTCAGACAAGTACACGTACGAAAGCTTAGCGGCAAAAACCGTAGACGGCTTTACCGGCAGCATTGAATAGAAGTCGGTGTCCTTGGATAGATAAAGCACTATAACCAAATGCACTATACCGAAAAACAGCACTATTATAGCAGCAGTCATAAGCACGAAAAAGTAGAATAACTGCGCCATAGTCGGAAAGTACTCAAACAATCCGCCAAGCAGTACCACTACGCTTATCATAGTAGCCATAAGCACGACGTAAACGAATCCGATAAGAAAGGCAAGCGCCAGTTTTTTGCGCTTAGACTTTCCCTCGTCAAACCGTAGCTTGTTCCTAAACAAGCCCTTTAAAATAGTTAAGTAATTATTCATGGCTACTGTCACCGGCTACGGAAAGGAAAATATCCTCTAAGCTTTCGTCGCCCTTGGCACGTTTAATTTCGTCCATATCACCACAAAGCATTAGCTTGCCTTGCCTATTATTGCAACACGGTCGCAAAGCTTTTCGGCCACCTCCAAAACATGCGTGGAAAAGAACACCGTTTTGCCTTCGGATTTATACTGCTTCATAAGCTCCTTAAGCGCAAACGCCGACGGCGGGTCGAGTCCCATCATAGGCTCGTCCAAAATCCACAGCTCGGGGCTGTGAATGAGCGAGCCGATAATAGCTATCTTTTGTTTCATGCCGTGCGAATATCCGCTTATGCGCTTGTCAAACGCGTCCTCTAATGAAAACCGCTTCAGCAAATCGGCAGTAACGCGTTCCCTATCCGCCTTGTTCACGCCGTAAATATCGCCCAAAAAATCTATATATTCCCTACCGGTATACTTGTAGAATATAATCGGCTAGTCGGGCACGAACCCGTAATGCCGCTTAGATTCTATGTCGTCGCGAGTTATAT
>JAIDCZ010000008.1 GCA_029055565.1 Clostridiales bacterium
GTTTTTATTATCTGCCCACACGTTGAGGGTTACGTTATAGCAACCGCATTTTTTGGCATATTCGATTACGTATTCGTATAATAATTTTCCTAAACCTTTACCGCGACAAGTCGAGTCAACGCACAAATCGTCGATATAAAGCGTTTTAATATCGGTATGCGACGGCTCGGCGTCGTTGTTAATTAACACGCAAAAGGCATATCCCAATACGATGCCGTTTTGCACCGCAACGAATATGGGTTTGGTTTCGTCTTTAAGAATCTGACTTAACTGTTCGTCGGTGTATTTTTTGGTTCCGGCAACAAATAAATCGGGTCGCGCGTCGCTGTGTACTTTGTGTACTTGAAAAAGCAAGCAGTCAATTCTTTCAATATCGGCCGACATTGCCTTGCGTATTTCGATTTGATTGTTCATACGTTCAATCCTCGTTAAATTACCGTAATAATTGTTTGCGTGGTTCGTTTGGCTAAAACAGAACTTCACACTTAACTACGTCCTTGCCGTTTGATTGCAACAGTATTACGTCCTTGTCGGCGCCGTAGCTTTGCTTGTATACGCTAAGCACGTCGTTTTCGTAAGATTGGTTGATATAGCGTATTTCCAGTTCGCGTATAGGTTTTTCGTGCAGTTCTTTTACGGAGTATGTGTTGACGATAAACCGAACGTATTCCACGTTGTTGGTGTGCTTCGACATATCTATATTGGTACTACATACTTGTACCGTGCTTATTTGCTCGGTAGGGGAACAGTCGAACTTGGCAAAAGATAGGTCTGTTTCCGGTGTTTCTATCGTTACTGCAGATATGGCGTCAATAGTTTGCAAGCGGAGTATGCGCATTGCGGAAAGACCGAGCACGCACGTTTCTACGCGCGAATATACGCACAAAACGCCGTCGGCATTTTTTATCGACACGTCCACCGTTAGCGTTGCATGAGTAATTGAGGATACGAACGCGGTTACGGTAAAGTCGTTGCCCCACTGTATGGGATTAAACAGCTTTGCGCGGTTGCGCGTAAACAGCCATACCGCGTTATACTGCTTGAGCATTGTCGGGTTGCCCATATTCATCTTGTCCAACAATTCGGTTACGGCGTCTTGAACGACTTGAAAAACGCCGATAACCGAAAGGTTGGTATCGGCGTCAGCTATGCTGGAGCTTACTGTTTGTTGCTTAATATGCTTCATATCGTTATATCTTGTCGGTAATGGTGTCCGCAACGGCCTTGCCGGTGGCTTTGTTGCTAAGCTTGTTTATGTCGTCCACGGAGCCGGCAACTACCAATAGGTCGTCGGCAAGCAGCTTACAGTCCGCGGCGGGGGAGGTTATTATTTCGTCGCCACGCTTGATTACGACTATGTTTACGCGCTCGGTATTGCGCAAATCAAGCTCGATAAGCGTTTTGTCCACCCAGCGCTTGGGCGTGTGTATTTCCACCATGCGGAAGGTGTTTGCCAGCGTCATGATCTCTACAACGTTGGGTTTGGCAAGCATAGCGGCAAGCCGTTCGCCCATAGCTATTTCGGGAATGATAACCGAGTCGGCGCCTATGCGTTCAAGTACCATTTTGTGCTGTTCGTCGCGAGCCTTGGCTATTACCTTGGGTATGCCCATTTGCTTGCACATCAGCGTAATGAATATGCTCGATTCTATGTCTGACGCAACGCATACTATTGCGACGTCCATATTGTTGATGCCTAACTTTTCGAGGTTGTGCGCGTCGGTCGCGTCCATACACACCGAGTGCGTGCAGTGCGGGGCAATGTCGTTTACGAGGTCCTCGTCCATGTCTACCGCCAGCACTTCTGCGCCGTAATCGTACAGCGCGCGCGTGAGCGCCGTGCCAAACCGTCCCAATCCGAATACTACGTATTGATTTTTCTTCATGTTAAGCGTTCTCCTTTAACCTATCATTATATTGGAAGTGGGGTATTTGATCCCCGATTTCTTTTGGTTGGATATCATAAGTCCGATACTCAGCGGACCGAGTCGGCCTATGAACATTACTACCGCCAGCACGTACAGCGCTGCGTCGGACAGCGAAGGGACGATGCCCATCGACAGTCCGGTAGTCGTAAACGCCGAAACCGTATCGTACAGAATGTAGCCGACTGGGGAAATGCCGTCGGTCGCGCCGATTATCGCCACGCCAACCAAAATCAACGCCGCGCCGAGTAGCATAACCGCAACGGCCTTTAGTCCGTTTTTGATGCTTATGCTGTGCATACCTACTTCTATTTCGTCCTTGCCGCGCAAGCCAGACCAGCTCATAAGCACGATCACGGCGAACGTGGTCGTTTTAATTCCGCCGCCCGTACTGCACGGCGACGAGCCTATAAACATTATTACGGCGGACAACAGCATGCCGGACGAGGACATCTTGGTTTGGTCTAACGAGGCGTAGCCGGCGGTAGAGCTGGCCGTCACCGACTGGAACATGCTGTTTAGCAGTTTTTCGCCGACGTTCATACCCGCCGTTGCCGCGGAGTTGAACTCGGACGCGAAAAAGTAGAGCATACCAAACGTCATAATTGACAGTGAAACTATGAGCACGACCTTGGTGTGCAGTCTGTACCGCTTAAAGCGGAACTTGCATTTAAGTATATCGTCTATTACGGGGAAGCCGAACGAGCCGAGTATGGCTATAAGCGCGACTATGGATATTATGCCGTAATTACCGTTGTAGTCGGACAGCGAACCGTATTCGTTGCCCACGCGACCCAGAATGTCGAAGCCGGCGTTGCAGAAGGCCGAAACGGATGTGAACAGCGATTGCCATACGCCGATTGCGCCGTTGCGTATGCAAAAGAATGGGGTAAGCATTGCCGCGCCGACGATTTCTATTACGAAGGTCATAATCATAATATTGCGCACCAGCCGCACTACGCCCTTCATTTGGTCTTGACCGAGCGCCTCTTGTATGGCGACGCGGTCCTTAAGCGTTATCTTTTTGCGGATTATTATGAACACGAATGTGGCCATAGTCATGAACCCCAGCCCGCCGAACTGTATAAGCAACAGCAAAACGGCTTGGCCGAAGCCGGTAAACGTAAGCGAGGTGGGGGTCACCACCAGTCCTGTGCCGCAAACGCCGTTCATTGCCCAAAACACGGCGTGAGTAAATCTCATCCACTTTCCGTCGGTGTTGGATATGGGCAGTGCAAGAAAAAACGCGCCCACAAGCATTACTACCAAAAATCCCAATAGCACTATTATCATTGGGCGCACGCGGAAATGCTTTTTGTTTTTAGTGTTTTCCATCTGTGTTCTCCGTAGGTGTGGATAAAGCGTTGAGTATGCACGACGCGTTTGCCGCAATGGCGTTGCCTTCGCCGATGAGGCCCAGCCGCTCGGTGGTAGTTGCGGAAACGTTTATTTGCTTAATACATATGCCGAGCGCGGAGGCAAGACTGCGCCGAATATCGGGAATGATCGGTGCCAGCTTAGGCTGTTGCGCTATTACTACCGCCGAAATATTGCCTATGCCGTAGCCTTTGCGAGTTACCTCGCCGAGCACTTGCTTTAGTAGCGTTATGGACGATATGCCGAGGTATCTGTCGTCCGTGTCTGGGAACAGAACGCCTATGTCCGGCAAGTCGGCCGCGGACAAAAGCGCGTCCATTATAGCGTGGGTAAGTACGTCGGCGTCCGAATGGCCGAGCAGTCCTAAACGATAGTCGAGCGTTACGCCTCCCAATATCAGCTTGCGGCCCTCGACGAGCCTATGTAGGTCGAATCCTACGCCTATGCGGCTCGATTTGGTAGGCGCGGTAAAGTCGGCCGGCGTTGTCAGCTTAACGTTGTCGTATTCGCCATCGACCAAGCAAGGGGAATATCCCGCGCTTTCGTACACTTCGGCGTCGTCTGTAAACGTGCCGACGGCGCGAGCGTACGCGTCCATAATCTCGGCATAGCGAAAGGCTTGCGGTGTTTGCGCGTTGAATAGCTCGGCACGCGGCATACTTTGTACCTTGCCGTTTCGTACGCGTTTTACGGTATCGACGCACGGTACTGCGGCAATACCGCTACCGCGTTCTATAGCGCTGTCTACGGTGCGCTCTATAACGGCGGGGGAGACGAATGGCCTTGCGCCGTCGTGTATAAGCACTACGTCGCAAGGGTAAGCTTTCAGTCCGGCGTAAACGCTCTGCGCGCGCGTGGCGCCGCCGAGTACAACCGTAATATCGTCGTAAGCCGAAGTTATAGACCGCACTGCGGCAATATCGTCCTCGGCCGTTACGACGGTAATATGTTTAACTCTCGTGCACGAAAAGGCGTCCAGCGATTTTTCCAAAACGGTTTTGCGCCCGATAAGGTGCAAAATCTTGTTGTACGCCAGTCCACTGCGTTCGCCCTTGCCTGCGCATACTATTACGGCGGCGATATTTAGAGGCACATTAGTGTTGTATTTCATACAAACTAACCGCGTCCTCCTTGCCGACCTTGTCGTTAAGCGATTTTACGATGAACTTAATAGGCTGGCTACCCAGCTTTACTTCCACTGTGTCACCAATCTTTAGAACATAGGCGGGTTTGACCGATCTACCGTTCACCGCAACCTTGCCGGCGTCGCAAGCCTCGGCGGCTACCGTTCGCCGCTTGATTATTCTCGAAACCTTTAGGAATTTGTCAATACGCATAACTTATATAGTATAGCATTATCATAGGTAAATGGCAAGCATTTTGCGGTTGGGGGAGCGTGCGCTATATATATTAAGGAAAATAGCAAAAATGCCATATAAAAATCGTATAAAAATTTTTTTGAAAATTTTTTAAAAAAGATGTCAAAAATGCTTGACATACCTTTAAGGGTGTGGTATTATGAGTAAGCTGTCTGACAAAAGACGGCAAGAACATTAACAAGTGAATAGATTTAGCGAATTAGACTTTTTAAAAAATATACAAAGTCAATTATTTATGTCAGTATGTTTTTGAGAAAGAATCGGTACTTTATTTAGATAGCTACGGAGCGAAAGCTCTTGGTTATACAATTTATTTAGAGTTTGATTCTGGCTCAGGACGAACGCTGGCGGCGTGCTTAACACATGCAAGTCGAGCGGAATATGGGAGCTTGCTCCTATATTTAGCGGCGGACGGGTGAGTAACGCGTGAGCAACCTGCCTTAGACTGCGGGATAACACTTAGAAATAGGTGCTAATACCGCATAAGACCACACTCCGGCATCGGAGAGGGGTAAAAGATTTATCGGTTTAAGATGGGCTCGCGTCCCATTAGTTAGTTGGTGAGGTAACGGCCCACCAAGACTATGATGGGTAGCCGACCTGAGAGGGTGATCGGCCACATTGGAACTGAGAAACGGTCCAAACTCCTACGGGAGGCAGCAGTGGGGAATATTGGGCAATGGAGGCAACTCTGACCCAGCAACGCCGCGTGAACGATGAAGGTCTTCGGATTGTAAAGTTCTGTCGCAGGGGACGAAGTATGACGGTACCCTGTAAGAAAGCCCCGGCAAACTACGTGCCAGCAGCCGCGGTAATACGTAGGGGGCTAGCGTTGTCCGGAATTACTGGGCGTAAAGGGAGTGTAGACGGCTTGGCAAGTTATAAGTGAAAGCCTGCGGCTCAACCGCAGAACTGCTTATAAAACTGCCTCGCTAGAGTGCAGGAGAGGTGAGTGGAATTCCTAGTGTAGCGGTGGAATGCGTAGATATTAGGAGGAACACCAGAGGCGAAGGCGGCTCACTGGACTGTAACTGACGTTGAGGCTCGAAAGCGTGGGGAGCAAACAGGATTAGATATCCTGGTAGTCCACGCCCTAAACGATGGATACTAGACGAAGGTGGCTTGCCCATCTGTGTCGTAGCTAACGCATTAAGTATCCCGCCTGTGGAGTACGGCCGCAAGGTTAAAACATAAAGAAATTGACGGGTCCCCGCACAAGCAGCGGAGCATGTGGTTTAATTCGATGCAACGCGAAGAACCTTACCAAGACTTGACATTGCGTGACAGCCTATGAAAGTAGGCCTCCCTTCGGGGCACAAAAACAGATGGTGCATGGTCGTCGTCAGCTCGTGCCGTGAGGTGTTCGGTTAAGTCCGTCAACGAGCGCAACCCTTATTTCCAGTTGCCAATATTAAGTTAGGGACTCTGGAAAGACTGCCGTGGATAACACGGAGGAAGGTGGGGATGATGTCAGATCATCATGCCTCTTACGTCTTGGGCTACACACGTGCTACAATGGGCGCTACAAAGAGCTGCAGAGCCGTAAGGCCGAGCCAATCTCAAAAAAGCGTTCTCAGTTCGGATTGTGGGCTGCAACCCGCCCACATGAAGTTGGAGTTGCTAGTAATCCCG
>JAIDCZ010000009.1 GCA_029055565.1 Clostridiales bacterium
CACTGGCCCTGCCGGTGCCGAAGGTCCCACCGGCCCGACCGGCCCCACCGGCGCCCCCGGTCCGATTGGCCCGCGCGGCTACCCCGGCATTGACGGCGCTACCGGCGCAACCGGTGCTACCGGACCGCAAGGCGTGCAAGGTCTGCAGGGCGTTCAAGGCGAGCAAGGTCCTACGGGCCCCACCGGTGCGCAAGGCGTGCAGGGCTTACAAGGCGTGCAAGGCCCTACCGGCGCAACCGGTCCCACCGGTGCGACCGGCGCGGACGGTGCCGACGGAACTAATGGCGTAACCGGCCCCACGGGTCCGACCGGCGCGACCGGACCTATAGGTCCCCAAGGTATTCAAGGTGTAACCGGTGCAACCGGCGCGACCGGCGTAACCGGCCCCACCGGCCCGCAAGGCATACAAGGCGTGCAAGGTATTCAAGGCGCAACCGGTGCAACCGGACCCCAAGGTGAACAAGGTATTCAAGGCATAGCCGGCCCTACCGGAGCTACCGGAGCCGACGGCACGGCGGGCGTAACCGGCCCCACCGGTGCAACCGGCGCTACCGGTCCCCAAGGTATACAAGGCGTTCAAGGTATTCAAGGCGCGACCGGTGCAACCGGCCCGACCGGACCCCAAGGTGAACAAGGTATTCAAGGCATAGCCGGCCCTACCGGCCCGACCGGTGCAGTGGGTGCAACCGGTGCTACAGGTGCTACCGGCGCTACCGGTCCCCAAGGTATACAAGGCGTTACCGGCCCGACCGGAGCTACCGGAGCAACCGGCGCAACCGGTCCGGCGGGAACAATTACGCCCGCGGCGGCAGTGCCCGACGTGGAGAACACGCCCACGCCCGACGAGGTTGGCGAAACGCTTAACGCACTGCTTGCCTCGCTACGCGCGGCCGGTATCTTGGCAACCTAATAAAACGATATTGTGGGACTTGTGACAGATAGGTCACAAGTCCCACTGTTTTATTTGCCTTCGGCAAATGCTATAACGCTACGCGATGTGTTATTTCGCTACGCGAAGTTAGGAGTAAATAATCATATAACTCCTCACTTTTAGCCGTTAGGCTAAAATATCACTGTTTGCGTTAGCAAACAATATCACACTTTGTATATCACTTCCGCGCAAGCGGAAATATAACTATTAGCCGTGCGTAAATTTTTATCAAACGCCCATACTATCGGTATGAATAGCACGAGAAAAATCGAAAAGGGATTTTGGCTGACGTTGGCGTTTGCCGTGATAATAATTATACTTGCGGGCGCGGCGTTTTTGCCGACGGTATTGGCAAGTCGAGAAACGAGCCAAGCGGCTACGGTAGGTTGCGGTGGGAACGAGGAAGCCTTGAGTGCGCTCGATTGCTGCAACGCATACACGGCGAAAAACGACTTTACCACTACTATGACCGGCACGGTAAGGGCCAAGGTAATAGGCATACCGTATTCGCAAAGAATACATGGCGGGCGCACTGTGTGTTGCGACGGTACGTTTACCGACGTTGCGGAAAGCACGTCCGCACTTGTTAAGGCGGCGCTCAAGCGTGAACGGCGCGACGGCAAATACTGCGTTTCGCGCGGCGATTACAAAAACAAGGCGTTCCGCTACGATACCGAACGTGCCTTGCCAGAAAAGAATTATATTGAGCAGTACGGCAAGCCGTTTACCGGAATAGTCAAGTACGACCTTGACGGCGCCGTAATCTCGGCAACGACCGTCGCCGACAACGTTTACAAGTTCGTGCTCGATCCCGACATCGCCACGCGGTACTCGCGCAACGAGGTAAAAACCACGCTCGGCAGTAAGTCCTACCCCAAATACACGAGCGTCGAATTCACTCTGACGACCGACGGCGAACGACCGGTCAAGGTTACCGCTACCGAAAAATTCCGCGTAGACAAATTCGGCGGCACCGACTGCACCGCCGTATTTACCGAAACGTTTAAGTTTAATTAAGAATTAAGAATGCAGAATTAAGAATTATCGGTAAAAAATAAATAACGCACCATGTACGTATACGGTGCGTTATTTGCTTATGTTTAAAACGCTAAATTGAAATTTATCGTATTAGTGCATACATTTTCATATCTATAATAGCACCGTTTTTTACCGCATTTGCACGCAATAGTCCCTCAAATTGAAAACCTGCTTTTTCTAAAACACGGCACGAGCCTATATTGTGAGCAAACGGCTCTGCATAAATTCGTATTATGTCCGAATTATCAAAAACACATTTGCAAACTTGTTTTACAGCTTCGGTCATTATTCCTTTGCCCCAATATTCTTCCGCAAGATAATAGCCGAGTTCGGCTGTCTTGAAATGAATATTATTTTGACGAAAAACAGCAATACTGCCCACAACTTTTCCTTCAATTTCAATAGCAAAGGCAAATGTTGAGTTTTTATCAGCTGAAAGCATTGCAGTAATAAAATCTTTACCGTCTTGTTCGGTATAAGGGTATGGTATGCCATCTCTTAAATTATCTAAAACTTTTTTATTATTGATTGCCAAAGCCAAGTTTTGAGCGTCATTTAATTTCCACTCTCTTAACGAAAAGGTCAACATATTTCCTCCGCAAAATTACTGTTTATCGTTCATAGCAGTAAAGTTATCTTACCAATAATTCCGAATTTACTGTTTGGTGTAATCCTTAACGTCGTCACGGATATACAAACCGGCGATCTTGGGAAACTCTACCTTGAGCGCCTTGGCCGCGCTTTTTAGCGCTACCGGCACGACGAATTTCTCCTTGGTATTGTTTACGTCAAAGTACTTTATGCGCGCGCCGCCCACCGAGCCGTAGCGCGGAACACCGTTAAAGAACACTATCTTACACTTGTACCGCTTGCCGCCTTCGGTAAGCGTTCCTTTGTACTCCTCTTTGGCGCCGGCGGATATGCGTTCGGTCGGCTCCATGTCCACAAAAAAGTCGAACCTATACTGCGTATACAGCGGCTCGTCCATCATGGACGCCATGTCGCCGTTGCACTCTATGGTATGCTCGCCGTCGTAGAACGCCGCGCGTTTTTTGGACAGCACCATAAATCTGAACGCTTTGTCCCTACCGCCGTCCTTGTACGTGTACTGCAAAAAGCTGGTCGGCGTAATCGAGCGCAAAACGTAGTTGAACACGATAAGCCCGATTGCAAGCACTATGCCGGTTATAGCGCACACCGCCATAGTAGTGCCCTTGGTGAACATAGAAGCCACCAACAGCGCAAGCCCGCCGCCGCCCAAAACAAAGTTGATTACAAACTGCCACCACTTGGTGGTGTAAACGTCGTTGCGCACGCTTTTTATTTTTTGCGCGTACTCGTTTAGCGTTCGGGTAAACCGCTCCTTTGCGGACTCCTCCGGCGTTTGCGCGTTTTCCGTATCGTTTTCCACTATAATACTCCGTAAGTTAAAAGGCTGAGATACTTCGCTACGCTCAGTATGACAATTATAATTTATTTGTCATTCCGAGCAACGCGAGGAATCTCAACCTTTTTTAATTCTGCATTATTCAGCCGCGCCGTCACCCTCGCCGCCTTCGCCTTCCTCGATTACCTCTTGGTGGGGCGCAGTGGCTACGCACACTACGGTGCCTTGGTTCTTGACGCGCATCATTCTTACGCCTTGACTGCCACGGCCGATCTTGCTTATTTCCTTGACGAGCATTCTTATAATAGTGCCGTTGTCGGAAATGACCATTACGTCGTCGTCGGGGTTGACCAGCTTGAGGTTGACCAGTCGGCCGGTCTTGCTGTTGAACGTGCCGGCCTTAATGCCCTTGCCCGCGCGCGATTGCAGCCTAAACTCGTCTATATCGGTGCGCTTGCCAAAGCCGTTTTCGCTGACGGTAAGCACGTCGCAATCGGGCAAAACTACCGTCATATCCACGACGTTGTCGTCCTCGTCCAGTCGCATAGCGCGCACGCCTTGAGTATCTCTGCCCATAAGTCGTACGTTCTCCTCGGAGAAGCGTATGCACTTGCCGCTTTGCGAAGCGATAAGTATTTCGTCGATGCCGCCCGACTGCTGGACGGAAATAAGCTCGTCGCCGTCCATAAGCTTGATAGCAACCTTGCCGACCTTGCGGATTTGCTTGAATTCGGTCAGCGCCGTTTTCTTGATCATACCGCGCTTTGTCGCCATGACGAGATTGCCCTTGTACATATCGTCGGCAATAGGAATGACCGCGCTCACCTTTTCGCCGTCGCTAAGCTGCAACAGATTGACTATTGCTCTACCGCGCGCGGTGCGTTCCGCTTCGGGAACGGCGTACGCCTTGTCCGCATACACACGGCCGAAGTTGGTAAAGTACAACAGCGTGTCGTGCGTATTGGTGACGAACATCTTTTCGACAAAGTCCTCTTCCTTGGGCCTATGCGCGGTAATGCCTTTGCCGCCGCGGTGCTGAGCCTTGTACTCGGTAGTGGGCAAACGCTTAATGTAGCCGTAGTGGGTCATGGAAATAACGACGTCTTCCTTGTCGATAAGGTCGCCTATATCTATTTCGTCGTAGTCTATAACGAGCTCGCTGCGGCGCGGATTGTCGTACGCTTCCTTAATCTCTTGCAGCTCGGCGCGAATGATGTCGGTAACGCGCTTGGGGCTGCCGAGAATGCTCTTGAAGTCGGCAATCTTTTCTTGCAACGCGGCCAGCTCGGCTTGGAGCGCGTCGATTTCCAGACTGGTCAATCTACGCAGCTTCATTTCGAGAATGGCGTTGGCTTGCTTGTCGGACAAGTAGAACTCCGCCATCAAGCGCTCGGCGGCTTCCACGTTGTCGCGGCTCTTTTTAATTATAGCGATAACCTTGTCGATATTGGCTTGCGCCTTGACAAGACCTTCCACTATATGCTCGCGCTCTTGCGCGGCTTGAAGGTCGTGCTTGGTGCGACGAACGATTACGTCCTCTTGGTGCTTCAAATAGTATTCGAGCATCTCCTTGAGGTTGAGGATTTTCGGCTCGCCGTCGGCAAGCGCAAGGAAGGTTATGCCTTGCGATACTTGGAGATTGGTGTGCTTGAACAGCGTGTTAAGTACGACTTGCGCTTGCGCGTCGCGCTTAACTTCGATAACGATACGCATACCTTGACGGTCGGATTCCTCCTTAATGTCGGATATGCCCTCGATACGTTTGTCCTTAACGAGGTCGGCTATCTGAACGATAAGCTTTTCCTTGTTTACTTGATACGGCAATTCGGTAACGACTATGCGCTGGCGCATAAGGTCGCTGCCCTCGCGCACCGGATATTCCTCTATCTCGGTCTTGGCGCGCATAACTACGCCGCCCTTACCGGTCTTGTACGCGCGCTTAATGTTGGCTCTGCCCATGATAAGACCGCCGGTCGGGAAGTCGGGCGCCGGCACGTACTTGCACAGCTCGTCTACCGTTATTTCGGGGTTCTCGATAAGCGCGTCGATAGCGGATACTACCTCGCCGAGGTTGTGCGGCGGAATGGACGTGGCCATACCCACCGCTATACCGTCCGAACCGTTGACCAAAAGGTTGGGGAAGCGTGACGGCAATACCGTAGGCTCTTGCAACGAATCGTCAAAGTTGTTGGTCCAATCAACGGTTTCCTTGTCTATGTCGCGCAACATTTCGGCCGCGATTTTGGCAAGGCGCGCCTCGGTATAACGCATAGCCGCGGGCGGATCGCCGTCCACCGAACCGAAGTTTCCGTGGCCGTCCACAAGCGGATAGCGCATGGAAAAGTCTTGCGCAAAACGCACCAATGCGTCGTACACCGAACTATCGCCGTGCGGGTGATACTTACCCAAAACGTCACCGACTACGCGCGCGCACTTGCGGTACGGCTTGTCGGCCCACAGCGAAAGCTCGCCCATTGCGTAAAGTATACGGCGGTGCACCGGCTTAAGACCGTCGCGCACGTCGGGTATAGCACGCGAAACGTTGACCGCCATTGCGTACGCAATAAAGCACTTTTTCATTTCGTCAACGACGTGCGTTTCTATAATCTTGGTATTGTCTACGTAATCCTTGTTGCTGCTGCCGGACGGCGCGCTTCTTTTAGGTAATTTAGCCATTTTCACTCACCTCCGTTATACGTCCAAATCCGTAACTAATTTGGCGTTTTGCTCAATGAATTGTCTTCTCAATTCCGGCATGTCGCCCATAAGCACGCTGAATATTTCGTCGGCCTCGAACGCGTCCTCCATAGTTATGCGCTTGAGCGACCGGAATTCGGGGCTCATAGTCGTTTCCCAAAGCTGTTCGGCGTTCATTTCGCCCAAGCCTTTGTAGCGTTGAAGCTCGCAGCCCTTACGACCCATGGCGTCCAGCGCCTCGTCGCGCTCCTTCTCGTCGTAGCAGTAAACTTCCTTTTTGCCCTTAGCCACCTTGTACAGAGGCGGGAGCGCCGCGTACACGTGTCCGCGCTCGATAAGCGGACGCATAAAGCGGAAGAAGAAGGTCAAAAGCAATATGCGGATATGACTGCCGTCTACGTCCGCGTCGGTCATACAAATAATCTTGTCGTAGCGCAGCTTGCTCTCGTCAAACTCGTCGCCTATGCCGCAACCGAACGCCGTAATCATAGCCTTGATTTCCGCGTTTTCCAGTACGTGATTGAGTCGCGCCTTTTCCACGTTCAATATCTTGCCGCGGAGCGGAAGTATGGCTTGGAATCTACGATCGCGACCTTGCTTTGCCGTGCCGCCCGCGCTGTCACCCTCGACGATAAAGATTTCGCAATGCGACGGATCGCGGCTGGTGCAATCGGACAATTTACCGGGGAGAGAGGCCGTTTCAAACACGCCCTTACGCCGAGTAAGCTCGCGCGCGTTACGCGCCGCGTCGCGCGCACGCTGGGCGGTAATCGTCTTCATAACCAAGTCTTTGGCTTCCTTGGGGTTCTCCTCGAGGTAGGTGCCAAACGCGTCGGTAACCGCCTTTTCCACCTGCAAGCGCATGGACGAGTTGCCAAGCTTGGTCTTGGTCTGACCCTCGAACTGCGGGTCGGTCAGCTTGACCGAAATGACGGCGGTAATGCCCTCGCGCACGTCCTCGCCCGCCAGCTTTTCGTCGTCCTTAATAAGGTTCTGCTTGTGCGCGTAATCGTTGATAACCTTGGTAAGCGCGTTTTTAAATCCCACGAGGTGGGTGCCGCCTTCCTCGGTGTTTATGTTGTTGGCGTACGAATAAATAAGCTCGCTGTAGCCCTCGTTATACTGAATGGCGTACTCGACCTCGCTGTCCTTGAACGACTTTTCGCCGTAAATGACCTCGCTGAACATAGTCTGCTTGTTGCGGTTGAGGAACTCCACGAAGTCCTTGATACCACCGTCAAAGCGGAATGTATCGCGCGCCTCGCGGCCCTTGCGGTTGTCCACAAGCTCGATCTCAAGGCCCTTGTTAAGATAGGCCACCTCGCGCAGTCTGGTGCGCACGTTGTCGTACGTAAAGTCAATCGTTTCGAATATCTCGTTGTCGGGGAAGAACGTGATTTTGGTACCGGTCTTGTCCGACTTGCCGGCCTCGGCAAGCGGCTTCATAGGCACGCCGCGATTGTAACGCTGACGGTAGATTTTGCCGTTTTTGTAAACTTCTACGTCCAGCCATTCGGAAAGCGCGTTTACGCACGAAAGACCTACGCCGTGCAGACCGCCCGACACCTTGTATCCGCCACCGCCGAATTTACCGCCGGCATGCAGCTTGGTAAGAACGACCTCAACGGTAGACACCTTTTCCTTGGGGTGAATTTCCACTGGGATGCCACGGCCGTTATCGGTAACGGCCACCGCGCCGTCGCGCGTAATTTCCACCAAAATCTTGTCGCAATAGCCGGCAAGCGCCTCGTCGACGGAGTTGTCGACTATCTCGGTGATAAGGTGGTGAAGTCCATGCTCGTCCGTAGATCCGATATACATACCGGGGCGCTTACGGACGGGTTCAAGTCCCTCCAAAACCTGAATGGAACTCGAACTGTAACTGCCGTTGTCTGTCTTTCTTGCCATTACGTATCTCCTATTTCAAGCATAAAATTAAGCGTATTTTCGCGGCTGAAACCGGCCTTGCGACAGCCGATTTTAACCACGATTACATTATACCATAAATAACGCCGATTTCAAAGCGTTTTGACGGCACATTAGGCTAATTATTCAATTTAATTTTTAGGCACACGCCGTAAAATGCCCATAATTGCGCCTACACGCCACGCCGCATACAAATCGAACACTTTTGCATATTGAACTTTTGCGCCGTACGATTAAAATTTTACTTTTTATACAGCAAAACAAAACGCACGCCCAAAGCGTGCGCCCTATCGTTACATAACGGATATTTTGTTTGCACCCACTCGCTGTGCAAGCTCCTTAGCCGCGTAGAATTTGTGCGATAAAAAGGGCGATTGCGACCCGAACATTTGCGTAGTATACGCGCCGCGAAACCGTGAGGCAAACCGCTTATCGGTAACGAATATATACGCGCGCGGAACGACAGACAACAGCCGCTTAAGCGCCGACATGTTCCGCCTTGTGTAGCGTATTCCGTCAAGATTGACTATTACCGGCTTATCCGTTTTGCCCAAAGTCTTTTCCAAAAACTGCACTATTCGCCGCTCCGCCGCGCACAGTCTGCGCAGTTTTTTATTGGGGTTCACCCCCAGCCTTGCTATATCCGCCGGCAAAAGCTTTTCGTCGCACAGCGCTCGCCTATACCGCAAATAGTCGATCACGCGAAACCCGCCGAACGGCACCGGCGCGTACGCAAAGTAGTTGCGGCCGTTTTCGCTCGCGCAAAACAACACCTCTATATTGTCGAGCAACATCCCGCCCTCAATCGTCTTGATATATGCGCGCTTAGCCCGCGCCGAGCCTAAACAAAACGTTACCATAAATACGATTATTGCCGTATTTACAGTGTTTAAACAAATTCAGAATTATGAATTCGGAATTCGGAATTAAGAAAAATGATGATTTTTAGTATATTTGCGGCTTCGCCTCATTAAGGTCGCCCCTCATCCGTCTGCTTCGCAGCCACCTTCCCCCACGGGGAAGGTAAGCAGAGATAAAGCTTAGCCACATGAATACCTTCCCTTGGGGGAAGGTGTCACCAACGGTGACGAATGAGGGCAATAACTAAAAAATTATCCTTTTAATAATTCTGCATTCTTAATTCTTAATTCTGAATTCGACAAAACTTTATTTTTGTCGTACAATGGTATCAAACGTTCAATATCGATCGGGCGCGGCTCGTCCAGAATATTTGCGGAGAACGCCAACTCGCCTATTATCCTTTGCGGACCGTAGTCCTTGAGTAGCCGTTTCGCGCTGTCGCCCTCGCTTTTGCTAAGCTTGCGCCCATTCGCGTCACACATGAGCGGGATATGATAGTACTTGGGCGTGGGCAGTCCGAGAAGCCGTTGCAAATATATTTGCCGCGGCGTGTCGTACAACAAATCCGCGCCGCGCACCACCTCTGTAACGCCGCTTTCGCCGTCGTCAACCACTACCGCCAGTTGATATGCGTACACGCCGTCACTGCGCCGAATAATAAAGTCGCCGCATGCTAAAGCAAGGTTTTGGCTTTGCTCGCCGCATATACCGTCGGTAAAGGTTATGACCTCGTCGGGCACTGAAATCCTAAGCGCCGGCTTTAGCCCGCACTTTTCGCGCTCGGCTATATTTTCGGCAGTAAGGCTTTTGCAAGTTTTGGGGTACAATATACCGCCGTCGGGCAAGCGCGTAATACCCTCCGCGTGCAGTTCGGCACGAGTACAGTAGCACGGATAAACTTGCGTTTTGCAAGCCAGCTTTTGCACCGCCGCTTGATACACGGAAGCGCGCTCGCTTTGCCACAGCATAGGCTCGTCGCTTTTTATCCCGAATGCGTTTAGAGTTTCTATAATATCAAGTGCGGCAAACCGCGGACAGCGCACCGCGTCCAAATCCTCTATACGAATAATGAACTTGCCGCCCTTACTCTTGGCGGAAAGATAGGCAAGCATAGCACACAAAAGATTGCCCGCGTGCATAAACCCGCTCGGCGTCGGCGCAAATCTTCCTATAACCATGTCGCTACTCATAGCCTTATTGTAGCACATTACAAAATATTTTTCAATACAAAATAATAATGTTACGTTTATCCGACTAAGGAATATCAACTTTATTTTATACTATCGCCTTTTATGCTCTGCTCGGCAATTACAAACACGTCGGACACCTCTCCTTGGCATTGTGCAAAGAATTGTTTATCCACATATTCGCGCAATGCCTCGAACAGTTTGTTAAACTGTTCATCCCGCGCAACATTGCCCAAGCTACGCACAATATCTAAGTACGCACCCATCATGTACCAAGATATATCCAGTCGACTGTATACAGTCTTTTTTGCCATTTCTAATTGCTCCGTCTTGTTATTCACAACGCACTCCAAATATCCCGAATTAGGATATTTACATTATACCGAAATGGTATAATATTGTCAATAGGAAATATAAAAAATGCGATTAAAAGAACTACGCAAACAACGTAATATTACTCAAGTCAAATTAGCTATGGACTTGAACATGAACCAAAACAGTATTAGTAGGTATGAAACCGGCGAGCATGAAGCGGACTACGCAACGCTGATTGCATTTGCAGATTACTTTAACGTATCAATCGACTACTTGCTTGAACGCACAAATAATCCCAAACTAAACAAATAACCCTTTGCAATTGAGACTGCAAAGGGTTTGTTTATAAAATATTGTTAAGACTGCAAAAAACTTCATTTTTCGTGTAAAGTTTTCTTGCCTACTTCTTTTCCAAAAGAAGTAGGTCGGCGTATAGCTTTAAAATATTCGGCAATTTTAAAATCTCGTCTTTATCGTTTTGGCGGTAGTCCTTTTTGTTTTCAGAGCCGGCACTCATAAGCTTTTCCAAAGCCTCAACGTCGTAATTTCCGATACGTGCGTACTTCATTCGCAGCTGGTCGCGCAACGCTCTGTTCCTTATCTCGTCCACCGGCAAATTCGTCCAGCCAAGCGTATACATATATCTGTTAAACCGCTCGGTAGTCAGCGCACATATTTCGTCGATATTGGCTTGCAGCTCGCCTTTAAAGTCGTACTCCGGATCGAGATACAGCGCAAACGGAATACTGCGTGTTGATTGCAAACCCAAGCTTTGGCGTGTCTTTTCAAGATAGTCCACGCACTTGTCGGCATAGCCGAGCGCAAACAGTATATACCCGATAGACAGCGCCAGTTGATCGGCGTTGTACTTGCAAAACGCTATCTGGTTGTACGAATAGGACAGCGAGCTTACAAACTGCTCCTTCGTTTCGCCGGCGTTCAAGTAATTGCGTTTGCCGTCCCAGTCGGTGTCCATTTTTGCATAGTGACACGCGAGCGCCAGCATGCCGAACTTCGACTCGGTAGGGTTCAACTGTCGGTAAGCACTCGCGTACGACCCGAAGCCTTTAATTTCAAACTTCTGTTCCGTATCGTCGCGCTTGCGGAAAACGCGGTCCTTGCCCACAGTCCAATCGTACACGTTTATAAGATCGAGCTTATCTGCGTAATCCTCGGCATTCGTAGTCATGTGCAACAGCGGATAGCCGTTCGTTATTCCGAAGCGACGGCGCAGATATATACACACTTCGGTATTGACTTTTTCATCACCCAACGCAACCACTACGTACGTGGGCGTACCTATTTGACTAAGCGCCGCAGTAAAGCTATCGTCGTTGACGTTCGCGTCGAAAAATCCGATATTCAGCTCGCACTCACCGAAAAGTGCGGGGCACTCTTTTTTGAGTCGCGACTCCGTCGCTTTGGCGTTTTGGTCTATAACGTTGATTTCGGTTTGAACGCCTTTTCCGAGATACCCCGACCATATAACCTTTTTCAGAATTTCGTAGCCTATTTTGCCGCAACCGACAAGCAGAACGTTTAGCTTGCCGTCCACCACGCCGGCGTAAAGCGGATGATTGAACGTTAGGTCGTTTGCAATTATTTCTTCCTCGCGGAACAGTTGTATGGTTACGTTGTGCTTGGTGTTGTAAAACACAAGCTGCGGCATTTCGCCGGCGGAATAAATAAGCAAATCGACCTTTTCGTATGCGGCCTTGCAGTCCTTATACTTATCGTTTATGGCAAGCCCTTGGTCGATATTGTTTTGCGCTTCCTTGTCCAACAAATAATAATGCCGCTTGTGCCTAAGATTGTGTTTAACGTCCTTAGCGCCTTGCTTGACGATAATGCCGCCCAGCTCCTCTATTCGCGACGTTAAGCTTTCGTCATAGTCCTTTTCCCCATCCAAAGCGAAAAGTATAAGCGCCTTGGCGTGCCTATCGCGTATAGATTTACAAACAGCCAGCGAACGCTCGTTCACCGTCGAAAACACGTACGACTCCGCAAAGAGCGATTTTACCCAATACACAAATCGCCCGAACCCCTTAAAGAACGACAACGTTGCGCCGGCTACGCTTATCGGGCCGATCACGTACAAAAACGTTACGTAAATGCCGTACGCATCGACCAATGACGATTTGTACTGCGCAATCACACCCAGCGTTTCGGTAAGGCTGGATTGCGTTATCATAACGCAAATCGTTTGAAACAGATTAACGCCGAACAAGTATTTGCCACCATCTATATTGCACGGCGAAACTGCAATGAATATCGTTATAAAAAACCCTATCGACAGCGCACGAACGGCCAGCCTAAGCCTATGCCTAAACACAACCGCCAAAACTACCGATACCAATAGCGCAATCAACGACAATATTCCGCAAATAATCAAATTCATAAGCTTCTTCCTTATAGCTAAAATCTTTATATACTCGATTATACCATACGGATCGAAAAAAGTAAACAGCATTTTAAAAACGGCTACCGCAAAACCAATGCGGTAGCCGTTTGTGTATTTAGTATAAAGTTTTCTCGCCTAAAAAAGCAACTCACTAAGCGCCGTTTGTACGGCAATGGCACCATCGGCCGCTGCGGTGGTAAGCTGGCGCACGGTCTTGGCTCGGCAATCGCCCGCGGCGTAAATTCCTTTCACGTTGGTTCGGCACTTTTCGTCAGCCGTTATATATCCGCTCTCGTCAAGCGCTATCGGCGCGAACACTCCGTTGTCCGGCTGTTGCCCTATCGCAACGAACATACCGTCAACGTCCAGCGTTTGCGGCGCGCCGTTTACGTCCAGCTTGAGTGCTGTCAACTCGTCGTCGCCAACAAGCTCGGTAACCTTGGCTTTGGTTATAAACCGCACGTTGTTAAGCGCCTTTACGCGCTCGACCACGGTCGGCTCGGCGCGGAACTCGTTGCGGCGGTGAATTACGTACACCAACGACGCCACGCCCGCAAGATAGCTTGCCGCACTGAACGCGGCGTTACCCCCGCCCACGACCGCGACCGTTCTGTCCTTAAAGAACGCGCCGTCGCACAGCGCGCAGTAGCTTACGCCACTGCCGATAAGCCTATCCTCGCCGACTACGCCCAGCCGTTTATGTTCACAGCCGGCGGCGATAACGACCGCTTTTGCGTCGTACTTGCCCTCGTCGGTGACGACGGTGGTATAGCCGTTTTGAGGTATGATTTTTTGGACGGTTTCGCACTTGAACTCCGCTCCCGCCCTTTCCGCTTGATCGAACAGATCGGAGGCGAACTGCGCGCCCGAAATGCTGACGATTCCGGGGTAGTTTTCCACCGTCGGCGCGTCGACGATTTGCCCGCCAAACGCTTCGCGCTCTATAACGAGCGTGGACTTATTCGCTCTGCAAGCATAAACGGCGGAGCTAAGGCCCGCCGTTCCGCCGCCGATTATAATAAAATCGTACATTGGTTTTAATCCTTATAATAGTATCGAATTAGTTCTTGTTCAAGAATTTACGGATTTCGGCAACGCCCGAATACTTGACGGTTTCGGTGCCGTTGGTGACTACCAAGGTAGGCGCTTGCTTAATGCCGTACTTTTTGGCGCTGTCGGGCTGAACGGTTGCGTCCACTATATCCACCGCAATGCCGGCGTCCTTGAGCATGGGTATTGCCACCTTGCAGTTAGGGCAAGTCGGGGTGGTAAACAGCTCGTAATGCAATTCGCCGGTAATTTCGGACTGCGCGGCGACCTCGGTCTTGGCAACGCAATGGCCGGTGTGCGGCGTGGCGTACTTCATGGTGTTGTACGTTCTGCGGTCCTTAAACTCTTGCGCCTTGCCGTCGTTCCAGTTCTGCACCGGCCGGTAGTAACCGGTTATGCGGCTGTTGACCTCGGTCTTTGCGCCGCACTTGGGGCAAGTATAAACCTCGCCGGCAATGTAGCCGTGGTTGCGGCATACCGAATACGTGGGCGAAAGCGTAAAGTACGGAAGCTTGTAGTTGGAAGCGATTGTGCGCACCAGCTTGGCCGCGGCCTTCCAGTCTGGAAGCTTTTCGCCGAGGAAGGTGTGGAAAACGGTGCCGGAGGTGTACAGCGTTTGCAGTTCGTCTTGAACGTCAAGTGCGCTGAACACGTCCTCGGTGTAGCCTACGGGCAAGTGCGAGCTGTTGGTGTAATACGGCGTGCCTTCCTCGTTGGCGGTGATAATGTCGGGATAGCGTTCCTTGTCGTGCTTGGCAAGGCGGTAGGTCGTGGACTCCGCCGGCGTTGCTTCAAGGTTGTACAAATCTCCGTACTGTTCTTGGTAAATAACGAGGCGCTCGCGCATGTGGTTAAGCACGTCCCTAGCAAACTGCTGTACGCGCGCGTCGGTAAGGTCGGCTTTCAGCCACTTGGCGTTGAGTCCGGCCTCGTTCATACCCACGAGACCGATAGTGGAGAAGTGGTTGTTGAACGTGCCGAGGTAGCGGCGGGTGTACGGATACAAGCCCTCGTCCATAAGCTTGGTTATTATGTCGCGCTTAATCTTGAGCGAACGCGCCGAAATATCCATCAGCTTGTCCAGCCGCGTATAGAAGTCGGCCTCGTCGGTTGCGAGGTACGCAATGCGCGGCATGTTGATAGTAACAACGCCCACCGAACCGGTGCTTTCGCCACTGCCGAAGAATCCGCCCGACTTTTTGCGCAGCTCGCGAAGATCGAGGCGCAAGCGGCAGCACATACTGCGTATGTCCGACGGCTCCATGTCGGAGTTGATGTAGTTGCTGAAGTACGGCGTGCCGTACTTGGCGGCCATCTCGAACAACAGCTTGTTGTTTTCGGTTTCCGACCAGTCGAAGTCACGGGTAATGGAATACGTGGGTATAGGGTACTGGAAGCCGCGGCCGTTGGCGTCGCCCTCGATCATAATCTCGATAAACGCCTTGTTCACCATATCCATTTCGCGCTTGCAGTCCTTGTACTTAAAGTCCATGGGCTTGCCGCCGACTATGGCTTGCTGTTCGGCAAGGTCGGGCGGGCACGTCCAGTCCAGCGTGATATTGCTGAACGGCGCTTGCGTGCCCCAGCGCGACGGCGTGTTCACGCCGAATATAAACGACTCGATGCACTTTTTAACCTCGCCGTAAGTGAGGTTGTCCACCTTGACGAAGGGTGCAAGGTAGGTGTCGAAGGACGAGAACGCTTGCGCGCCCGCCCATTCATTCTGCATAATGCCGAGGAAGTTGACCATCTGGTTGCACAGCGTTGCCAAGTGGCTGGCCGGCGACGAGCTGATTTTGCCGGGGAGTCCGCCCAAACCCTCTTGAATAAGCTGGCGCAACGACCAGCCAGCGCAGTAACCGGTGAGCATGGACATATCGTGAATGTGTATGTCCGCACTGCGGTGCGCGTTGGCTATTTCCTCGTCGTAAATTTCCGACAGCCAGTAGTTGGCGGTTATCGCGCCCGAGTTGGACAGAATAAGTCCGCCTACCGAATAGGTAACAGTGGAGTTCTCCTTAACGCGCCAGTCGGTCGATTTGACGTAGCTGTTTACAAGATCCTTGTAGTCAAGGATTGTCGATTTCATATTGCGAATTTTTTCTCGCTGTTTGCGGTAAAGAATGTACGACTTGGCAACGTCGGCATAGCCGGCTTGAATAAGCACTTGCTCCACGCTGTCCTGAATATCCTCGACGGCAACCTTTCCGTTCTTGACCTTACCCGAAAAATCCGCCGTAACGCGCAGTGCAATAAGATCTATAACGTCGTCGTTATACTCCTTGCCTACCGCCTCGAACGCCTTGCGTATAGCCTGACTGACCTTAGTAATGTCAAATCCGGTGAGCTTTCCGTCTCTCTTGACTACTTTGTACATGTTTACCTCCAAGTGTATGTAAAAGTCCGTATAGACTTAAATTATAACCGTTTTTCCCGCTTTAAAACGCGCCGACGCCGGCGCGAAAACGGTGCTCCCGCAAAAAGCGGAGAACTCGTCCATTATAACACTATGCTCTCGCCTTTGTCAATAGATTTACCACAATATATTGTGGTTTTAAAAATTTTTTTGACACAAGATACACAATATATTGAATAATAATTATTATTTACTATCAACACCCGCCTAAACTATCGGTACTGAATTATAGGTACATAACGTACTGTTTATAGGTATATAACAGACAAAAAGACAGCAATGTTAACATTACTGCGGTTCGCCTTTTTTTGCACATATTTATGCGGCTACGCCTAGATTTCTCCACTACGCGCTAACGCGCTTCGGTCGAAATGATGGGTAATAGAGCCGAACATGTTGTTATCTAATTTCGTTAATAACAAGCCTATATTCCCATCATCCCGAGCGCAGTCGAGGGATCTAGGCGAACCGCCGCATACATTTAAAGATACTTCAAATGTTAATCCCGAGTATATAACAATTCCTTATTAGTAAAAATCATTTCTACGTTTTTGTTGTTTTTATACTTTCCGATTTTGTTTGCTTTAATATCTTTTAAATAGCGTTCGGCCAAATGCAAATAAGACAGCAACCGCCGTTTGCCGTATTGAACGTAAACACAGTCGTCTTGAACGAAAGCACAATAACACTCCAATAAATCTTGCTCCTCTACGTCATAATAGAACTTGTCGTTTACGTAAGTCTTTTGTAATACTATATCTGTTTTTACAATAAATCCGTCATGGACTTTTAGCGTTATTACGTAATTCTTCCTATCAGCAGTCAATTTATCTTTCAGAACGGTGCAAGCCAGTAATTCGTCGAAAGTATCCGACAAATCGTTTTGACATGAAATATCGTATATTATTCTTTTAGCCGTCTTTTTATCAAGCTCATAATTGGCGGTATCGTGGAACAACGCAATAAACTTGTCGGGCATACCAATCAAATTTTTAGAGTTATCCCATAATTCGACTATTGCACCGACAAGCTTCTCCTTGATTTCGTTGTTATCTAAAGCATCAAGATTATAGTTATCCAAAACAAAAGCAACGTCTTGATAGCTCGTTTTCATATTCGCCTCCGATGTTTATAGCTTACCATATCCCTTACCGAAAGTCAACTGTGACTATCGGAACACAAAAATGCGGCTTCGCCTAGACCCCTCCGCTACGGTCGGGGTGATGGGAATAAAAACCATACTATTCTATATAGAATCGAACAGTCGATATCCACATCATTCCGAGCAACGTCGAGGAATCTAGGCGAACCGCCACAAAACGATAAAGCCACTTAACGTTCCATTTCACGCACAAAAAAACGGCGTTCGTGTGAACACCGTTTTCTTTGTTTAACTTTAATTCAACTTATTTTATAATCTCGGTGATAACGCCCGAGCCAACGGTTCTGCCGCCTTCGCGGATAGCGAAGCGCAAGCCCTTTTCGGCAGCGATCGGGTGGATAAGCGTAACGGTCATAGTTACGTTGTCGCCGGGGGTAACCATTTCTACGCCCTTCGGAAGCTCGACCAAACCGGTAACGTCGGTCGTGCGGAAGTAGAACTGCGGACGATAGCCGTTGAAGAACGGAGTGTGGCGGCCGCCTTCCTCTTTCTTAAGAACGTACACCTCAGCCTTGAACTCGGTATGAGGGGTAATGGAGCCGGGTTTGGCGATAACTTGTCCGCGCTCGATGTCCTTGCGGTCTACGCCACGGAGAAGGATACCCGCGTTGTCGCCGCTTTGCGCGGTGTCAAGCATCTTGCGGAACATTTCGATACCGGTAACGGTGGACGAACGAGTCGCTTTGATACCTACGATTTCTACGGGGTCGCCCATTTTGATAACGCCGCGCTCTACACGACCGGTAGCAACGGTGCCACGGCCGGTAATCGTGAAGATGTCCTCAACGGGCATAAGGAAGGGCTTGTCAACGTCGCGTTCCGGAGTGGGAATGTACGCGTCAACAGCGTCCATAAGCTTCATGATGCATTCGCAAGCGGGATCGTCGGCTTTGCCGCTCTGCGCCGCTTCCAAAGCCTTGAGAGCCGAGCCGGGGATAACGGGAGCGCCGTCGCCGTCGAAGCCGTAGTTGGAAAGAAGTTCGCGAACTTCCATCTCAACAAGCTCGAGCATTTCGGGATCGTCCACTTGATCGGTCTTGTTCATGAAAACGACGATCTTGGGAACGCCGACCTGACGCGCAAGAACGATGTGCTCGCGGGTCTGAGGCATAACGCCGTCGGTAGCCGCAACAACGAGAATTGCGCCGTCCATCTGCGCCGCGCCGGTAATCATGTTTTTAACGTAGTCAGCGTGCCCCGGGCAGTCAACGTGAGCGTAGTGACGGTTGGCCGTCTGGTACTCAACGTGCGAGGTGTTGATGGTGATACCACGAGCTTTCTCTTCCGGTGCTTTATCGATCTGGTCGTAGCGCATCTGCTCCGCCAAACCTTTGGCTGCAAGCACCATCGTGATAGCTGCGGTCAAAGTGGTTTTGCCGTGGTCAACGTGGCCGATTGTGCCGATGTTTACGTGCGGCTTGCTTCTATCGAATTTTGCCTTTGCCATATTATTATGGTCCTCCAAAAAAATTTCTTTTTTAGTTTGTTTTATTATACCACGCCTTTTGAAAAACTTCAACCGTTTTAACGTGGATTTTTAAAAAGATTTCCCCCACTTCTTTTGGAAAAGAAGTGGGCAAACCTCTATGTTGATAACTGTCAGCGAAATTCTTTTGTCATTCCGAGCGGAGCGATGAATCTCATCATTTTTTATACGGTTGAGATTCTTCACCGCGCTTCGCTTGTTCAGAATGACAAAAGTTTAGATTAGTTCTGAGCCTTTGCGCGCTCGCCGATAACCTTCTCCGCAATGTTGCGAGGAACCTCGGCGTAGTGGTCGAACTGCATAGTGTAGTTGCCACGGCCTTGGGTGCGCGAACGAAGGTCGGTTGCGTAACCGAACATTTCGGACAGCGGGATTTCGGCGTGAATGATTTGGCTGCCGTTTACAAGGTCGGTACCGAATATGGTGCCGCGGCGGGAGCTTACGTTGCCCATAACGTCGCCCAAGTATTCGTCGGGCAGAGTTACGTCAACCTTCATGATAGGTTCGAGCAAGTATGCGTCGCCCTTTTTCATGCCGTCCTTAAACGCCATAGAGCCGGCAATCTTGAACGCCATTTCGGACGAGTCGACCTCGTGGTAGCTTCCGTCGTACAACGTTACCTTGAAGTCAACGCATTCGTAGCCGGCAAGGATACCGCTCATGCGCGCTTCCTGAATGCCGTTGTCGACAGCGGGGATATATTCCTTGGGAACGGATCCGCCGACGGTCTTGTCCTCGAACACGTAGCCTTGGCCTTGCTCGAGCGGCTCCATGATAACCTTGCAGTGACCGTACTGACCTTTACCACCCGACTGACGGATGTACTTGCCTTCAGCCTCGACCTTTTTGCGAATGGTTTCGCGGTACGCGACTTGCGGCTTACCTACGTTGGCTTCCACTTTGAACTCGCGGAGCAAACGGTCGACTATAATGTCAAGGTGAAGCTCGCCCATACCGGCGATAATGGTCTGACCGGTTTCTTGGTCGGTGTAGGTTTTGAACGTGGGATCTTCCTCGGCGAGCTTGATAAGCGCCATGGTCATTTTTTCTTGACCGGCCTTGGTCTTAGGCTCGATAGCGACGCGGATAACCGGCTCGGGGAATTCCATGCTTTCGAGAACGATGGGGTGCGAAGGATCGCAAAGCGTGTCGCCGGTGGTCGTGTCCTTAAGACCGACTATGGCGCAGATGTCGCCCGCGCGAACCTCGTCGATGTCGGTACGCGAGTTGGCGTGCATCAAAAGCAAGCGACCGATACGCTCCTTTTTGTCCTTGGTGGAGTTGAGCACGTACGAACCGGCGGGGCAAACACCGCTGTAGCAGCGGAAGAACGCCAGCTTACCTACAAACGGGTCGGCGGCAATCTTGAACGCCAAGCCCGCAAACGGCTCTTTGTCGTCGGTTTTGCGCTCGGCTTCGTTGCCTTGCTTGTCCGTACCTTTGATGTGCGCAATGTCTACGGGGCTGGGCAAATAGTACACGATAGCATCGAGCAGCTTTTGCACGCCCTTGTTTTTGTACGACGAACCGCAGAACACGGGGTTCATCGTCATGTTAAGCGTGGCCTTACGCACGGCGGCGCGGATTTCGTCAACGCTAAGCTCCTCGCCCGCGAAGTAACGTTCCATAAGTGCGTCGTCCGTTTCGGCAACGGCTTCCAAAAGGATTTGACGGTACTCGTCGGCTTGCGCTTTGTAGTCTGCGGGGATCTCGGTTTCGTTGATGGTCTTGCCGAGGTCGTCCTCGTAGATTTCCGCCTTCATGGTTACAAGGTCGATCATACCCTTAAAGGTATCTTCCTTGCCGATGGGGATTTGGAGCGCAACCGGATTGGCACCCAAGCGCGTCTTCATCATGTTAAGCACGTTAAAGAAGTTGGCGCCGTTAATGTCCATCTTGTTGACGTAAGCGATACGCGGTACGCAGTACTTGGTAGCTTGGCGCCAAACGGTTTCGGACTGAGGCTCAACGCCGCCCTTTGCGCAGAACACGGCAACGGCGCCGTCAAGAACCTTAAGCGAGCGCTCAACCTCGACGGTAAAGTCAACGTGTCCGGGGGTGTCTATAAGATTGATACGCGTAAGCGGCTGATCGGGAGCGGTCTGCCACTGCGTAGTGGTAGCTGCGGAAGTAATGGTAATACCGCGCTCTTGCTCTTGAACCATCCAGTCCATGGTAGCGCCGCCGTCGTGAACCTCGCCTATCTTGTGCACCTTGCCGGTGTAGAACAAAATACGCTCGGACGTGGTGGTCTTACCGGCGTCGATGTGCGCCATAATACCAATGTTTCGCGTGTTTTCCAATGCAAATTGTCTTGCCATAATGATTTCCTCAATTTAGAATTAAGAATGCAGAATGCAGAATTTTATATAAGGTTGAGATTCTTCGCTACGCTCAGAATGACAAAAGTATATTTGTAATATTCGCATTCAAGCTGTACAGAACGTATTTGAGAGTGCGTAGAGTCGCGTCAGACAAGGAACCGAGCGCCGACCGACGGGAGTTTACACAGAAGCAAATGACCGAGGGCGGCGCGACGGCTGACGCCGTATCACGCGAACTATACGCGCTCGAAACTACCAGCGATAATGGGCAAACGCTTTATTAGCCTCCGCCACTCTGTGCATTTCCTCTTTACGCTTTACGGCCGCGCCGGTATTGTTGTACGCGTCCAAAAGCTCGCCGGCAAGCCGCTCGTTCATAGTCTTTTCGCCGCGCTTGCGAGCGAACATAACTATCCAACGGATAGCGAGCGTTTGCTGACGGTCGGCACGAATCTCCAGCGGCACTTGGTAAGTGGAACCGCCGACGCGACGCGCCTTAACTTCCAGTTGCGGTTTGACGTTGGCCATAGCTTGGTTAAATACGTCAACCGGTTCGAGCGACGTCTTTTCCTTAATAATATTAAAGGCGTCGTACACTATAGCTTGGGCCGTACCCTTTTTGCCGTCAAGCATAATCTGATTGACAAGCTTGGTCACGACCTTGCTGTTGTAAATAGGATCGGGTAATACGTCCCTTTTGGGAACCCCGCTTCTTCTGGGCATGATTATCTCCTTATTCGATTTTTTGTGGGCAAGAACGCCCGTTGAGATACGCCAAGAAATAATAACGCTTGTCCGCAATCAAACGGACAACCGCACATTATTTCGCTTTCTTAGCGCCGTACTTTGAGCGAGCTTGCTTGCGCTTTGCCACACCCGCAGTGTCTAACGCACCGCGAATGATGTGATACCGCACACCGGGCAAGTCCTTCACTCTGCCGCCACGGACAAGCACAACCGAGTGTTCTTGCAGATTGTGACCTATGCCGGGAATGTAGACCGTACCTTCCATCTTGTTGACAAGACGCACACGAGCGATCTTGCGCAAAGCGGAGTTGGGCTTTTTAGGCGTAGTCGTAGTCACCGAAAGGCACACACCGCGCTTTTGGGGATTGTTGTCGAGAATAGGGCTCAAAGACTTATACTCGACCTTTTGACGACCTTTCCTAACGAGCTGGTTGATCGTAGGCATTGTTACTCTACCTCCTTATAGTAGTATTGCCGCTCTCACTCATCGAATAAGAGCATAAAGATACGCGCATACTTATACGCGTACTACTAATTATAAACGAACTCCCATATCTTGTCAAGCGATTTAAACCAATTAAGAATTATGAATTAAGAATGCAGAATTATAAATAAGGTTGAGATTTTTAGAATATTTGCCCGACACCACAAGCGACCCCCTTCCCCGAGGGGAAGGTATTCATGTCGCAAAGCAGTTACACATGATAACCTTCCCTTGGGGGAAGGTGTCGGCGACGAAGGAGCAGACGGATGAGGGCTTTTTATCCACGTAAAAAGCGCGGAACGTATACGCTCCGCGCTTTACTGTGTTGAACTATTTAGATATTAGCTGATAAGCACGTGGAACTTGTTGCCGTCGAACTTAAGGCCGTAGCTACTGCTGCCGCTAATCGCCCTTGTGGAGAACTGAACGGTAATAGAACCGTTAGTGCCGGTAACCGTATAAGAGCAGTTATCTTGACCTTGTTGTTTAAGCGTTAACTTAGACTTGCCGGTAATACCCTTTTCCTTGCGCATCTTGTTGAGCTTGGCAACCCAGTCTATAAGCGTGCCGTTTTTGAACGAACCGTCGGTATTGGTGCACTCCGCTACGCTCGGGATATGGTCGGTAGCGTTGATACCCACGAGCTCGCAAGTGATTTCGCCGTAACCGATTTTGAACGCCGCGTTGCCGTGGCTGGTATGGGTAGCTTCGTCGTACTCCGCCGCCGTGGACTGATTCCACTTCATAGGCTGACGGTATATAACGTCCTCGTGCGGTTGGCTTGCCGTCGACGAAGTGACAAGGTTACTATCCGTGCAAGTGAGCGTATGTTGCATAAGACCGCTCATGCCGAGCTCGTCGCCGTAGTACAACCACGTTACGCCGGGGAGGGTCATAAGCGCAGCATAATAAACTTTAAGCCTTTCGGTCGTAGTGGTTATCTTGTCGGGTTGTATAGTGCCCGTAGTAGTGATGGATTTATGCAGTTTGTCGGTGCTGTCGTAAATATGCGTTTTGCCGTCAATCGAGCCGTTGGTATAGAACGAGCCGAACGTATCGCCGTCCTCGTCGACGTTAGTCACGTTTACGCGGTCGCGCGCACGCGGCAAGTCGTGGTTGGACGTGAACTGGCCGCCGATATAGCCTTCGTTATAGGTTTTGTAGCCTTGATAGCCGCGGTTGTATCTGTTGTAGATAGCGCCTAAGCCGTCGCCGAACTTACCGGCCACGCCCTCGGCGTGAAGTATGCCGCGCGGAATGTTGTAGTAAAGACTGAAGTCGAACTGCGAGTCGATGCCTTGATAGAACGGCGCCGTACGCGCGTCCCAACCGTCGAGGTTTTCGCCCACTACGTATGCCTGAGGATACTTGGTTTTAAGGCGGTTGTTAAACTCGCGGTAGAAGTTGAGGTTGCGCTTCATGTCGTAATTGAAACGAATATCGTTATCCTCGACGTAATCGCACTCGCCGGTCATTTGTCCGTTGGGTTGAACGGTAACAGCCTTTTTAAACTCCCTATTGGGATTGTAGGTAACACTGCTGTTTTTGCCCTTGACCTCGTTGCACATATAAATATGCTTTACGGCGTCAAGACGGAAACCGGCAAGGCCGGCGCTCATCCACTCGTAGCAAACGTCGAGTATGGCGTCGCGTACGGGCTGGTAGTCGTAGTTAAGCTCCGGCATGCTGCTGCTGAACGACGAGTAGAAGTAATAGCCGTAGTTATCCTTGTACCAATGCGTCTTTTCGGTAGCGCTAAGCTTATCGAACTGATCTTGGGTTATCCAGCTGTAGAACTGACGGTAATCTACCTCGGCGTAAGCGGTGTCGTTGGACTCGTACTTTACGTTCTGCTCCTTTACGAGCGTTTGCGATTTGACGAACCACTCGTTGGAAAGCGAGGTATGGTTGAGAACGAAGTCCATAACGATCTTCATGCCCTTGTCTTTGGCTTTGCTTATAAGCTCGCGGTATTTTTCCTTAGTGCCCCAACGCGAATCGACCGAAGTATAGTTGTTAATGTTATAGCCGTGGTAATCGGTGGAGTCTTGGAAAGGCGTAAGCCACAGCAAGTCTACGTTAAGGCTTTGCAGATAGTCGAGCTTATTGATTATGCCCTGAATATCGCCCATGCCGTCGCCGTCGCTGTCGGCAAACGACGCGATAAAGATTTGATAGCCGTTGCTGCAATTAAACTCGTCGCTTACGTTTTTAAGCGGATATTTACTGCTGTTGTCGGCCGCACTGTTGGCGATAATATTCTCGCCCGAAAGCTTGGTAGCGTTAAGCGTGCGGTTGGGGTCGTCCTTGTACGGATCCTCGTACGTGACGTCGGCATAGGTCGGCGAGCCGTCCTTTACGTGCGCCTCGTTGATGAACCAATGATAATCGCCGGTGCTACGCTCGCACTTGCTCATAGCAAGGTAGTTGTCGCCGCCGTCGTTCGCCCAGAATCCGGTACCCGAGGTACGCGTGCTTATCTGGTGAATCTGCGTGCCGATTTCCTCCGCGCCGGCAAACGTATTGGTAACGCCTTGATGTTGCTTTTTGGTCGCGTCCCAGCCGCAGTCGTTGTACGTTTCGGTCAAGTCGACGTCGAATACCGCGCCCGACTCGTCTATCCAAGCGGCGTTGAACAATCTGCCGTTGGCGTTCTTTTTGGGCCACGCCCAAAGTCCCCAATCGGCGTACACCGAGGAATCGATTGCGGAATTATAGTTGGGTGCGCCGGCGGTCGTACCCGACGTGGGCGGGGTTACTTGCTCTGCCGCGACGTGGGTAAACTTTTTATAATGTATATACAAGTGTCCGGGTTTGGCCCAAGACGAAATGTTCTTTTCGTATTCGAGCTTGGCAGCGTCCGACTCCCACTTTGCGGTGAGCTCGACGTTGCCGGTTATTTTGGTCGAACCGGTATACTGCTTGCCGTTTTTGTCGAACCAGCCGACGAACGAATAGCCCGCTCGAGTGGGTGCGGGCATTTGCGCAGAGCCTATAGTCTTGCCCTCGCTTACCGCAATAGGACTGGGATTAGTCGCGCCGTTGCCGTTGAACGTAACGTAATACGTTTTGGTACCGACGATTGTGGGTCCGTTGGGTATGCCGCCGGTGCCGCCGTCCGGCATGTCTATACTACCGCAAGCAAGCATGGATAAACTCATAGCCGCACAAAGCAAAACGGTAATCGTTTTTTTGAACCTCATCATTTCCTCCATTAGGAATTTTCAGTAATAGTTATTATACACCACTAATAAAGAAGTTGTCAATAGTTTTTGTGAATTCGGAGTTAAAAATAAAGTACCGTATTGAAAGGGGGGAACAATACGGTACTTTACCAAAGGAAGAAAAAGATTGCAAAGAGTAACTCTTTACGATTGTGATTATAATACACAAAGTTGTTAGATTTGTGAAAATTGCGAAAAAAGTTCATAATTTTTTAACATTTTCGCACTTTTCGGCCGTTTTTTCGTGCAAATGACCAATTTTCGAGATTTTTAAAAAAAGGTTGAGATTCCTCGCGTTGCTCGGAATACCTTTGGTGCTTCGTAGGACAAAAATTGAATAGTTATACTTTCGACCAAGCTACTGTGCTTTTGTCCTACGAAGCAAGCCCTTGGGCTTATTCAGAGCAAGCGCGGAGCGCGTTTTTTGCCCACCGAATAATCTCAACCTTAATGCCGCAAAAGCGGCCTAATTCTGCATTACACCACTATAGCCGTGCCGTATGCGGGTACGGTGTTACTGCCGAACACTACGTTGCCGCTTACCGTCTTGCTGCTGTTAGAGAAGTTGTGGTACACGGTATACGTTTTGCCGCCGCCCGTTACGGTAATTTTGAGCATGCCGTTATCCTCCGAGCAAGTAGCTGTACCGTTGATAAGCGCGGGATTGTCGTTGCGGAACTTGGTAAGGCTTTTAACGTAGTTGAGCAACGAATTGTCGTCGGCTTGCTGGTCGGCAACGCTTTTGGTGTTTCTGTTGGCGCCGTTGTCGTAGATAGCGGTGCACTTGTTGGCCCAGCCGCTCGTCCACTTCATTGACTGGCGAAGGTCGTCGTCACTGCCCTTTTGGCCGACGAGGCCTATTTCGTCGCCGTAGTAAATCCACGTAAGCCCCGGCATCGTCATGGTGACGGCAAAATAGAGCTTTGCCTTTTCGGTACTGCCGTTTATTTGCGCGTTGAGCCTATTCACGTCGTGGTTGGAGCTTATCATACAGTTGATAGGTCTGTCCGCCCTGTGGTTCAAGTACTTTTGCGCATTGGCGTTGAAATCCGCCGCCGTTGCTGCCGCGCCGCCGTCCATACGATTGGGCAGATTGTAGTAGGTGTTAAAATCGAACAGCGAATCCATGCCTTGGTAGAACGGCGAAACGTCGTCGGTATTGCCGTTAAGCTGTTCGCCCAAAAGATAGCAGTTGGGGTATTTGGTTTTAAGCTTGTAGTTGAATTCCTTAAAGAACTCGACGTTTTTTGTTTCGTTGTAGTTGTACGGCTTGTCGTTGGCGCCGCCCTCGCGGTCGCCACTCGCGTTTTCGCTTTCGTCCCACATAAACACGTGCTTGATTGCGTCCATGCGGAATCCGTCCAGACCGTAGCTCATCCAGTACGCCGCAACGTCCACCATGGCGTCGCGCACCGGCTGATAGTCATAGTTAAGCTCGGGCATAGTGTTGTTGAACGACGAATAGAAGTACCAACCGTCGCCCGCGCTTTCCATACGATTGCCGCCGCTGTTTTTCCAACGGTAAAAGTCGCGGTACTTGACGGTAGCTTTGGTGCCGTCTTGGTAGGTCACTTCCTCGATAACGCCGTCCTTGGATTTTTGGAACCACTCGTTTTGTTGCGAAGTGTGGTTTACCACCAGGTCCATAATGATTTTCATGCCGCGCTTGTGCGCCTCGGACACGAGCTTGCGGTAGTCGGCGTTGGTGCCGAACTTGGGATCTATGCTGTAATAGTCGTAGCAATCGTAACCGTGATACGAATTACTGCTCTGTATGGGCGTCAGCCACAAAACGTCAACGTTAAGGCTTTGCAAATAGTCGAGCTTGCTCGTAATGCCGTTAAGGTCGCCGCAGCCGTCGCCGTTGCTGTCGCAGAAGGACGCGACGAAAATCTGATAGCCTACGCCCATCTCGTCCCAGCCGCCCACCGTTTTCATAACCGGTAAGCCTTGCGCGTACGCGCGGTTCAAGTTGCCTACGCTCGCGCGCTTGGGCTCGGTCTGCCTCGTCGACTCGCCCGACCCCTCCAAAAGTCTGTTACTGCCGCCCGCCGTATTGCCTTGCGAAACGAACCAGTGATAACTGCCGCCCACCTTTTGCGTAGATGAAAGGTTGAGCTTAACGTCGCCGCCGTCCTCACCGTTCCAGCTTCCGCCGCCCTCGGGGATTTTGCCAATCTTGAAATTGACAGTTGACGGATTACCTATTTGTTTGAGGTCAACCGCTATTACAGCGCCCGACTTATCCACGGTAACGCTTGCACAACGCCTACCCTCGCCGCTAGTCCATACCCAAGCCGCCCAGCCGTCGTAATCGCCCGCACTGCGCAAGTAGTGAATGTACAGCGTATCGTTATCCTTCATAGTCGGGGCGTAGTCCACTGCGGTGCCGCCGCCCACTTGCCACTTGGCAAACAGAGTGACGTTTTCGGTAACCTTGTCGGTGGCAAAGTTCCACTTTTTTGCGCTGTCCTCCTCCGCGTACCAGCCGCTTACCTCGTAGCCGTTGCGCTTTAGCTGTGGCGCGGCTATGGTACTGCCCGCCTTGACGGTGATAGGCGCGGGGTTGTAGGTGCCCGCCTTGCGCGCGTCCAGTCCAACGTTAAACGTTACGGTAACGTCGTCGCCGTCGCCTATAATGGGCGGGTCTACTACCGGCGGCTGTTCGTTTTTAATCCACTTGGCAGTGAGCGTGAGCGTATCGCCGCTTACCGTATCCATATCGAAATTCCACTTGGTACTGCCGTTATACCAGCCGTCGAGGGTGTAGCCGGCGTTTGTTACGCTCGGCTGACTTACCTTGTTGCCTACGAGTATCACTTGCGCCGGCACTACCGCGGCACAGCCGGTTACGAACGTTACCGTAGTCGACTGCGGTATGGGTTCGGGCGGGCCTCCTTGCACCGGCGTCCACATGGCGTACAGTACCAGCGTACTGCCGCTGACCTTAGTGTCGAAGTCCCATTCCGTACCGAAATCGGAATCGACGTACCAGCCGCCGAACACGTAGTCGGCGCGCGTGGGGTCGGTAGGGCGAGTTACGCGTTCGCCTTCCTTTATGCTTTGCGCCGGCACGGCACTGCCCTCGCCCACAAAAAATACTACCGAGCAGTACTTATCGGGTTGGGGCTTGTCGTTGTCCTTATCGCCGTTGCCGGTCGACGGCGTTTGAACGGTACCGCACGCAGTAAAGCACGCGACGAACGTAGCTATAACGACAATAAGCAACGTTGCAAAAACGATCGATTTACCTTTTCGAGTTCTCATAATAATCCCTCTCGGAAATTCATTTAGGTGAATTGTATTAACAATATACCACCAATAATCGGTTTTGTCAACATTCAAAGCGCGCACTACTGCCCGAGCAACGCGGTTTTTCGCATTTTGTGCCGACGCGCAAGGTACAGTATGGGCGTATCGAGCAACGACGTGAACACGAATATAATATACCCCGAACCGAATATGGACATTACCGTAACGAAGTCGTACGTGCCCGCGAACGCCAGTACCGCAAACAAAAACGAATTGATAAGCTGGCTTATAAGCGTGGACCCGTTGTTACGCAACCACAAAAACTTCTTTTTGTCGCCGGACTTCTTTTCGGTAAACCGCCACCACGCGTGGTACAGCCACACGTCGAATATTTGACTGACTACGTACACTATAAGCGACGCACACACGATGCGCGGCGTGGACGTGAATATCGTGCGGAAGGCCGGTACTACCGTATCGTTCGGGCTCGGCACGAAGCACAGCCAGCTCGCCGACAGCCCCAAAAAGAACAGTGTGGTAAACAGACCTATGTACACCGCCTTGTTGGCCGCCTTTTTGCCCTCGCACTCTGAAAGTATGTCGGTAACGAGAAAGGTGGAAGCAAACAGCACGTTACCCAGCGTTTGCTCCATACCAAACGCGTCTACCAAAATAAGCACCTCGATATTAGCAAACACGGTAGCTACCGCCGACGTGGCGTACAGTCCCGCCTTGCCGAACAGCATATACGCAAGCAACACCACGCCGTAAATAAACACGACGGAAATAATCAATAACAGCTCGTTCATTCGCCCACCCCGAAATCGGTATTGTTAAGAAGTATATCCACCCGCTCGTCGTCCTTATATATAGGATATATGCGGGTGCGAAAAACGTCCGTCACGGCGCGGTCGGGCTTGACTGCGGTCGAGTTGTCGCACATAATATTTATGCAAATGCGCTCGAAGTTGCTTAGCCCGAGCTTAATATCGGCTAGCATGCTTTGCTCGGTCTGCCCGCTCAATCCGAACAGAAAATTGGCCTCATCCACTCCGTCCGCTATTACCGCGGGGTCGCGGTCGGCAATGCCCTTGTGCAAAACGCGCTCGCGAAGGTCGTAGTCGAACGTTTCGAGCCCGAGCTTTAGCTTGAGCGTAAAGCCGTCGAACTCCCGCCGCAAATCGGCCAGCTTATCCTTGTACATGTAATGAACTTCAAAGTGAATTACCGTTATGCCCTTATCGCGGCAAACCGACTTGATAAGACCGCGCGTGCGCTCGTCCAGCTCGAACACCGACCCGCTGTTAATAACCTCTAGCTCGCCGTACTTGCCGGTAACGCGGGCCAGCACGTCCGCGTTCAGCGCAAAGTTGTCGGCGTCGGACGGACTGCAGTCCAAGTGATAGTCGCAAAAGGTGCAACGCCTATACGCGCACCCCCGCCCGCGCAACAGCACTATCTCGCGCTTGCGCTTTTCCGTAATAACCGAATATCTGTCCATAAAAATAAAAAACGCGTTTGCAAAAAGTAACCATGCAAACGCCCGAGTATAAACTCGCTGCCTCCAATAGTTTTGTTTTAGGGAGTCGACGACAATCGACGAATTGTCGGAGAATCCCAAGGCAGGATGGTTACGAACTGCCTAATATTAAATTAGGTACATTATATATAACACTCGCACGCTTGTCAATCGTTTGCGGCGCGTTTATACATGCCCATTACAAAATTTAATCGTATTTTAATCTATTTTATATTGACTTTTTCCGGTCTGCGTAATAAAATATATATACTAACGACACAAAAGGAGGACAAACATGTATTGTCACCAATGCGGCGCACAAATCGACGACAGCAGCAAGTTTTGCGGCAAGTGCGGAGCGCCGGTAAATTCCGAAAACAAGGACACGGTTACACAAAACAACGCAAGCTACAACCCCGCCCCGCCTCCGCCCCAACCGGCTCCGCAATACAACGCACAGCCCGCGGAAAACGACGGAATATTCGGCATACTCGGACTCGTGTTTGCGTTTATAATTCCCTTGCTTGGCTTGATTTTTTCCATAATCGGTTTGGGCAAGACCACCAACCGCGGCTACGCCAAAGCGGGCTTGATAATAAGCATACTGTACTTTGCGCTCGTGTTCCTAATCGTCATCATAATCGTAACCACTTCGGCCAGCTTTTTCGCTCTATAGCCTATCGGCTACCGAAAGAAATCAAAACAAAAAAGCAACCTCGGTTGCTTTTTTTCGTGCTATTTTATTTTACCTTAAGCGTGTTCAGATAATCCTTTGTTTCGGGCGAAACGCGAAAGCTCTCCCGCGCCTTTTGTATTGCCTTGTTGTGCACGAACTTGGGAAAGCTTTGCTCGGTAAACAGCGGCAACGTTTTGTCGTAGTACTTGACGAGGCATTCGGCAAGCAACCACGCCGCCGCCATATCCACGTAATACCGGCCGTAGCTAACGTTATGCAACAGCGTATCCAAAATTCGGTCTACGTACTCGTCGCAAAGGCAGCATGAGAACATGATCATTATATAGAACCGCGTTTGGTACTGCCCCTCGCAGTCGAGCATGTACCTAAAGTCGTCCCACAGCGCGGTCTTGTCCGCCCACCTAAGGCACGGCGTAACGCAGTCCACGTGCGCCCAAGACCGAAACAGCGGAACGAGCTTGTTCAAATACTCGAGCGTTTTTTCGTAATCGCCCTTGCGCGCGGCAAGCACGCCGGCAAACAGCACGCTGTCGTACGACAAATCCTTATCTGCAAAGAACCCGCTAAGCACCTCGTCGCGCGCGGGCATCGGCACCGACTTAGCCAGCTTTTTTATAACCGGCGTGCGCACGCCAAGCGTGGGGTACCCCTCGCAATTCACTATGGGGTTGTTAAAGCAGTCGTACTTTCCGTCGACGTTTTTCAGTAATTCGGCTTTGCACTGTGAATACGTTTCGTACATAAAACTCCGGTTTTATAATTCAGAATTATGGCCGCTCACGCGGCATTAAGGTCGCCCCTAATCCGTCGGCTTCGCCGACACCACCCCATACCCCTCCACGGGGAAGGTATTCATGTGGTTACTCTTTTCCACATGAGCGCCTTCCCTTGGGGGAAGGTGCCCACGCAGTGGGCGAATGAGGGCAAATCATTAAATCTCAACATTATTTCTACTCCGCGCATTGAGTAAGATAGCGCAGTAAATTCTTTACGTTATCGAAAATAATGAGCGGGGCCTTGACGGCGGTAAACGTTCCGCCGAATTTTTCAAATCCGTCCTTAACGTCTTGAACGTCGGTGAACTCGATTTTCGCGCCCGAGCGGAGCAGAGTTACCGTTGCCGCGTTCATAGTAGAAGCAAGGTTCTTTATCAGTCCGACGTTGGCAAGGTTGCGAATTTCCACCGGCACGCTTTCATACGCGTCCTTAAGTCCGTTCAACAGCTCGTCGCGCTCGGCTTCCGTCTTTAACTGCGATATGCGCTTGTACAGCTCAACGCGCATTGCGCTGTCGCAGTACTCCTTGGGTATGACTGCGGTAAAGTCAACCTTCATAACCGGATCCTTGTGCTTAGCAACCGCTTGACCCTTTATTTCCGCAACAGCCTCGTTTAGCAGTTTGCAGTACATATTGTAGCCTACGCTTACCATATGCCCATGCTGTTCTGCGCCGAACACGTTGCCCACGCCGCGTATGCGCATGTCTTGCTCGGCTATTTTTACGCCACTGCCGAGGTCGGTGTACCGCGACACGGCGGTAAGCCGCTCGAGCGCCGCACCGGCAAGTCCGGCCTCGCTACTATACGTAAAGTACACTTGCGCCACCCTATCCGACCGCCCGACGCGGCCCTTAAGCTGGTACATTTGGCTAAGCCCCATGTTTTCCGCGCCGTATATTATCATAGTATTGGCGTTGGGTATGTCTATGCCGTTTTCTATAATGGTAGTCGCCACCAGCACGTCGGCCTTGTTTTCGGCAAAACTTTCCATTGCGGCGTTCATAAGCTTTTTGTCCATCTGCCCATGCGCGTATGTAAAGCGCAGTTCGGGCATTAGCGACTGAAGCCGCGCGGTGTATTCCGCAATGCCGCCGGCACGCGGCCCGCCGTTGACGTAGTTGTATACTATAAAGGCTTGCCCGCCGCGCGCCACCTCGCGGGTTACGGCGTCCACTATCAGCGCGTCCGAATACTCGGTTACGTACACTTGCGCGGGCAGTCGGCCGGTTGGCGGCGTTTCCAGCATGGATACGTCGCGTATGCCGGACATAGCCATATGCAGAGTGCGCGGAATGGGCGTTGCGGAAAGCGTGAGCACGTTTATGTCGGTCTTTAGATTTTTAATCTTTTCCTTATCGGACACGCCGAACTTTTGCTCCTCGTCGAGTATCAAAAGCTCGAGGTTTTTGAACTTGACCGAGCTGCCCAAAAGCTTGTGCGTGCCGCACACTATATCCACCGAGCCGTCGGCAATGCCCTTTAGCGTTTTTGCGGTATCGCCCTCGGCGCGGGACAGCGCGGCCACCTTTACGCCGAACCGTTCCATTCTCAACTTGGTGGTGTTGTAGTGCTGGTGGCAAAGCACGGTGGTGGGCGACATAAACGCAACCTGCCCGCCTTGCGCAATCACCTTGAACGCGACGCGAAGCGCGACCTCGGTCTTGCCGAACCCGACGTCGCCGCAAACGAGCCGGTCCATAATCTTGCCGCTCGTCAAATCGTGAAAGCACGCGTCGATAGCAGAAAGCTGATCGGGCGTTTCCGAATACGGAAAGTCGGCGGCAAACTCGTCCTCCAGCTCCCCGCCGTCGTCGTAAACCTTGCCCTTGACCGTTTCCCGCCGCGCGTACAGCGCCAAAAGGTCGAACGCCATGGCCTTGAGCCGCGACTTGACCTTGGCCTTTACCCTTTCAAACTCGGCGCCGCCTATCTTGCTCAGCTTGGGCGGGTTGTCGTTAAAGTCGTACTTGCTAAGCCGACTCATGTTCTCGACCGGCACGTACAGCGTGTCGCCGCCGGCGTAACGGATCGTAATATAATCGCGCGAGTAGTCGCCGAAGTCGACGGCGCCCACAGCCTCGCAAATGCCTATGCCGTGCGTTTCGTGCACTACGTAGTCGCCGGCCTTGGGCAGCTCCGCCATTCCGGTGCGCTTGACCGAAGTAAACGGATCGCGCTTTTTGCCGACGTTGCGCATGCCGATAATAACGGTGTTGCTGTCAAAAAACACGCCGCCGTCCGAAACCGGTTGTATATATTCCACGTCGTAGCATTCTACGCTTTCCAGTCCCTCGCGCACGTCCGCGCCGATAAGCACGTTAATGCCGCGGCTTTTCCACGTAGCAATATCAGCCTTAAGCTGACCGAAGTTTTTGCCGTACAGCGGTAGATCTATACTTTTCAGCTTGAACACGCAGTCGGGCGAAAAGAATCGGTTACTGCTGTCCACCGCGTGGAAGCACAGCCTAAGCCCATGCGTGGGCGGCACGGACGTGAGGTTGTCCGCGGCGCATAACGGCGCTTCCCCCGCCTCGATAAGCCGCTTGGCACGCGAGGCATGCTCGCGGTAGGCAAACACGCAGTTGTCGTAAACGGTTTTTGCGTCCTCGGCAATTATCAGCCCGCCGAAAAACTTATCCAACGTAGTGTGCGGAAAGAGCGAAATAAGCGTTTGCTCGCCGTCGGTGTCGCCGACGTTAAGCCGCTCGGCCATGCGGTGCTCTATGGGCACGCCGGCGGTTTTGCGCTTTTCGCCCGCCTTAAGCAGCTGTTCGATTACCGCCGACTTATCCCCGAACACCGTTTCGGTAGCGGGGTACGCCGTAAAGCAAGTCAGCTTATCCACCGCGCTTTGCGAGCTTATATCGAGCTTGCGAATGCTGTCGCACTCGTACCCGAAAAATTCGATACGCGCCGCTTCGCCGTCGGGCGCGCACACGTCCACTATGTCGCCGCGCACGGCAAACTGCGCCGGCTCGTCCACGTGCCCGACCCGCGCATACCCCGCCGCCGTCAGCTTACTCAAAAGCTCGGCGGTGGGCATGGACTTGCCAACCTCAAACTCCACCGTAGTCGCAAGCACAAGCTCGGGAGGCGGCAGTAGCTGCATATAGGCCTCGGCAGTCGTTACCACCACGTCGCACTTTCCGCTTGCCATGCGGTACAGCGCCCTTGCGCGGTCGCCCGACCGATCGTTGCCCGCAACGAGTATTACGTTATTTTTGGGCAAAAACAATTCCACCGCGGCGTAGTGCAAGGACAGCTCGACGAACGCGGCGCGCGCGGACAAAACGTCGGCGCACACCAGCATATATTTATTGAACGCACAGCAAAAAAGTCGGACGTCCGACTTTGACATGCCGAACACCGACGCACGCTTTCCGCCGTTGACCGCCGATACTATATCCGCAACAACGCCGTTCATGTCGTTTATTACACGACCTATATTTCGCATCTCGCCCAAATCGTTATACCGTATAATCTTGAAAAAATCTTGCCGTCTTAAGTATCGGATTTTACCGTTTTAGTCAGGTCTTGCCACTGCTTGCCGCAAACCCAGTCGGTTACGAAATCGACCGCCAAGCCGCACGCCTTGCCCATAATATCGGCAAGCGCGGGATTGATTTTGGACAGCACGTAGTCGGCAAGCCCCATATAGTTGGGCTTGGGTCCGATACCGACGCGCACCCGCGCAAAATCGGTACTGCCCAGCTTAGCCACTATGTCGCGCATACCGTTGTGCGTACCCGCACTGCCGCTAAGCCGCGCGCGCACCACGCCCTTAGCCATATCTATATCGTCGTACATGACCAGAATATCCTTAGGCTCCACCTTGTAATAGCGCGAAAGAAACCCCACCGCGTCACCGGACAGATTCATGTACGTGTTCGGCTTGACGAGCAAAACCTTTTGACCGTATATATTCAAATCGGATATATACGCATTGCTCTTTTTGTCTAAAGCAAAATCGGGCGCGCGGAACGTATCCGCCACCTTATCCACCGCCATAAAACCGATATTGTGGTAGGTGCCCGAATAATCGTTACTCGGATTGCCCAAGCCGACGATAAGCTTCATTTAAATCGCCTCTTATAATATGAAAGCTCAGTCGCGCGTCAGACGGACAACAGTTGGCGAGGCGGCGACGGGAGTGTAGACCCACCTACATGACCAAGCCGCCGAGCCAAACGTAGTCCGTATCACGCGATGAATGTGCTTTCGTTAGTCAATGACTGCGTTAAGCTTTTTAACTAATTCGTCAACGTCGTTGCCATGCGCCGCCGCCGCTTCCGCAACGGTCTCCCCGCGCGAAATGGGGCAACCCAAGCAGTGCATGCCCATGTCGAAAAACACTTGCGACACCTTTTCGTTTTCGGGCGCCAAGCACAGTACGTCGTAAATAGTCATATCGGGTGTAACCTTATTAGCCATGATAATTCTCCTTGCGTTTAGTATGTTCGTAACGGTTTAAGTATACACGCGCAAACCGTATTTGTCAATCGAATTGAAAAAGGTTAGAATTTAAGAGATTATGCGGCTTCGCCTAGATTTCTCCGCTTCGTTCGCTTCGCTCACTTCGGTCGAAATGATGGGAATGGGCGTTGCCGTTCTGCATAAGAATAGCAACGCCCACACCACCCATCACCCCGACCAACGCGGAGGGGTCTAGGCGCCAGCCGCACAATCTTTTTTGTCCTACGAAGCACCGAAGGTATTCAGAGCAAGCGCGTAGCGCGTTTTTTGCCCGCCGAAGAATCTCAACCTTATTTATAATTCTTAATTCTGAATTCTTAATTCTTAATTCTTCTCCAGCACCTTACAAATTTGCAAGGCCATGTCGGGCAATTCCTCGGCGGTTTCCATACCGGCGTACATACGGTAGCCGTCGGGCACGGTTATGCGTTCCAATAGATCGGGCGAACGCATAAACTTGACGGCGGGCACGAAAATATACAGCGGGTACCAGTCGGCCTCGCGCGGCGGCGCGCCTATCGTGTAGTAGCCGTAATCGCCGAAAACTATGTAGTCGAGCATAGTAACCTTTACTGCGGTAAGCGTATTGCCAAGCTCGGCAACCGCTTGCGCTATATTATAGGTCTGCGGAAACATGTCCGGCTCCCGCCGCGCCACAAACACATGCTTACAGCGGTGCTTAAACGTCGCGCTTATTATTGCGCGCGCGGGCACGCCGTCGGCAGTAAAGCACTCTATCGCTTTAACGTTAAGATCGCCGTCCATAAACGCGACGTAGGTTCCCGACTCTTGCTTGCCGTAGTACGCAATGCCGAAAAAGTCCGCCGCCTCGAATCGGTTTTTCAGCCTAACCGCCTTTTTGCCGGTGCTCAAGCACAACCCGAACAGCGCGGGCAGCATTGCCGCCGCTTGTGCGGTGATATGCGCCAACCGCACCAAATCGGACTGCGGCGCGCAAATAACGCCGGCCACCGAACCGTACTCGTCAATCAGTCGGTGCGCTATTACGTTGGTATCCTTTTGCGGAATGAAAAAGGCAAGCAACAGTTCCACCAGCTCGACGTCGCTTAGTCCGGCAAGGTCGTCGTCGCCCTTGGCACAATCGCGCAGTCGTTCCCTATGCCCGCAATGCGCGTTTGAGCTTCCGTCTTGAAGTTCAAGTCGGCGGCGCAAATACTTTTCCAAATACGGCGCAATGGGCAATATATGCGGCGGGTCTATTTCCACGTCCGCGTCGCCCTCGCCCGCAACTGATAAATTGGTTTTAGGTAGGTTATCGCTTTCCATACGCAAGTCTACAGCTTAATCTTGCATCGTTTTCATTAAATTTAATATAGACTTTTTCTTGTCGCTCGTCAAGGTATTCCACAACTGTAAAAGACTTTGTTGCTCTGAAGTAAGTGCAACGAGGTCGCCGTCGTCAGCCATAAACTCTGCAACGGTTATCCCAAAAGCATAACACACGGCGTCCAACAATTCCAATGACGGCAAATTAAGTCTATCCCGCCAATGATAAATCGCCGAAGTCGAAACACCCGCTCGCTTGGCAAGCTCGTAATGCGTCCAACCCCTTGCTACGCGCAAATCGTCAAGTCGTTCATAAACAGCCCGAGCGTCTAATAAATCAATCACAACAACCTCGCAAATAGTGTATGTTAGTACAATAAATATATACCAACCGTCATATATGTTGGTTGCCTTTTGGATTATTGATATTGTCCTATTGGATTATATTTCACAATAAAAAAGGGCGCCTTCGCGCCCAGAGGACTATTTTTAGTAATTGCCCTCATCAGTCACCTTCGGCGACAGCTTCCCCATTGAGGAAGCTCCCCACTCGCAAAAGCTTAATCACATGAATACCTTCCCTTGGGGGAAGGTGTCGCATTAGCGACGGATGAGGGCATTTCTTAATTCTGAATTCGATTCACTTTTTTTCCACTATTTCCAGTGCGACCCTTGCTTTGGCCGTACTGCCGAACATATCTATATCTATATCGGCGTAGCGGTTGTGGCGGTTGATATAGGTAATCATTCCCTCGCAGCCCATAAGCGCGCCGGCGGTTATAGTCACCTTGTCGCCGGTTATGAACCCTACGGAATGTTCCACGCAACGTTTGCCGCGCAGTAAAAATTCCAGTCGCGCGCGCTCGCCGTCCGGCAATGCTATATTGTCCTTGCCGCCGGACAATAGCCGAATAATCTCTTGCGACGAGTACACGAACGAGCCGAACTCGGAAATGAACGATTTGGGGTCGAGCCGAGTTTCCACAAAAACGTAGCCTGCAAACAGCGGGCGCTTTTGGTAGCGCTTAACGCCGCCCGCGCGGTAGTACGTTTCGGTCATAGGACAAAAGGGTTCTATCTCTTGCGCGGTAAAACCCTTAGTATCGGCAAACCGCGCGATATCTTGTACCACGCGGTTTTCTTGACCGGTTCTTACGTAAAGCACGTACCAGTAGTACGGTTCTTGCATAGTAAATTTCGCTCCGCGAATTTAGTGAATAAATAATAGTGAATAGTGAATAGTGTCGGACTGCGGCTTCGCCTAGATTTCTCGACTTCGCTCGAAATGATGGGAGTTGGGCATTGCCATTCTGTATAAGGATAGCGCCGTCCACACCACCCATCACCCCGACCAACGCGGAGGGGTCTAGGCGTAGCCGCACAATCTTAAATCTCATCCTCTTTTAAAATTCCGAATTCCTAATTCCTAATTCCGAATTAACTAAATGTCTCTTTCCTTGTCGCTGACGAAGGTCATGCCGACCATGCCCGCGCCGGTGTGCGCGCCGATAACCGGACCGACCCAGCCGATAATCACTTCGCAGTCGGGACGGATTTCCAAGATCTTGGCCTTAAGCTCCTCGGCAACCTCCCAGTTGTCGGCGGTGGGCAAATACACGCGCTTGGTGCTTGCGCCGTTGTTCTGCTTAAAGAAGTCGGCCATATACGACACGCCGGCGCTGACGCCTATCTTTTTGGCGACGACGGACAAGCCGCCCTCCTTGTTGATGCACAGTATGGGTTTTATGCGCAACGCCGTGCCTATGTACGCCGAAGGGCCGGAAACTCTGCCGCCGCGCTTAAGGTGCATAAGGTCGGTGGGCATAAACCTAACCATAATATGGTGAGTGATATAATTCATTTTTTCCAACGCTTCGGCCGCGGACAAACCCTCGTCGCGCAAGCGTTGCGCCTCGTCAACCACCAGCCGCTGAACGCTGGTTGCCGCAAGCGAGTCCAGCACGTACACGCGCGTTTTGCCAAGCTTTTCGTTTACGTTGGCGGCCGCTGTGAGCGCGCTCTGGTACGTGGACGACAAGCCGGACGACAGCGTAATATGCAAAAGGTCCTCGTCGGTTTCGCTTAGCACCTTTTCAAAAAAATCCTCGTGCTCGGCAATGTTTATCTGCGACGTAGTGGGCATTTTGCCCGCGCGGATAAGGTCGTAAAATCCGGTGTACTGCGCGTCGTTGTCAAAATCGTCGACGTGCGGTACTTCGTCTATAGTATATACTTGCGATATGTACTTGATGCCGCGGCTGTCAAGCTCGCTGCAAAATATATCGCACGAACGGTCTGTGGAAAGTGTAAATGACATTATGTTATTCTCCTTGATTGTTTATCTGTTGTTTTTTATGTGGAAAATTTTATCAAGTTAATTTTGCGGCTTCGCCTAGATTTCTCCACTACGCGCTAACGCGCTTCGGTCGAAATGATGGGATTTAGGGTTGCACTTCTGTATAAGAATAGTCCGGCACACACTACCCATCACCCCGAGCAACGCCGAGGGGTCTAGGCGTAGTCGCACAATTACTAAAATCCCAACCTCTTCTTAATTCTTAATTCTTAATTCTGAATTAAATCTCGCTGCGCAGCTTGTCCGACACAAAGGTTATGCCGACGGCGTTTGCGCCGGTGTGCGCGCCGATAACCGGCCCTATAAGCGCAACCTCTATATCGCAGTCGGGTCGCGTCGCCTTAGCCTTTTTGAGCATGCCCTCGGCAAGATCACTGTCCGCGCTGGCTATGTACACCTTGTGCGGCTTTTCGGCGCTGTCGCGCTTGAATATGTTAATCATTTCCGCAACGCCCTTGCTCGCGCCGATTTTCTTTTGCATAACCACCAGCGCGCCCGCGGGGTCGAAACGCAGTATGGGCTTGATGTTGAGCGCCGTGCCTATGTACGCCGATGGGCCGGAAACTCTGCCGCCGCGCTTAAGGTGCATAAGGTCGGTGGGCATAAACCACGTATGAATGTGGTTTACGAAGTCCTCCAAAAACGCAACCGCGTCCTCGGCCGATACGTCCTCGTCGCGTAAGCGTTCCGCTTCGTCCACGACGAGCCGCGTCGCTATGGTAGCGGCAAGCGAATCCACTATATATATGTGCCTACCGGTTTCCGCCAGTATCTGCTCGGCAACATGCCGCGCCGCAAGCGGCGAAGTGGTTAGTCCCGACGATATGGTGATATGCACTATGTCGCCGTCGCACTTTTTAATCAGCTCGCCGAAAAACTCCTCGTAGTCGTTTTGGGTTACTTGCGAGGTGGTGGGCATTTCTCCGCCGCGAATTTTGGCGTAAAAATCTATAAGCTCGTCGTCGCGCGTAATCTCGTCCTTGCGCTCGCACCCGTCTATGGTGTAGTACGTGGATATGTAATCTATATCGCGCGCCCTAAGCTCGCTTTTGTATACGTCGCAAACCGTATCGGTAGATAAATGAAACTTCATGTTTTGTCCTCCATGTTGTTAATAATAGTATACTACTTAACTCTATTTTTTTATATTTATGAAAGGCAAATTACACACATATACCACATTTAGCACCAAAAAGTAAACACATATACCATTATTGTGTCATTTTTACTTTTATCCAAATTCGGAATTTTTCCGATGTGGCGAATAAGTGACGCGGCAAAATTGTCGCACGAGCTTTTTCGACCCATCGCGACCGTCCACACATGCGTTTCGCTATTTTGCGGCAAAATTCCGCGTTTTTTGATAAAAGAAGGCGTTTTACGCATGTATGCTAACGTTGAATATTTTCGGCGAAAATGGTATAATTTTCTTAAATTATCGGGAACAAAGGAGTTCACATTATGAAGATTAGGGTTATGGTTTGCGACGACAACGCGGAGTTTACGGCGAGCGTAAAGGCGCATTTTGCCACTTCGGACAAGATAGAGCTGGTGGATATTGCAACGGACGGAAAGCAAGCCTTGGACAAGCTGGTTACGGTGCGGCCGGACGTATTATTGCTCGATTTGGTTATGCCTAACCTTGACGGATTTTCGGTGCTGGAGCGTGTAAACAAGGGCAATATGAAGATCATAATAGTATCGGCGCTCAGCCAAGAAGCGTTTATTTCCAAGGCGATGGGACTGGGCGCGGACTTTTACATGATGAAGCCTATTTCGTTCGGAGTGCTGGACGAACGCATAATCGAGGCGTTCAACAACAAGCGGCCGTCGGCCAAAAACCGGTCTATGGACGAAAAAATAAGCAATATTTTCATTACGGTGGGCATACCCGCGCACATCAAGGGGTATCAGTACTTGCGCGAGGCGATAAAAATGACGATAGACAATCCCGAAATTATCAATTCCATAACCAAAAAGCTGTACCCCGAAGTGGCCGATCACTTTAAAACCAGCCCCAGCAAGGTGGAGCGCGCCATTCGCCACGCCATAGAGGTGGCATGGAACCGCGGCAAGATAGAAAACATAAACACCCTATTCGGCGTGCGCGTGTACAACCACAACGAAAAGCCGACCAACGGCGAATTCATAGCGCTCGTCGCCGACAAAATGCTGTTGGAAAGTGTTTAGGATAATTCAGAATTAAGAATTAAGAATGCAGAATTATAGTACGCAATATTGCCCTTTCCGTATACGGGAAGGGCTTTTGTTTGGATATATAAAATAGTAAAGCTGCTAATCCCAATAAATGACCAATCAATACTTCTGAATTCTTAATTCTGCATTCTGAATTCACATTCGCTTGACACCGTTTTTTGTATTTGATAAAATACACTTATGCTAACACAAATACTAAAGAAGCACGGCTTACTATGAAAAGACTCATTTTGGTATCGTCGCCGCCGGCGTGCGGCAAAACGTACATATCCAGGCAGTTGGCAAAAAACCTTCGGCACGTAGTGTATCTGGACAAGGATACGCTTATTCCCCTATCCAAGCAAATTTTTCGCGTGGGAAAAAAGCCGTACGACCGTAGCTCGGATTTTTTTGAGGAACAGATACGCGACTACGAATACGAGGTTATACTCGACCTCGGCTTCGAGGCCTTGCAGTACGACGACACGGTGCTTATAAACGCGCCGTTTACCCGCGAGGTGCGCGACCCCGACTATATTGCCAAACTGCGCGGCAAGCTGGCCGAGCTTGGCGCCAAGCTGACTATTATTTGGGTAGTAACGTCGCCCGAGGTTTGTCATGCGCGCATGCTGCGCCGCAACTCCGACCGCGATACCTACAAAATAACGCACTGGGACGAGTATATAAATGGCATTGACTTTTCGGTACCGGCCGGCGTGTCCGGCGACGACCCCGACGGACTGCTGTTGTTTTACAATTCGTCCGAGGCGGAATTCGTCAAGTCCATGCACGACGTACTGGAAGTACTCGACAACAAGTAACGCCATACGGTAAAAAACTAACATGACTCAAAACACCGAACAGAATTCCACGATAACCGCACCCGAGCGCCCCGCCGACTTTAAGGCGGCGTTTGCTTCGGTGCCGGCTACGGAAAAACGGCGCGCATACACCATGCTGATTGCGGCGGGCATAACGCTTGCCGTGCTGTTTTTGTCGCGGCTGTTTTGGCTGTTCAAGCCGGTGTTCGATTTGGTGTACTACGGCACTCTGCCTATAATCCTATACTATATACTTATCGGCGTCGTGTTTACGGTGTTTATAGTGTTGCTTAACCACTATATAAAAAAGCTGTGCGACTGCCGATTGTTTTTGCCGCAAAAAAAGCGCGTGGGCGTGCCGCGCACGCTTGCCGTCATTCTGGTCGGTGCAATAGCCGTGCTGTGCGTAAGCGCCGGCTTCAAATTCAAAGTAAAAATCCAAGTGGAAATGGGCACGGGCGTCACTATGGCTACCGCGCTTATCAACCTTGCAATATACGTCTATTACGGACTGCACTTGTGGCTGGGGCTTGCCGCAGCCGCGCTCGTTCAGCGCGCGCTTACCATACTCCTCCCCACCAAGTACTCGGTACCGTGGGGCGCCATATTTTTGGTGACTGCGTTCGGGCTGATAGAGTTCGCACTGGAAGCATGGACTACCACGCATTCGTATCCGTGGCTGTACTATATACTCACCTACGCGTACGCCGTGGTGTACGAGCTTACCGACCACAGCTTTCACCTTACGTACTGGGCGTGCGTTATAATACTGGTTTTGTGATATGTCGATTAAACAGACCGCCAAAATCGCGGGAAAAGCTTTTCTCCGCTTTATAAAGATCAACTATCTTATGGTCGCATATATTTTCGCGTCCGTACTGATAGAGCTTACCGGCATAGCGGTTACGTCGGGCAAGTTTTACATGACCTCGCCGTGGCTGTTCCTTTCGTTTATCGCGCTCGTTTGTCTTATTTCGCAGTATATCCCCAACCACAAGGCGCGGTACGCGTTCTTTATGTGCCTTATACTTATCAACTTTATTCTCGACTTTATATTTATAGTAATATTCGACAGCACCGGAGGCACGGTGTTCGAGTACGCAATGCTCAGTCTGCGCAACGACGCAATGATAATAGTGGAAGTTATTCCCATGAGCTTTGCGTTCATATTCGTGTCCGGCATAATTATCGCGCTGTACGGCACGCTCGGGTTTATGTTCACCAAGCGCGTGGAAAAACCCAACGTCGCGTTTTCGGCCAAAATAACCACGGCGGCGCTGTGCGCGCTTGTTATACTGGGCAACTCCATGCTCGCCTTTTTCGGCAACTATAGGTTCGATTCCAACGACCTCACGTACAAGCTTCACCAGCAAGAAACGGGCACCTATGCCAACAAGGGCATAGTGGGCAATATGTACAACGAGCTCGTGCGCGGACTGTGGTTTTCCGACATAGACGTAGGCGACAAAAACGAGCTTAACCGCTTTATCTACAAAAGCACTACCGAGCCTACCCCGCTTACCGGCGAGGCCGACGGCTTTAACGTGGTAACCATTCTTTGCGAAAGCTTCGAGTGGTTCACCTTCCTCTACGACGCCGAAAGATACCCCAACGGCTTTGCCAAAAGCGTGAACGGCGAAGCGGTTGACGAGGCGTATATCAAGTCCGCGCTAAAACGGCTGTACCCCAACTTTTACAGAATTTACGACAGCAAGTCCACGATTATACTCAACAACGCGCACTCGCTGGAAAAAACGGACATTTCGGAAAACAAATCCATACTGGGCAACTACCCGCTTTTGTACCAGTACGTAAACTACGGCTATCCCGAAAACTCGTTGCCGTACAGCATGCCCAACGTGCTCAAAACTCTGTTCGGCGTGGAAAGCAATTCCTTCCACAACGGCGACAGAACCTTTTACAACCGCGATATTCACCACACCAACGCGCTCGGCTTTAAAAGCTACACGGCCGGCGACGAAATGTATCCGCCCGACGAGGACGGCGGCGGACTGGGCGAGCGCAGGCTCGACTCGGTTATGTTCGACGTGTGCAAGGAAAAAATGTTCCCCACCGATCGCCGATTCAATACGTACATAACCACCATAACGATGCACGGCCAGTACGCCGAGCGCGAAAATCTGCAAGACTACTACGCCCAAATGGACGAGTACGGCATTCTGCCCTACGTCGAGGACGACGAGGACGCAAACGCACTGCGCTACTACTGCGCCGCCGGTATGGATACCGACAAGGCCATAGGCGTTATGCTCGACTACCTCGATCAAAACGGCTTGGCCGACAACACGCTTATAACCATGTTCGGCGACCACAACGCCTACTACCAGGGCATAAGCAACTACGCAAAGAACATTTACTTTACCGACCAATCCAACTACACCGACTTGTACCGCGTGCCGGTTATGATCAAGGTGGGCAACCGCAATCTGGAAGCGCACAACGTCAACCGCGTGGTAACCAAGTTCACTTGCACGTGCGATATTTACCCGACCGTGCTCGACCTTTTGGGCGTAACGGTGTTTTCCAACCTCACCTACGGCGTAAGCGCGTTTTCGCCCGACGAGTCCATACTGTACTCCCGCGCCTACGACAAATTCCTTACCGACAAAATTTACTTTAACAGCCTTAGCAATATCATTTACCAAGCGGACGACGTGGACGACGCGTATTTGGCCGATATAGAACAGCGCGCAACCGTGCTGCTCGACAAGATTTCGCACCTTAACCGCATTTTTGCGGCAGACTACTTTAAGGGCAGTCGCAAAAACGAGTTCAACACGATGCTGCACTCGGTAAACGAACAGCCGATTAAGTCCAAACAAGCGGAGGTGCAACATGCGGCTTAACGCAAGTATCCTTTGCGCAAGCGAGTTTGCGCTCGCCATTGCGCTCACCGTATTTATTTTGCTTACCGCAATACTATTGCTACTGCTCGTTTCGCTTGCCGCAAGCAAAAATTTCCGCACCGTATTTTTCCGCGAAAAATCGCGCAAAAAGAAGTCCGGCAAAAAGCCGCAAGCCGTTTCCGAGCCCGCGCCGGTCATGCCGCACGGCAGCGTTGACACCGTACCCATCGACCCGCCCAAAGCGCCGCGCAAAACGCCTACGCGCAAAGCGGCGGACGACGGTACTCCCGAGTTTTTGAACGCTATCCCCACCGTCCCGCTGGGCGGCTTTCCCCAAGTAGCGCCCTCCCCGCGTGGTAAGGCAAAGCAAGGCGGTATGCACGTAGCGGAAATACCCGATTCCGACGAGGGCGGCGCGTATATAGCCCGCTCGATAACCATAACCCGCGCGCGCTCGCCCATTACCACGCCTACGACCGACAAGCCCAACAGAGCCAAAACGGACAAGGCGGATAAAGTCGACAAAGCCGACAAGCAAGAAGCAGAAAAGCCGACGGCGCGCGCGCCCAAAAGAGATACTAAAAAATGAAACAATCAAAGCTGTTACACAACTTACAGCCACTACTGTATGGCTGTATAACGGGCGTAGTGTGCGGCGCGGTAATCGCGCTGTTTTTGGTATGCTCGCGTATAGTAATCAGCTTTGCTTTTTCGGTATATTCGCTGGAGCGCACGGTGCTGGCGGTTACTTGCACGCTAATACTCGTGCTGTTGTGCTGTCTTATTACCGCAGTACTGCAAATACTGGTGCCGTCCGCCAAGGGCAGCGGCATACCGCTTGCCGAGGGTTGCGCCCGCGGCATGCTCAAGGTTAAGTGGCTGCGCACAGCGGCGGCGCTGATTGCGGGGAGCCTATTGGCATTCCTATCCGGCATGCCGCTGGGCAGCGAGGGACCGTCCATAGGCGTAGGCGGTCTGATTGGCGAAGGCGTAGGCCGTATGGCCAAAAAGCCGGTACAATTCCGCAGATATCTGATAACCGGCGGCGCAAGCTCCGGCCTTGCCGTAGCGTTCAACGCGCCGCTTACCGGCGTGGCGTTCGCCTTGGAGGAAACGCACCGCAGATTCTCGCCGAGCATACTGCTCGCGGCGTTCAGCGCGGTGGTGCCCGCAATTATGGTTTCCCAGCTTGTATTTTGGGCGTTTGGGCACGTACCATACCTTAACGGCCTCGGCGTCAAATACGGCATGACGGTACTCCCCTTTTTGGCGCAAGTCAAGTACTCGTCGGCGGGCGCGTTGTTTACGGTATGCGGCGTTGCGGCCGCCGGCGGAATTCTGTGCGCGTTGCTTGCCGCGGCGTTCAACTGCACCATATTCCTATTAGGCAAGCTGTTCGGAAAAATCAACAACGCGGCGCTTCGGCTTATCCCCACCTTTATGCTTACCGCCGTTTGCGGACTTTGCATATACTACGTAGTGGGTAGCGGCGAGCGCACCTTCGAGCATGTGTTCGAGCAGACCTTCGGCCACGCCACCGTCAACAGCGCCGTGGGCGTGCTGATAACGCTCGTCGTGCTTAGGTTTGCAATGACGGCGACGGCCAGCGGCAGTAGCGCGACCGGCGGCTTGTTTTTGCCGATGATAGCCATAGGCGGCATACTTGGCACCATTATTGCCAAGACCGCTATTGCAATGGGCATGAGCGCGGAGTACGCGCCCAACGTGATAATGCTGACCATTTCGGCGTTCTTTGCCGCGTCGGTGCGCGCGCCCATAAGCGCGCTTGCCATGTCGGTGGAGCTGACGTCCAGCTTTTCCAACCTACTGCCTTGCGCGGTAGCCGTGGGCATAGCGACCGCGCTTGCGGCAATCCTCCGCTCGGCGCCGCTTTACGACAAAATGATGGAGGACCTTTACCACCAATCGGTTACGAGCGGCAACGACGTAACCGTAAAGGGCGTTATCCACGCCAAATCGTTTATTTGCGGCAAGCGCATACGCGACGTGCTGTGGCCGCACAACTCGCTGGTAACCGACCTTTGCCGCGACGGCCGCGACCTCGTGCCCGACGGCGAAACGGTTTTGCAAGAGGGCGACGAGCTTACCGTTCGCGCCGAAATGGTAGACGAGCAAGCGTTTGTACAACAAATACAAGACTATATAATCACGCGCAATCGAAATTGAGATTGGGCGTTACTCGGATAGGAGAATATTACTAATGACTACGGTAGCTATAACCGGAATAACCGGCAATATGGGTCAAGCGACCTTCGAGGCGCTTAACGGACTGGAACTGGACGAGATACGGCTGTTAATCCGCACCCCCAAACGCTTTAAAAAGGCTTTAAAGGCGAACAAGGCGTTGAATAGCAAGGTGAAGATTATACAAGGCGGTATGACCGATCGTCAAGCCGTTATGCAACTGGTTACCGGCGCCGATATAGTCATTAACATGGCCGCGGTAATACCGCCCCGCTCCGACCAAAATCCCAACGCCGCAGTGGCGTGCAACCAGATAGGCACCGAGCTGTTGGTATCTACTATAGAGAGTATTACGGACAACCAGCCCGCGCTGGTACACGTATCCACGGTGGCCGTGTACGGCAACCGCACCGGCGCGCATCCGTTTGGGCGGGTTGGCGACCCGCTATTAACAAGTCCGCTGGACGTTTACTCCGCAACCAAGGTTCGCGGCGAATTTCGCGTACTGGAAAGTAAAATAACAAAGTGGGCGGTAATCCGCCAATCGGCAATGCTCCACCCGCAAATGATAACGGACAACGTTCACGACGGACTTATGTTCCACACGGCGTACAACGCGCCGCTGGAATGGGTAACCGCGCACGACAGCGGCGTGCTTATCCGCAATATAATAAAGAAGTTCATGGACGGCACTATGCCCGACAAGTTTTGGAAGCGGTGCTACAACATAGCCGGCGGCAAGGCCAACCGCCGCTACGGCATTCAAACCTTTGACGAAGGCTTTGCCATCATGGGCGGCAGCTCCAAAAAGTTTTTTAAGCCGGTGTACAACGCAACGCGCAACTTCCACGGCGTGTGGTATCTGGACGGAAATGAACTTAACGATATGTTCGACTTCCAAAGCCAAACCACCGAAGAGTACTGGCAACAAGTGTTCAAGGCCCACCCCATTTTCAAGCTGGGCAAGCTGGCGCCGCGCTCACTCATTCACCTATTTCTGTTCCGCAGACTGCTTAACGACAAAAACGCGCCGTCGTACTGGGCCAAGCACGGCGACGAGGCGCGTATGATAGCCTACTTCGGCGGCACGGCCGAGTACGAAAAACTGAAAAAGGTTGAATGGAAGGACTTTCCCCTACTCGACCCCGCGCAAATCCCGAACTTTGACGACAACGAAACGCCGGTATTCTACGGCTACGATATAACCAAGCCGGACGAGCAAATAACCCAAGCCGACGTCGCGGCGGTTGCCGAGGCGCACGGCGGCAAACTGCTGTCGACCTTCGACGGCGATATGTACAAAAAGCTCAACTTCCAAACCCAAGACGGCGAGCTGTTTTCGGCCAACGCCTACACCGTGCTCCGCGCCGGCCACTGGTACAACCCCATTTACCACAAGTTTGTATGGGACTTTGACAGACTTTCCAAAAAGGACAAAATTTTCGCGTCGGTATGGTACGACACCCACGATAAGGACGAGGACATGGTTTACTCGTTTGACGCTAACTTCGTCGCGCACGCAACCAAAATAGAGAGAAAATGAAAATACTGCTGATATACTTTTCGGGCACCGGCAACACTAAGCGCGTGACCGACCTATACAAAACCGCATTCGAGGCGAACAGCGCCGAGGTAGACGTAGCGGAAATACCGTTGGATACCCAACCGCCGAACGCAGACGACTACGACATGATAGGACTGGGCTATCCCATTCACGGCTTTAACGCGCCCAAGCTACTGCTTGACGTATGCAAAAAACTGCCCAAGCGCAACGTAAAAACGGACGGATACAAAAAAGCGTTCATCTTCAAATCGTCGGGCGAGCCGGTGCGCATGAGCGACGCGTCGTCGCTGAAAATGCGCAAAATCCTAAAGCGGCGCGGGTACGCGGTGAACAACGAGTACCAGTACGTAATGCCGTACAATATAATTTTCCGCCACACGGACGCCGAGGTTTACAAAATGTGGACGACGGCGCAAAAGCTGGTGCCCGCCGACGTAGCGGAAATTCTGCAAGACAAGCCGCGCTTACCCAAAAAGCCGTTTTTGGGCGGATTCGTGGCATGGATATTGCGCTGTGAATACTGGGGCGCGCATATTATAGGCAAAACCTTTAAGGCGAAAAAGGATTGCGTTAAGTGCGGCAAGTGCGTAAAGCTGTGCCCTATGGGCAATATCCACACTAATAAGAAGGGCAAAATCAAGTTTGGAGGCAAGTGCATGATTTGTATGCGTTGCGTACAAGCTTGCCCCAAGGCCGCAATAAACATGGGTATAATGAATAGCTGGAAGGTAACCGGCGCGTACAGCTTCGACCAGCCTACCCAACCGCCCGCACCCACCAAGCACGACAAGTATTGCAAAAAGGCATACGACAGATATTACGCCGACGCGCAAAAGCGTATTGACGATTACGACCCCAACAATCACAAAATGTGAAAATTTGCCGAAAAAGTATTGACATAAAATACACATAGTGGTATCATTAACCTATAATCATTTTGGAGGTAAATCATGGCTAAAAAAACCAACCCTATCGCCACGACGTTTCTGTCGCTTGCAGCGGCCGGACTCGTGCTGGTAATCATCGGTATGTGCACCGGAGTTATTAGCTCAACAATGGGCAACCAGACCGAATACGCAACCCTGTTCGACAAACAGTGGGCGGACTTGGAGCAAATGAAGCCCATGGCCGAAGCGCTTGGACTTACTCTGCCGTCCCGCACGTTCCCGATCATTGCGTTCGTAGTTGCTATCGTAGGCGCGCTCGCCGTACTCGTAAACGGCATACTCTCCGCGCTTGGCAAGGATATTAAAATCCTCGGCCTCGTGGGTGGCTCGGTTGCTATCGTAGGCGGCGTACTCGTAATAGTTGCTTGCTTTATCCTTGCCAGTCAGTTCCAAGACATCATGGTAATCGCCACCAAGGGCGTTACCACGACTGCGGGTATCGGCGCTTGGCTCGGCGCTATCGGCGGCATACTTGCCGGCGTTGCGGGCATCCTCGGCGCACTTAAAGTCGGACAAAAGGACTAATAATTACTTATAATATTACTTAGCAAAAAAAATGGGCTATACGCCCATTTTTTTTGTTGCCGATTTTTTATATGGCAAGTTTAATGGCAAAATCGCTGTGCGGCGGTTCGCCTAGATCCCTCGACTTCGCTCGGGATGATGGGAGTAAAAACCGTGCCGTTCTTTATAGAATAGCAAAGTCAACATATCCATCATTTCGACCGAAGCGCGTAAGCGCGTAGCGGAGAAATCCAGGCGAACCGCCGCATACATGTATCGCTAGTACTATCTTTAATTCTTAATTCTGCATTCTTAATTCTGAATTATCTCAATAGTCTGCCACTTGCAGAATATGCAACACGCTCGTCCCCTCGCTAACGGCAACGCCGCAGTGCACCAGCGCCGCGCCCGACAAAGTTTTGTTAAGCTCGCGCACATGGTATAGGTTGTGCTCGTCCAGTCCTAAAAGCCTAACTCTGCCACCGCACGCGCATACAGCGTATGCGCGCGACTTGTCCTTGCCGACTACGGTAATGCTACCGCCGTCGCAGTAAACGTCGCCGTGCAGTACGCACCGCGCGTCGTCTTGGTAGGACAGTATTTGCGCACGCACCGCGCGCTTAATGCCGTCGGAAAGCTTGGCGGGGTTAAGCTCGTACCCGAGCGTGCCGAGCGACGCGCGGTCGAACCGCGACTTAAAGCTTTCGGGCGGGTCTGGCGTTATTACGTTACGAACAAACGCCAGCGGATAGCAAGCGCTAAAAGCCTTGGCTACGGCTTCCGTCCCAATGCCAAAGTCAATGCGCAAGTCGGAAAACTCTTTTTTAAGCATATTCCGCATTGCAAACACGCCCCGCCAGTCATCCACCGTGCCGTCCTTGGGCGAGTCTATCATTACGTAAGCTATATCGTTTTTTTCGACTGTTGCCGCGACCATGGCGAACGGCGCGTTGCCGCCCACGCGCAAGCCTGCGGCAAGTCCGTTTTGCTTGCATGCCGCGCACAATGCTTGCACCGCCGCTTGGTCATGTCTGCTTATATCAATCGCGACTACGCCAAACCCAAGCTCGCCCGCAGCTTGCACGGCACTTGCAATTTCCGCTTGCTTGACGGCCGGCAAAAACAACGTCGCCGCACGTTCGGACAAATCGTCCGCGCCGTCGTTGCGCAGTACGTCGTGCAACACGCGCGTCGCGCCGCCCTTGCCCATATCCGAATATACGCAAAGCAGTTCTGCGCACTTGGGTCGATCGCCAAACGGATACAAATTATCCCCGCCGCAATCGCACGCAACTGTACCCGAATCGACGGCAATACTGCCGTCGGCGTTGGGGCATAAAAACGCATAAGCGTCGCCGTCGTTCCCGCCGCAATCGCCGAAGAATTCCAAGCCGCTATTTCTGTTTTCGGTTTCGCCCATGCCGATACCGCAGTCCAGCGACTGCCTAACGCGCGTAAGCTTAATATCCTCACAATCGGCGCAATCGATAACCACTCGCCTAGATATGCCGCCGCGCGGATGCGGCGTGTAATACGCCGTAGCTTTCAGCTTGGTTGCCGTATCGCACAGCTCCACAGCGAGCGACTTACCGTCGCCGTCGATCACGCGCACGGCGGTGCACTTAAGATCGACGGCCTTGGTTTTTCCGCCGACCTCGGCTTGCACGCAAAGCTCCTTGGTACTGCCGCCAAGCCCGAGCGCGGCAATATCGTCCTCCGGCTCCACACGCTTACCAAAGTACACGTGCGTAGGCACGCCGTCTGCTATCTTGAACACGTAGCACGCCTCACCCGCAGAAATATAGCAAGTATAGTCGTTTATTTTTATCATGTTTCCTCGTAAATATTTGCCCTCATCCGACGGCTTCGCCGCCACCTTCCCCCGAGGGAAGGTAATCATGTGTTTAGGCTTTTGCGAGTGAGTAGCTTCCCCTTTGGGGAAGCTGTCACCGTAGGTGACTGATGAGGGCAATCACTATAATCTCAACCTTATTTCTAAAACAGCTTTGCCGTAATATCCAGCAACAGCTTTTGCGGCAGAATATGCCTAAAAAAGTTAAGCGCCTTATACTTGAACCCGATAATATACGTCGGCTTTTTGCTCTTTTTGCAGCACTTGTAAATCTTTTTTACGGCTGGCTCGAGCTTCATTCTTTTATGCTCACGGCCGTCAATTTTTTGCGCGGACTTACTCGGCGCGTCGCCGTAGCGCTCGCCGCCGTCGGCGTACTTAATACGGTTGGCGGTAAAGTTGGTTTGAATATCCCCCGCGCAAACGGAGCTTACGCGTATGCCGTGACCCTTAAGCTCCATGTACAGTCCATGCGCCGCCATGTTCACCGCCGCCTTGCTTGCACAGTACATAGCGCGGTACGGCAGTGCAAACAACGCGCACGCCGATGAAATGAACACGGCGTTACCGCCAGACTGCATATACCCCAGCGCGCACCGCACGACGTTAAGCGCGGCGGTAAAGTTCAAATCCATTTGACGCTGTATTTGCTCGATAGGCAACAGCTCGGTAGCGCCAGACAGTCCGCCGCCGGCATTGGCTATTACGGTATCTATCCGACCGTAGCGGGCGTACACCTCGTCCACAGCGCGGCGCACGGCCTCGAGGTCGGTAACGTCGGCGGCAATATCCGGCTCGACGGCCGACCGCGCAAGACCCACAACTATATGTCCGTCGTTGCGGTATAGGCGGCAAAGCTCCTTGCCTATGCCCGAGGTACTGCCGGTAATAATTACTACCCTTTGCTTTTTACTCATCGGTCTTTTTGGTCGACTTTTTGGCGGGCGCGGGTTTTTGCGCACCGGCGAGCAGTCTGTTTATGGCCGTCAAAAATTCTGGTTCGGTTTTGTAGCCCTCGGCAATAAGCGCCTCGTTGTACAGCACCGTAACCGTGTCGTCAAAATCTTGCTCGGTCAGCTTTTCCATGCCGAGTATAATCGGGTGCTCCATGTTCACTTGCAGTACGCGCTCGGCCTTAACGCCGCCGCCCATAGCTTGCATTATGCGTTCCATCTCCAGCGACACGTCGCCCTTGGCGGCAAGACATACCGGATAGGACTTAAGCTTGTCCGTGGCCGTAACCGTCGCCTTGCCATTAAGCTTGGCCTCTATGCGCTTGAGCAAATCCTTGTGCTCTTGCTTTTCGGTCTTGACCTCCGCACTGCCAGAGGCAATATTTTCAAACTTGTGGCCGTCGTACTCCTCTATCATACGCGCGACGAACTCGTCCACGGGATCGACAAAGTACAGCACGTCGTCGCCCTTGTCCCGCGCAACCTCCAGCTGCGGAAGCATGGAAATCTTTTCTATGGTTTCGCCGCAAGCGTACAGCACCGGCGCTTTTTCATTAAGCTCCGCAACGTATTCCTTGTACGTAATTTGCTTTTTGGTCTTGTCCGAATAGTACAGCAACAAGTCCTTAAGCTTGTCCTTGTCGGCGCCGAAGTTGTTGTACGCGCCGAACTTGATAGCCTTGCCGAACTGAGTAAAAATCTTTTCGTATTTTTCGCGGTCGTTTTTGAGCAGCTTTTCCAGCTCGGCAAGTATTTTCTTTTCCAAACCGTTGGCTATAGCCTTAAGCCGTCTGTCGTGCTGAAGCGTTTCGCGCGATATGTTGAGCGCAAGGTCGGGCGTATCCACCACGCCGCGTACGAACCCCAAATACTCGGGCAGTAGCTCGGCGCAAGTATCCATAATAAGCACGCCGTTGCAGTACAGCGACAGACCGCGTTTGTAATCCTTGGTGTAGTAGTCGTACGGCGGCTCGGCCGGAATAAACAACAACGCCGTGTAGTCCACAGCGCCTTCGACGCGCGTCATAATATTATGCAGCGGGTCGCGGTAGTCGCGGTACGCGTGCTTGTAAAACTCGTCCAGCTCCTTTTCGCCGAGGTCTGCCTTTTGCTTTTTCCACACCGGAATCATGGAATTGAGAATAGTCATTTCGTCGGCCTTTTTGCCGTCCTTGTCGTACATTTCGGTCATCATGCGTATGGGGTAACGAATGTAGTCCGAATACTTTTTGACGAGCGTGGTAAGGCGATAGCTTTCCAGATAGTCGGAATACTTGTCGTCGTCGCCGTCCGGCTTGAGCGAAATAATAATTTCGGTGCCGGCCTCGGCCTTTTCGGCCTCCGTTATTTCAAACCCTTCAACGCCGTCCGATACCCATTTGTAAGCTTTATCCGTGCCTACCTTTTTGGTGACGACGGTCACTTTCTGCGCAACCATAAACGCCGAATAAAACCCGACGCCAAACTGGCCGATAAGCTCCGCGTTCTCTTTGACGCCTTGCTCCTTTTTGAACGCTTCCGTGCCGCTGGCCGCAATCACGCCGAGGTTGTCCTCCAAGTCCTTGTCGGTCATGCCCACGCCGTTGTCGCTGACGGTAAGCGTACGCGCCGCCTTGTCCACCTTTATTTCTATGCCGAAGTCGGCGGAAAGCGAGCTGTCCGTAAGCGACATAAATCTGCGCTTGTCCAGCGCATCCGACGCGTTGGATATAATCTCGCGCAAAAATATTTCGCGGTTGGCGTATATGGAATTGACTACCAAATCGAGTAGCTTTTGCGACTGTGCCTTAAACTTTTTCATAATATGCTCCTTATATTAACAGATTGCTGATTATAAATAACAAAACGCGACACCGACCCTATCGCCCATGCCGCGCTCGTAATATTAGTAGAATTTACCCAATACCTCGCTGGTGCTGGTTACGTACGCAAAAGTATTGTCGTACTTTTTGAGTATCTTGTTGAACTCGCTTACCTGGCGCTTGTATATTACGCAAATCAAAAGCGCCTTTTCGCTGTGCGCGTACATGCCCATAGCGTCGATTTTGGTAACGCTGTGCTTGAGCTTGGAAATAAGCTCGGCAGCAAGCTCCTCCGGCTTGTCGGTAATAATCTCGTACTTGATTGCAGACTTGAAACCGGTTAGTATTACGTCGCCCACCATTGCGCTGCTAAACTGCTGGGTAAACGACATAAACACCGGCGTCATTCCGTTTTTGTAAACGAAGTACGAAGCCAACACGACTATAGCGTCCAAGCCCATTATAAACCACGTTATGCCAGCCGCTTGGAACTTGCGTTGAATAAGCGCAGCTATAATATCTGTGCCGCCGTTGCTTGCGCCGGCGCGGATCATAATAGCCACCGCAATGCCGCCCAGCACGCCGCACGCTATCGCGCCGAGCACCGGCTCCACGTTGGGCCCGCTGTACTGCGGAAAGTTAAACTCCTTCATAAGCACCATGCCGCCCGAGGACAAGCCTACCGCGCACGCAGTCTTTATGGCAAAGCCCTTGTTCAAGAATATAAACGCAATAATCAAGAGCGGAATGTTGATAAGTATATTGGTATAGCCGGCGGAAAATTTGTCGTCGGTCATGTACTGAATCATAGTGCCTATGCCGGTAACGCCGCCGGGCGCAAAGTTAAGCTCGGGCGACGTCATAAACACTTGTACGCAAAGCGAGCGTATAAACGACGCGACCAGTATCATTATCGGCACGATAACGAAGTTGCGTATACGCTTCTTTTTTTGCTCACGCGTAAGCGGCGCCTTTTCCTTTTTGGTGTTGGCCTTTTTGGCGGCCTTGGTCGACTGTTCAGCTTTGCCCGCTTGCGGCTGTTCTGCCGCTTCGGCTTGCTCCGGCTGCTCGGTAGCCTCTGCCGCCTCGGTTACTTCGTTTTGTTGAGTTTCGGTGCTCATAAAATTATCAGACCTCTATATGAACTCTACATGAGTTATAACAAACTGCAAAAAAATTAGCAAGTGTTTTAAGACGTTAAACGAGAATAAATTTACAATAAACCACACACGCCCTACGGGCACCCCTCCCACGGAGAGGGCGTTTTTTTCAGCCGCCCCGACACCGCAAGCGGGCCCCCTTCCCCCACGGGGAATGTTGATGGTGGCACGGCTTTACCACTGAATACCTTCCCTTTTGGGGGAAGGTGTCACCGTAGGTGACGGATGAGGGCAATCACTCTAAAAACTCATCCTTATTCCAAATTGACTGACCAATGCGTTCACCACACTTGACTACCGTTTCCACATCGTTGGCGGTGTTGGCAAAAAACTCGTCGTCAAGCTCTGCAACGCCCTTTTCCAGCAACAGTATTACGGTGGAGCCGCCAAACTCGAACTTGCCCTTTTCTTGACCGCGCTCAAAGCGGCCGGCCTTGACGGCGTTGACTATGCGCCCCACCATCATTGCGCCCACCTCAACCATTACAGCCTTGCCAAAGTTGTCGGTATCCAGCACGGTGTATTCCCTACAGTTTTCGGTAAACACGCGACGGCGCTCCAAAGCAACCGGCTGGACGGTGTGCAATCTTCCTTTTATAAACGTATTGCCGCTTGCCGTGCCGCCGTCAAAAAAGTGGTATCTGTGGTAATCGGTTACGCACAGCCTAAACACTATGCACAGTCCGCCGCGGTAACGCTCGGCAAGCTCGGGGTTTTTCAGCAGAGTTTCTACCGTGTAATCGAACCCCTTTACGTTGAACTTTAGCTCGTCGTCAATCTTATACGCCGACACTTTGCCGTCGCACGGACTGCACAGCGCAGTCGGCTCCATGTCGAACGGCCTAAGCTCCGGCTTGATATGCCGAGTGAAAAAGGCGTTAAAGCTCTTATAATCTTCCTCGACAAACTCCGACATGTCTATGCCGTTCTTTTTGATATACTTTTTTATTTTGCGGCGGGAAAGCTTGCCGTCGAGGTGCCGCCCGACCAGCTTGCTGAGCCAACGCCTATTTATAAGCCGCAAGCACAGTCCGCCGAACCTCGTGTAGTACAAAAATCTAAGCGACTTGGGGACTTGCGGTTTTTCTACGATTTCTCTCATTAGGCTATATACCCATAGCCGTTCTCGTAAGCGGCGCAAACAGCACGACGTCGAACACGTAGTAGCGAATAAGCGCAAGGCCTACCACGAGAACGGTTATGGTGATTATGGTTATGATAAGACCTTTTATGCGGGCCTTGAACATTTTGAACTTGAACACGAAAAGGAATGCGCAAAGCAGATAGCACGTCATCATTATTACGCTTTGGTATATGATTATCGTGTCTGCGTTGAGGCCTATCCATTCGGGGTGCTTGTCGAACAGCGTTGCAAAAAGATAGAACACCGGAAGCGCCAACGACACGTTGGTTATGGGCAAGCCCTCGTAGCTTTCCCTCCGCGTCGAGGTCGGGTCCTTAAGTCTGTTCACTTCGCTAACGTCGTAGTACGCAAGACGGACGAGTCCGCAAAGAGCAAAAACGACGTACACTATGCAGTAGTACCAGCGCGTCATGCCCATGGCCACGCCTACCATTATCGGCGCGACGCCAAACGACACCATGTCGCTTAGCGAGTCTATATTCATGCCGAACAGCTTGTCGTTGTCCGAACGGTGTTTGCGCGTTTTTGCAACCATGCCGTCAAAGGCGTCGCAAAGTCCCGCAAGCAAAAGGAAAAACGCCGCTATGTCGTCCCTACGCGGGCCGCCGTACGCCGCCGCAAAGCATATGCCGCAAATGGACAGCGCAAGCGAAAGATATGTAAGTATTACGCCGTAGTGCCAGTAACCCACGAAGTGCTTAAGCACCGGATCGCGGTGCGGCTTTTGCGATGCCTCCGCAGTCGCCTCGGCGGTGGGTGTTTCCGTTTGCTCGGTGGCGGGCGTTTGCTTAAGCTCGTCCGGTCTTTCAGTTGTTTCCGTCATTTTGGGATTCATCCTTTGACTGTTCGTCTTTTATAGTCTGTTCCGACTGCTCGGAGTTTTCGGCTTGAGTACGTTCGGATTGCTCGGCCGGCGGTTCCGCCGACTTCTCTACGGCTTGCTCTATATTCTGCTCGTCGGGCCGTTGCGCTTCAGACTGCTCGTCGGCGGCCTTTTTTTGCTTTTTGGACGCGGCCGGCACGGTCTGTTCCTCGTCGGCAATGGACTTGATAACGGCGTCGCTTTTAAGCGCGGTGTAGACGTCCACGTCCTCGGGGATTTCCGGCGGCGCGGCAACGCCCGCATTTACTTCGGCCTTTATCTTTTTAATTCCGACCGCGTGGTATATCAACGTGTACAAGCCGGTAACGACCATGCTTATATAGAACGAAATAGCGCGCGACACCATCATTGCCGACAGCACGAAGGTCATGTCGGGGAAGCCTATGCCGAATACGTTGGGATACAAGTATTCGTACACACCGGTGCCGCCGGGGAGGGGTATGGAGTTGTACCCTATCATAACGTACGCTTGCATGCAGAACAGCTCCAAAAAGTTTACGTCCACCTTGCCGAACAGCGGCGAGGCCATAATGACGAAACACGGAATAAGCGTTTGCGATACGCGCTGGGCAACGTTCAACAGCAGCGCGTTGACGAACAGCATGGGGTGCTTTTTTATTACCGTACGGCATGACCTATACTTGGTTACCACGCCGTCCAGCTTAGCGCGCCACTTGTCCGTCTTTTTTACGATATGCATTTTGGAGAGCAACGTTATGCCCCAGTTGCCTATTTTCAGTATCACGCGCGCGCGGAACAAGCACAACAGCAGTAGCGCGAGCAATGCGAGCTGAATTACGAACCCGACTATTACGAGCGTTTTCGCAAGCCAGTGCCCTATCTGCCCGAACATCGTCGGGCACGCCACCAAGCCGAACAAGCCGACGAGTATGGTCGCCACGGTGTACGCTATAATGTTGAACAGTACGGTAAAGCCGGCCGTGCCGCCGCTCATGCCGTCGCGCATCATGTAGAACGCGGAAGCGGGTTGTCCGCCGCTTGCAGACGGCGTGATTGCCGAATAATACAAGTCTGCAGTGGAGTACGCCATAGACGACGTGAATTTGTTTTTGCGACCGAGCGCGCGAGCTATTACGTGCAAGCTGATCGCCTCGAAAATAATATAGCCGAAAAGCCCGCCGAACGCGGCCACGATATACCACGGATTGCAGTTGTAAAGAAACGTGCCTATATCGTGTATGTTAATATCCTGACTGACAAAAATCACGGTAAACGTAACGCCTATCAATAAGATAAGGAACGCTATGTTTAGTATTTGTTTTTTTGCCTTTTTTGTCATACGGTCTCACTTTTTGTGACGATTTCGGTCACAACGTTTACATAATAACATACCTACGACAATTAGTCAAGCAATGCGCGCGATATGGAGTATTATCGACCGATTTTAAAGAAAAAATAAGGTTGAAATCCTTCACTTTGCTCAGCATGACAAAAATTAAATTCTTTTGTCATTCCAAACGCAGTGAGGAATCTCAACCTTAATGCGGCGAACCGCCTAATTCTTAATTCTTAATTCTGAATTATTCCGGCTTGGCCGTGGAATTGGGGTATCCCGCGTCCGCGGCAAGCTTTTGGAACTTTTCGGCGAGCGCCTTGTCCTCCTTGGTACCCACGCCGCGCGCGTAGCAATCGGCAAGATCGGCGTACGCAATGGGGAAGCCTTGCTCGGCGGCGCGCTTAAACAGCGAAAACGCGCGGCGCTCGTCGGTCTTGGCGCCCACGCCGTCGCGCAAGCATTTGGCAAGGTTGTACTGCGCGGGCGCACTGTCCGCGTCGGCGGCTATGGTGTACAGCTGTACCGCCTTTTCCGCATTCTTTTCCACACCCCTACCCGTTTCGTGGCAAAAACCGAGGTTGGCAACCGCTACCGGATTGCCCAGCTTGCCCGCACGCTCGAACCACTGCACGGCTTGTTCGTAATCTTGCTTTACGCCCCTACCGTTGAGGTAGCACATACCCACGTTGTTCTGCGCAATGGGGTATCCGTTTTGCGCGGCGCGGTAGTAGTACAAGTACGCCTTTTCGCCGTCGGCCTTTACGCCGCGCCCAAAGTTGTAGCAGTCGCCCACGTTGTTTTGCGCCGCCGCAAAGTCTTGCTCGGCGGAACGCATATAACAGTCGAACGCCTTGTCCAAATCGACTTCCACGCCCAGTCCGCGCTGATAGCAGAACCCGAGGTCGTTAAGTCCGCCCGCGTGGTTTTGGTCGGCCGCGGCTTGGAAAATTTCCACAGCCTTGTCGTAGTCGCGCTCCACCACCGAACCCTCGAAGTAGAAGTGACCCATAGTGAACTGCGCGTCAAGGTTGCCCATTTCCGCCGCTTGGCTTATTAGCTCGTACGCCTTTTGCTCGTCCGGCTCAACGCCCAGTCCGCGAATATAGCACACGCCCAGCGAGAATATTGCGGGCGCGTAGCCGAGCTTTGCGCTCTGCTCGTAGCCGCTTACCGCCTTTTTAAAATCTACCGGAACGCCGTCGCCGGTAAAATTCTTTTCCGCTTGGTCGAAGTACTTTTTCGCCAAAAATTCGGTGGGCGAAAGCCCGCTTTGATTATCTTTGTTTTTTGCCATAATACCCTCTATATTGCGTTGCAATACGCTGTAAATATTTTACCACAACAGTATATAAAATGCAATAGTTAATTTTGAATTAGGAATGCGGAATTCGGAATTGTGGCGGCGTAGCCGCATTAAGGTTGAGATTCTTCACTGCGCGCTTCGCGCTTGTTCTGAATGACAAAAAAGTTAATTTCCTTTTGTCCGACGAAGCACCGAAGGTATTCCGAGCATTTTTTGCCCGCCGAGGAATCTCAACCTTATTTATAATTCTGAATTCTTAATTCTGAATTCTGAATTCTGAATTAAATCAGTACTGTATCGCATTCTTAACCTTGTCCGCAACGCCGTCGCCGACAAGCAAGCGTATAAGCTCAAGACCCAAGTCGACGGCACAGCCCAGTCCGCGCGCGGTAGTTATATTGCCGTCGGTTACGACGCGCGCCTTTATATTCATGTACGCGCCTATACATTCGGCCGCGAAGTCCGGATAGCAAGTCGCCTTTTTGCCGCGCAAGTATCCGTTGGCGCACAGCACCACCGCCGGCGCGGCGCAGATTGCCGCAACGCGCTTGCCCGACTTGATCTGCTTATCTATTGCCGACATTAGCGGATCGCACGCGGCAAGATGTTCCGACCCCGGCATGCCGCCCGGCAGAAAAATCAAGTCCGCGTCGGTTAGGTCGGTTTCGTCCACCGTAGCGTCCGCTTGGATTTTCACCTTGTGTGAGCCGACAATCTGCTTGCCGCCCACCGATACGAGCACGGTATCTACACCCGCGCGACGAAGCAAGTCCACTACCGTAAGGCATTCCACCTCCTCGGTACCGTCGGCTATCATTGCGTAAACCTTTGACATAGTAACCTCCTAAAATATATGTATTTGCTATCATTAGTATATACCATTAGTATATATCATTCGGAACGCAATGTAAAGTTGATTTTTTGCGTATGTAATGGTATAATGTCGGTATGGAAAAACTGTGCGTAATTTTCGGCGCCGGCGAGGTACATTCGCCGCGCAAGCGTTTCGGCAAGGACGACCTTATAATAGCCGCCGACGGCGGGTATGCCGCGGCAATCCAAGCGGGACTGGAACCGAACGTCGTAATAGGCGATTTCGATTCGGGCAGCGTACCGGAAGCCGCCGCGCACGTAATCAAGCTGAACCGCGACAAGGACGACACCGATATGATGGCCGCAGTCAAACTGGGGCTTAGGCGCGGGTACAAAACCTTCGTGCTGTACGGCGGAGTGGGCGGTCGACCCGACCACACCTACGCAAATATTTCCACGCTCGCGTATCTGAACGCATACGACGCGCGCGGATACTTGGTGGATAAGTCGACTGTTGCGACGATTATTACCGACGGCAGTATCACTCTGCCCAAGGCCGCGCACGGCACCGTTTCCGTATTCGCGTACGGCGGCAACGCAAACGGCGTAACGTACAAAAATCTGACATATATACTGGACGACGTGGAGCTTACCCCGGACTTTCCGCTCGGCGTTTCCAACGCCACTACGGACAAGCAAGCAAAAATAACCGTAAAGCACGGCTCGTTGCTTATTTATTTCCCCAGATAAAATAATAAGGATGAGAATTAAAAATTATGCGGCTTCGCCTAGACCCCTCCGCTACGGTCGGGGTGATGGGTGATGTGTACGGTACTATTTCTTATACAGAATAGCACCTTCCAAACCCCATCATTCCGAGCGAAGTCGAGGAATCTAGGCGCCAGCCGCACAAATCTAAAATCTTATCATTATTTAGGCGAACCGCCGCACGCATGTTAAGCAGTGGTTACATCCAACCATACGCGTAAAAGTTTCTTGCCTACTTCTTTTCAAAGAAGTAGGTTCATAATTCCGAATTGATTTACTGTCCTTGTTTTTTCATTTCTTTTTGGGCGGGCTTGGAGCCGAGCTTGGCTGCTTGGCGGATAAAGCCTTGGCCGTTGGTTTCGTTCTTTTCCGTGCCGTGGCCGTGGAGGTAGCACAGACCGAGGTAGTACATTGCGTCGGCGTGTTTTTGCTTGGCCGCTTCCTTAAACAAGAAGTACGCTTGGTCGTAGTCTTGGTCTATATCCTCGCCTGTATAGTAAATGATGCCGAGCGCGCATTGGGCTTCGGCGTCGCCTTCCATTGCCGCGGCGGTCAGCTCGTCAACGTGCATCCAGAATTCCTTGGTGGCAAGCTGATTGCGGTATTCCTCCATCAAACTTTCGTTTTCGGCAATAAGCTTGCGTTCGGCGGCTATGCGTTCCTCGGTTATATTTATACTCGCGTTGTACTGCTTGCGCTTTTCCGCGTCGCCCAGTACGTCGTATGCGGCTTGAACCTTTTGGAGCTTGGCGACTATTGCGTCGCCCGACTTGCCGGCGTAGCGCTTGTGCAGTTTGTTATACGTTTCCTCGATTTCCGCGTCGGTAGCCCAAATAAGCACGCCCAGATCGCCGTAAAGCGTAGGTTTGGCAAGACGCTTATCGGCGTTGGTCTTTTTAGTCCACGATTCGATACGCTTTTCTGTATCGGACAAAAATTCCTCGCTTTTGGCGTACTGTTGCCACTGCTCGTTTTCCGCACGCGCCGCTTCCAGCTCGGCGGTGAGTTCCTCGATTTTTTTGTTTTGCGCGTCAATCTCGTCTTGAAGCTGACGGCGCTTGTCTTGCTGAAGTCGTATCTGCGCAGAGTTCTTTAGGTCGTACTGCTTGTTGTCGCGTTCCAGCTTGGTAACGTTTTCGGACAGATCGGAGTTTTCGCGCTCTATCTTTTCCATATCGGCTTGAGCGGAGGACAGTTCGTGCTCAAGCTCCTTTATGCGCTTTTTGGCTTTGTCCAGCTCAGCCTTAAGCTCGGAAATCTCGTTCCTCGCGCGCTTGGCCGCATTGCCGCCTTGCTCGGCCAGTGCGTCCTCAAGCTCCTTTATGCGCGCGTTGGCAAGCGTAATTTCGCGGTCGCGGTTGAACAGCTCTTGCTCCAAATCGCGCCGGTCGTCCTCGGAATCGCGTAGCTTGCGCTTAAGCTCCGCTTCGGCTTCCTCCAGTTGCTTGGCCTTTTTGCTGTCGGCAACGGCGGAGGCAAGCGCCGCCTTAAGCTTTTTTATCTCCGCGTCAGCTTGCATGCGCGCTTCCGTAACGCCTTGCTGGTACGCTTGGTTGACCAACGCTTGCATTTGCGCTTGCGCCATGTTGGCTTGGGCTTGCGCACGCATACGCGCCATAGTCATGGCGTCGTGCCGGCCCGCCATGTTCATATTCATATTCATGTTGCGGTACGCCGCTTGCCGCGCCGCCTCTTGCGCTTGCGCGCGCTGGCGGGCTATAATCTCCTCTTGGCTGGGATGGGGCGCCGCCGCCTCCCTAAGCTTGGCGTCGTATTCCGCGCGCGATTGCGGATCGGACAAAACCGCGTTGGCCTCGTTGATGTCCGCAAACTTGCTTGCCGCCGTCGCGTCGTCGGGGTTGACGTCGGGATGATATTTTTTGGCGAGGACGCGGTAGCTGCTTTTTATCTCCGCTTCGGTCGCCGTCGGCTTTACGCCCAAAATTTGATAGTAGTTTTTCATATCGTACTGATTGTACAACAGTACGCGAATTTTGTCAACTTACTTCTTTTGAAAAAAAGAAGTAAGTAAGAAAATTTTATACTAGTGTATTTACTTAATGGTTAGTTTGTCGTTGCGCCCGAATAATTGCGTGACGAGTTAAATTGCTTTTACGCCACTATTACAATGTTTTCTTTTAATTAAGCAACTAAAAAGAATGGATTGCCCGCCGAGCAATCCCATCCTTATTCTTTATTCTTAGTTCTTAATCATTCTTGTAATGAACGTTAAACTCGTCCGTTTCGTCATCGTACACGGCAAGTATAATCTTGTCGAGGTCGTCCTTGTTCTTTATATTAAGCCTCGAGAACAGCCAGTCGACGTTCTTGTTTATTTCGCTAAGTCCCGAATAGGACACCGCACCGTCCACTATTAAAACGTCGGTGAGCGACGCCTTTTTGATTTTACTCTCGTCAAGGTCTTCAATCACTACTGGCTTTTGCCCGCCGACCGGCATAACCGACAGTTCGCCGCTCGGCTCGAATATGGCGTACGCTACGTCCGATATGTCGAAGTAATTTTTTTCGCGCAGCATGGAAAGCAAATCGTTTACGTCTATATTGTTCTTTTTAAGCTGCTTGTAATCTATTTTGCCCTCGTAAATCAGCGTGGCGGGCTTGCCCTTGATCCAGCGTTTCAGAAAAGTGCATTTACGTCCCAATAGCGTGACAGCCATTGCCAATACGAAGAATACCGTCATTGCTATAAGAAAGTGATAAAACGGTATATCCGAAGTGAACGACATTTCGGCGGCAATCGAGCCGAGCGAAATACCGATCGCGTAGTCTATAAATTCGAGCTGCGCGATTTGCTTTTTGCCGAGCAGCTTGGAAATGATGAACAAATACACGAACGCAACAGCCGAATTGATAAGCACCCAATATATAGGTTTGATTCCGAACATAATACTCTCCAAAAAATTTTCGTTACGTATGGTATTTATCTTTTCCTTTATAATTATGCAAAAAAGCAACAAGCCTTCGTTGCCGAAAGCTTGTTGCACCCCTTGTATATTGCCACTATGGCATCTCCTTGCAATCTTTATGTTTATGGACTTTGGTTAAAAATCGTACATGTTTTTGCGCTTTAGCTTGACCTCGTACACGTACTTTTTGTCGAATGGATTGACCTCGCAAACGTAGTCTGTTTCCGCCGCCGTCGGCAAGTCCGTAAACTCCGGACATTCGTAGTAGCGTTCCAGCTTGGAAAACATTACGTAGCCGGAATTGGCTTCTGTAATTATGCACTCGCCCGCCGCAAAGTGCGACAGTCTGCTTTTGGTTACGAGCGGGATCGTTTCTATGCTGTACGCTTCCATATCGTCGCTTTTGCCGTTTAGCGCGGACAGCGGCGAGATTCTTGCGTACTCCCCGCACTCCTCCGAAAACGCGCGGAGCGTGGCCGGATTGTTGGAGCCGAAAAACACGTGCATGTTCAAGTTGTCGCGGATAATTTCCGCAACGTCGGCGCCGTAAACCTTGTTCAACTGCGCGTACGACTGGAATATGAGTATAAAGAAAATGTTGCGGCCCGCGCATGCGGAAATCGTTGTTTCAAAGTCGCGCATTGCGGGGAAATTGCCGAACTCGTCCAGAATGAAGTAGAACGGCACGTCCAGTCTACCCTTGCCCGAAGCGTTGGCCTTGTCTATCAAAAAGCGGTAGGCGTTCTGCACGAACAAACTTATTACTTGGTAGTGAACCTTAACCTCGTCGCGGTAATCTATAAACACCGCCGTCGGCTTGTCGCAAATGCTGTCCAAGTCGAACGAGTTGCACCGCGTAATAAGCCGCATTGCGCATTCCCTAAACACCGCCATTTTGGTGTTGAACGTTGCCACTATGCACTTTCTGGTATTGCTGGCGTTTTCCAAAAGATTGTTCTTGGCAAGCTGGAGCGCGCGCGACGTAGGCTTGCGCGACGAAAAGTAGCCGCTGTCGTTGTACTGCGATCCGTTGTCGTCCTTGAACTGCGCGAGTATGGTGAGTATGGTGCTGAACGAAAACGTTTCCTCTGTTATGCGCGTGACAGTAGCGTCCTTGCCGCTGTCCTCCAGCATCGCCCACAAAAAGGCCTTTAGTAGCTCCCTCGCGCTGTCCTCCCAGTACGGGTCTTGCAGCTTTTCCGTGGTTATGAACATGGAGCACAGCATGTCTATATCGTTGCCCACCTCGTCCATCATCATGTCGGTGTGGTACTCTATCTGCTTTTGCAGCTCCTCAAAGCTGTCGTATATCCGACCTAAAAACTTGTGCTTAAGCTCGTCGCCGTCGATAACGACCTCTGCCTCATTGGCAATGGCAAGCGCCTTTTGGTACTTGCGGTATATGGGCGTGAGCATGTTCCAGCACTCGCTGTGCAAGTAGTCGCGGAAGTTGAGCAGCTTTACGTCGTAGCCGTGATCGAGCAAGGTCTTGGCCGTGCTTTTGTACAGCTCGCCCTTGGGGTCGGAAATTATCATACTGCGCTTAATCTTTTGCCGCGCAAACGACAGTATGGTCGGTATTACGTAGCTCGTAGTCTTGCCCAGTCTGGTCGCCGCAATTACGCCGACGTGGCTTTCGGCCGCGCTGTAGGTTTGGATCAGCTTGCCGTCCTTGTGCCTATTCATTTTCAGCACGCCGGCAAGGTAATTATCGGGCAGTTCGTCGTAAGCAACGGTATTGTGGAGTGCGGCGTCCTCGTAACCGATTAGCCGCATATCCTCGTAACCCTTGAGTAGCTTGTTGCTATATTTCATCGCCGTCACCTCCGAATCCGTATCTGTGCTTTTCGGTACGCACGGCGGCGCACTCGTCGATAAGCGCGGGAGTGATAACCGTTTCCGCATTGCCGCGGTTGTACTTGATAACCGCGTCGATAACGCTTTCCGCGCTGTCGACCGAAAGCTCGTTCAGCCGCACCACCGCAGCCTCGTCCAGCATGACCGATTTGGCGCCGTAAAGCTTCTGCTTGGACTGAACCATATCGGCGTACGCCGCGCGGCGCTCGGCCGCGGTAACCGCGCCGACGGTAACGACGTCGCAGTACTTTTTCAGCTCCTTGGCGTTGGCCTTGTCGCAGAAGCAGACCGGCAAAACCTTGCCGAGATTGATAACCACTCCGGGGCTGAGCAAGCAGAATTTTTTGCGCCGACGGCTTTGCAAAAACTCCACCGCCTCTTGCATAACTCGGTCGTTGATATTGCCGACGAACGACATGAAGTACACGTTGTAGCTATCCTCGTCGCAGCTGCGCACGAAAATGTTTTTTGCCGTCGGCTGCAAGTCGTTTTCGTCCAGACCCGCAACGTCCACGTACTCCACGTGCGCCGGTCCGAACGCCACGCGGATATGATGGGAATACAGCTTGCGCAAGTACTCCGAATCGGCGCAAATGCACAGCGGTCGGAACGCCGAACGCTCCAAAAGATCGCTGTTGCCGAGGCACAGCGCAATGCGGTCAAGCTCCTTTTGCCGCGCAAACGGCATATCGTCGAACGCCGCGCGGTCGAGCGCAAACTCCACGCTGTGTAGCTTGAGCGGAAGCTCGGCAACCTCCGATATGGCTTGGTCGTTGGGCGAGAACATTGCGCGCTCCTTGTCGCGCGGGTCGAGCATGTCGCTGAGTATTATGCGGGCATGCTGGGCCGAGTAAGTGTCGGGCGTAAGCTTGCCCAGCGCAAACGCCTTGTTAAGCAGTTTGCTCTCCTTTACGACGCCGCTTGCCGCCACGCCGTACTTGGCCGCCGCCAGCGCGGGGAAGGCGCGGTAAACGGTGCCGTCGGCAACAGTGGTAAGCCGATTGATATTAGCTTGGCGATCGTCGCCGTAGTACAGCGCGGCAAGCATAGCCTCCACGCTGTTCCACTGCGCCGCCCTGTTAAGGTTCTTTACGCCGGCGGCTAGGTCGCGGTCGGTGTAAATGCCCTCGCACTGAATAAACCCGAGCATGCGCATTGCCGCAACCGTGCCGTGCGCCGCGCCCTCCGTAACCGCACGGAAAACCGCCGATTCGGTAAGGCGGGTGCCGTCCAGCTTAAGGTCGTACGCACGCTCAAGCGCCTCGCCCTTTACCGCTATAACGTCCCCTATTTCGTCGGGAACGTCGCCGTCGCCGCCTACGAGCGCGACGTACTTTTTGATACGGCAAAACTGAAGGTAGTCGGCGTAGTTGCCGACGTCGGCAACCAGCTTGTCCTCGGCAAGCGCGTACAGCCTATCTACCTCGGCCTCGGGTATAAAGTAAGTTTGCGCCAGCACGTCAAACACTTGTCGCGGATCCTTGACAAGCTTGCCCAGCGCACTCCGAGTAAAAAAGTACTCGGACATAAACAGTTCGTTTTGATTGGTAAGCATTTTAGTAATTAACCTCCCTTTGTTAATGCGGAATTCGGAATTATTTGATTACGACGTCAATCAAGCCGTAGGCCTTGGCCTCCTCCGCGGTGAGAATGGTGTCGCGGTCGGTATCCTTGGCAATGCGACGAATGGTGTTGCCGGTGTTATCGGCAAGTATGGAGTTGAGCCGAGCGCGCATGCGTTCGATATGGTTGGCGGCGATTATTATATCGCTGGCTTGTCCGCTGGCGCCGCCCATCGGCTGGTGAATGAGTATTTCGCAGTTGCGCGTAGCCGCACGCATCCCCTTAGTGCCCGACGACAGCAAAAACGCGCCCATGCTTGCGCACATACCCAACCCGACTGTGCGGATTTTTGCATCTATGTAGTTCATAGTGTCGAATATGGCAAGTCCGTCGCTTACGCTTCCGCCGGGGCTGTTGATCTGCAACGTGATTATGCGTTCGGACGGCGGCACGTCCTCGCTCTTGAACTTGTCGTCCAAGTACTGAAGCTGGCCTATTACCAGCTCCGCCATGGGAGTGTCCACAACCCCGAAAATGTTTACGGTATTGCGGTTGAGCGAGTATTCCCAAGAAAATTTCTCTCTCTCGTTCATAGTTTTCTTTTCTCCTTTGCGGGTTTCCGCGTTGAAATGTTTGTTGTTTGTCTACTTACTTCCTATACTCTTTGCTATCCCTCCCCTCCATAGATAGTGTAGCAAAAGTCAAGCGTACGTTCAACGCCGTTTGCGCGCAGCTATTACAGCAAATCCGCAAAAACAAAAGAGAACTTGTAAATTTTACAAGTTCTCGATTGACGGCGCGCAAAGGCGCATAAACCGGCGTAACACAACCGTATTTTTCGGATAATACGGCCTTACTTTTCGGTCGGTCAATTTGGCATTATACCAAATTCGTCGTCGCATACGCCGCGCAACGACCAAGCGTTGCAAGCGGGCGGGTATGCGCCTCGAATCGAGTCGACCGAAAAATTTACCTATAAATCGGTCGATATATTATTGAGTTTTTTCTTTAGTAGCGCTCGCTTCAAAGATCAGCACCTGCTCGAGCGGTATGCGGCATATCTCCGCGTAGTACAACAAGTCGCTTATCGTGGGGCGTGCTCTGCCCTTTTCCCAGTTCACTATTCTGCTTTCGCTATCCAAGTAAAATACGCGCGCAAGCTCCCCTTGGCTGATGTGGTTGTCCATGTCCAGCTTGCATTTATCGCAATCGCCTATACAATTATTGCACCCGCTCCTCAACTGCCAGCACACGTACTTGCGTAGATTGTAATTATTCAACCTTAGATTTTGCAAATTACGCCCCGTTGCCTTCCAGTTGACGGCACGATATTCTATTTTTTTCATAGGACTTCTCCTTTACGGTTTTTTAAAATAATTTTTGTAACGTATATGGCGAGCGGCGATGGAGCGGCGAACCATGCGACGCGAGCAAGATTGCGTAGACAATTTGCGCGATAAGCAGGATGCGTGCCGCGTTCGTAGCAGCGCTACGTGCGTGGTGCGCAGACGAACTTAGCACGCAAATTGGTAGCAAGATTGCCGCACGAGCATGGTAAACCGCGACTAACAAAAAAATAGTGCATGGGGGTGATTACGCCCATGCACTATGCTCTTTGCGATAAATAGACGGTTAGTTCTCGTCGCCGCCGCAAAATTCCTTTTCAAGGTTATCTGCGGTACGGCTGACAAGCTCTACCAAATTGCCTATTGCCGACATAGGAACGTAGTTCATATCAAGCGTAACTCTAACGTAATACACGTCGCCCATTTTTTCCAATCCGACAAAATACTTTTTGCCGATTGCTTCCAGCGCCTTGGGCAAGCGACTCGTCGCTATTTCGCCCACGCGCGACACCACTTCCACAAGCAGTCTGTTGGACTGTTGCTCATGGTCTACGAGCACCAGTTGGGTTCTGTTTTCGTCGTCCGGATACACGAATACGATTTTTACCATGTCGCCGGCTCTGTCCGTCTTGTACGTAGAATCAAGATGTTTTACAACGTCTGCCCAAGTAACGGTGTTCATATTCGCTCTCCTTAGTAAGATTGGCTGTTTTTTTCCAGCTGAGTACGATTATAACATAGCGTTTTTTAGTTGTCAATAGGAATTCGACAAATTTTTCCTTTTTTTACTTTCGTGTGTTGACTTTGGTCGTTAAGTACATCGTTACACCCGAATAGTTTTGCGTCGTTGGAAATTGCGCGACGCCACTCTGTTTATCGTAGATTAGGATAAGTACTTTGCTACGCCCGAATAGTTTTGTGCTGTCAAAAAATAAGGCTGAGATTCTTAATTTTGCATTACTGCTTCTTCGTTCTCTATTTTATCCCCATTGCCACGTTTTCGTTGGCTGATAAAATAATGTACTGTAAGCGCGGCGGCGACTATCATTGCAACGCCGTCGGCTATGGGCGCCGCCCAGAGTATGCCGTCTATACCCATTGCCGCCGGCAAACCGCAAATAAGCGGGATGAAGCATACTATATCGCGGATTAGCGACGAAATGATTGCGCGCACCGGACAGCCGGCCGCTTGGAAGAATATGCTCGTCATTTTGATAGTGCAAGTAAATGTAACCAGCATTAGGAATATGCGGAATGTTTTTGTTGCAAAGTCCCAGTACAGCACGGGGTCGGAAAACTTGGGCGCACCGAATATGCCGGTAATGCCGCGCGGCGCAAGCTCGAACACGAGCGTGGCTATCACGCCGATAACGACCGTGCTTGCAAGGATATAAAGGTACAGCTTTTTAACTCGACCGTAGTTTTTTGCGCCGACGTTGTAGCCGATTATCGGCTGACAGCCGAGCACTATGCCGACCACAATATTCACGACCACTGTAAACACCTTGCTCTCTATGGCAATAATCGCTATAGGAATATCCTCGCCGTACACCGACGCACCGCCGTACTTTTTTAGCATGATATTGCAGACGAGCGAAATTATAACGATAGTCATTTGCGTAATGAATGACGACAAACCGAGCTTGACCGCGCCGCCAAACTCCTTAAAGTCGGGAACGAGGCTTTTCAGCTTAAGCTTAAAGGTTTTGGTTTTGCGCAACAAATAAAACAAGCATATGCCAAACGAAGCGGTCTGCCCTATAACCGTCGCCCATGCCGCACCCTCCATGCCCATGTCACAGCCGAAAATAAACGTGGGGTCGAGTATAATATTGATAATTGCACCGGCAAGCATGGACGCCATAGACCATGCGGGACTGCCGTCGGCGCGCACCACCGCGTTGATCATATTCATAGCCATGAATATAGGAAAGAACCCGAGTATTATATTGAAGTATTCCACCGCGTAGTCTATGCTGTTGGCCGACGCTCCGAACGTCAAAAGCAACGGCCGCTTTAGCGGATAGAACACCGCCATAAGCACTACGCTTGCCGCAACCGTCATTACTATGCCGGTGCCGATAGCGCGGTGTACGTTTTGCGTCGCCTTTTTGCCTTGACAAATGTTAAGGTACGCCGCACAACCGTCCCCAAGCCACCAAGCAAACGCTTGCGCAATTATGAATATCGGAAACACCACGCCGGTCGCGGCGTTGCCCAAATCGCCCAGCTTACTGTTGCCGACGAATATCTGGTCGACTATGTTGTACAGCGCGCTGACAAGCAGCGACAGCACGCACGGCACGGCAAACTTAATCATAAGCTTAAACAGCTTGCCCTCGCCCAGTGCCTTGTTTTCGTTTTCGTCCATATTTACCTCCGTAAAAGAAATTACGCAATTTACGGCGCGGCTGCAATGGCAGTCAAAAACAAGCATAAAAAAACAAGTCGCTTTTTTCCGCGCCCGATATACGCCAAACACCGTGCCGTATCCGAGCGGAAAAATTCCGCAACTTGTGTCGTTGTGTTTTATAGCAGGCAAAGCGGTTTAGTTACCGCTTTACATATTTAATTTTATCAAATAATTTAAAAAATGTCAAACAATTTAAAAAGGATGAGATTCTTCGCTACGCTCAGAATGACAAAAGAATTTGCATGTAGCCAAAACTTATTTTGTCATTCTGAACAAGCGCATCAGCACGCCGTGAAGAATCTCATCCTTATTCTTAATTCCGAATTCCGAATTATTTGTTGTTCTTGATATAGCTATCCGTAATTTCCTTAGCACGCGTAAGCGTGGGTCCGAAGCCGTCTGCGAGCAACGCGGCGTTAAAGCTCACCTCGTCGTACTTGTCGCCCAGCTCGGTTTTGGCCCTTTCGTGAAGGGTGTACATGGTGTACATGCCGTAGCCGTACGGAACGTACACGGCGGGGTTTTCCACAAGCATTTGTATGGAGCTGTCGTCGAGGAATTTGGAAATATCCACGCCGAAGTAGTTGACGCTCATATCGGCAATTACCGAATTGGTGTAGCCGTAAAGCGTAAGGTACTTTTGGTACTCACAGTACTTGGCCGTCGCCTTGTTTGACGTTTTGGCTATGTTGTCCAGCAACACCAGCTCGACGTAGTTTGCCCAACCCTCGGAGAACGACTGGGTGCTTACGCATGTGGCAAGCAGACTCGTTCCGTTTTCCTTGGAGTACACGTGTGCGTACAAATGTCCGGGGTAACCCTCGTGCGCAATGGTCGTTATCATTTCGGACGGGCGTTTTTCCATTTGGAAGCCGTTGAGCGTAATCATTTCTCCGCTCTCGGTAAGGTCGAGCGGCGTGCGCATGTAGTACGCCAAAGCGTTGGATATGCCGGCAACAGTGTCGTCCATGTACTTGAAGCCTATTTCCGGCTGAGTCTTTAAATCGGGCACTATGTCCTTTGCCGCAACCTTAAGGTAGTCCAAAATCTCGTCGGGGTCGGTCAGTCCCAGCAAGACCTTGGTTTCGTTGTAGTATTCGTAAAACTCGTTATACGTTTCGGGCTCGGTTTCCTTCAATCCGTCAATCTCGGCTATTACGGCGTCCTTTTTGGCCTCGTAATCCTCGTTGGCGGCAACCACCTCTTGATACACCTTGGTTAGGTTCGCACCGGTAATGCCGGTCTTTTGGCGGAACAGCCATTCGTAATACGCTTCGCCCGCCAAGCCCGCCGAGGCGAGGTAGCTCTTTTTCGGGTTCTTGGCCTTGCCGACGTAGTTTTCCAGTCCGTCGTACAAGCTTTTTACTCCCGCCATATACTTGTCGTGAATGGCGGCCTTGTACTCGGCTTTGTACTCGGCCTTGGTCGATTCGTTCAAAAACTCGGCAGAGTCTATCTTGTTGGCGGCAACCTCGTAAAGGTAAAAGTCGTCACCCTTTTTGTAAACGTCGTCAAGGTAGTCGCGCATGGAATTGACGGTAAAGTCGTACAGCGGACAGCCGCCCTTAACCCTATCGTTGGCAAAGTTAAGGTACGTCTTGAACGCGGCCTCGGTGGACTGCGTTACGGCCAGCAGTGCGGCCACGTCCTTTTCCGTGCGGAACTCGTAATTCTCGAACGACTGCGCAAAGTCGGCCACGTACCCGCCCTCACTGCTTATATACGACCCGCCCAACAGCTCGAACTTGTTTATATACTTGGACTTGTAGTACGACTGATACATGCTAATCGCGTTGTTAAGCGTGCGGTAGGTAGCGGCGTCGGCTTCGTCGAGATCGGACAGCTTGTAGTAGCTAAGCTCGTCGGCGTAGCTTTTGAACAAATAATTGACCAGCGATATTTGATTGCTCGTGCGCGTGCCTGCGTACGGATACCAAGTCTGCTCATCGGACACGACGAACCCGTAAGTTTCGTACGGCGTTGCCGAAAACGCGTTCCAAGCAAACGCGTCGTCACCCATCAATGTAATGGCAAAATTAAGGCCCAGCTCGTCCAACGGCATGGGATCATAAAACGGCGGTCTATTATCGAAGCAGCCCGCCAGTCCGAACATAGTCGAGGCCGACATAACCCCGCACGTTGCAAGTGCAATCAGTTTATTACGTTTTTTCATTAAATTCTCCCGCGACGATACGTCGCCTACAATTATTATCTTTATTTATTTTAACAAATAATTCGCTAAAATACAACAAAAAATTCCGCTTATTATCATTTCTAATACAATCTTAATGTTGCTATGCCGCGATAGCCTAGCTTATTTTATCAACAGTTTGTTGAATTTTACGCAACGGCACTCTTTCGTTTGCATTTTGCAATCGGCGGTGATATACTGAATTCGCAATAAACGTAGAAGGAGAAAAACATGAAAAAGAAAAAAGCGGCGGCAGTATTGGCCGCGGTTATGGGCCTTAGCGTAATAGGCCTTGCGGCGTGCGGCGGCGAAGTACCGATTGACCCGAACAAACCCGAGCAAACCGGCCCCTCGCAGTCCGAAACTACCAATCCCACGCAACCCGACCCGACCAAACCCCAACAGCCCCAAGTGACTATCCCCACCAAGGAGCAAGTAGTCAGAGCGCGCCAAAGGGCGGTGGAAAGCACGGAGCAAGGCTACGACTTCAGCCTTAGCTTTAGAGGCGATTTCAGCATACTCGGCATAGGCGCTTCGCTTAACGGCAAGTACGACGGCTCGTACCGCTACAACAGCGTTACCGATACCGTATCGTTTATGCGCACGACGAGCGGGCCGTTGCTTTTCGATTCCACCGCATACGTAGTCACCTCGGGCGACAGCCGCATAAAGATGACTATGGACAAGAACGAGGTAAAAAAGCTTTCGGTGGAAATCCCAGAGGAGCAGAATATAACCATGGTCAACCTACCGGTAGTTGCGCTGGTCGACTCGGTTAGGGAAGCGAATATAGAAAATATAACGGCGCTTAAAAATTCGGAATACGCATACTCTTGCCCGCTTAGGTTGGATAGCACCAACCCCGCGTGCAACGTAATCAACAAGGTGTTTGAAAAGCTGGGCACCGGCGTATCGTTCAAGGGCATTACGCTCAAAGCAAACGCCAGCACTCTGGACTTCAACTTAAAGGACGACAAAATTAACGATTTTCAGTTGAAGTTCCAAATGGAAGTAGGCGTAAAAACCACCAAGGTCGCGCTTAACGTGGAATACAAGCAAGCGGGCAACGTCGGTGCGCTATCCACACCCAACAGCGCCAACACCGGCATTTTGTACACCGCCGCCGACATTCAACGCGAAGCGGAAATAATCAACGCCGCTATCGAGGACTTGAAGGACGACCCCATCTACTCCCTCGACCTTAACGCCAAAAACGAGTTCGACCCCGGCTGGAACAAGCTCGCCACAACGGACAGCTACAAAGCGAGAATGTACAAGGTAACCGACGACGAAAACAACGTTTGGTTCAACCACTCCTACTGCTACAAGGCGCACGACGAGCAAGACGGCAAGGAAAACTACAAGTACACGCTAGGCAACGTCAACGGCAAGGACGAGGCCAACCAAGGCGTTTGGCTCATTTCCAGAAAGTCGTCCAATACGCAAACGCGCATAACCGACGTCGTAGACGCAAATACGCAATTCGACTTTTTGACCGACATGGTCAAGCTGAACGCGTCGCAAATAGACTGCATCAAAAAGCAAGTCAAAGGCACCGAAACGACGTACAAAATTTACCTCGGCCGCGAGGGCACGGCAAACGTGCAAAAGAAAATCGTCGATATGATTAACACCAATCCGTACGACAGCGTGATTACCGTCAACAACTACTTCAATACCGAATACCTTATAAAGGACGCCGATATAGAAGTTACGCTTAAGGACGGAAAAATCGATTCGGTCAAGTGCGACACCAAGCTTTGCTACACCCCTACCGGCGGCGAATACGACGAGTACAATATAACGCTCGACAACCTTATCGAGCTTACCGCCAACAAGAATTTGGACGGCGCCAACAAGTACAAAAAGAAAATCCCCACCAAGGTTAAAGGCACGCTCAATCTCGGCGACAACCTTAACGACCCTTACTACTACATACTTTAACGTAAAGCAAACGTAAATCAAAAACCGGCAAAGCGCGTATCGGCCTTGCCGGTTTTTGATAGAGGAAAGTTATATGCAAACACCTACGCTTGAGCAAGCGACCGTCACGCTTGTTCCGCGCTCGGCGCGTACGCGTTTATAATCATTTTTGACGACGGCTTGCTTTGCTCGGTAATCTGCTCGCCTACGGCAGATTTTCGGTATAGCCATATCGGCTCGTTTTGGCAAGGCTGTTTTACCGTCAATTTGTAGTACACGTTAAAGTAGTCAACGACAAACGTTATATCGAATATATCCGCGTCGTACTTTAAGCCGACGGCCGGCTCGCTTATTCCGATTGCATGTCCGTTCCATCCGTTCGGGCTCGACTCGACGCGCAAAATATAATCTTGCTCGGCGGTTAAGGTATACTTTTCCCAGTAAACCTCGTCTGCGGGGATAGCAACGTTACGCTCGCTCGGAATATGATTCCACTTTGATTGTGGCACCGCAAAAAGCCCGATTTCGTCGTCAAATTCTCCCCACTCATACAACTCACCTCTCACACCCCACTCTCCGGTATACTCATTATTGCCGTGCGGCGCAGGCTTGTTTAGTTGATAGCCCAAAACAATAGCTAAGACTATAATTGCGGCAACCGCCACGGCGCACGCGGTAGAAACTATAATAAGAATCTTGCGCGAGCGCGATATTATTTGGTTTTTGTTCACGATAACCTTTTCGGTATTGCCGTCGGCGCACAATTCGTCAACGTTTACCTCGAA